>JANLQX010000148.1:0-5564 GCA_031368095.1 Actinomycetes bacterium | reverse complement strand
CCCAGCCGGTGTGGAAGGTGACCGTGTTCATGTACATCTCGTAGACGGGCAGGGCAACATCGCGGCCCCGGTGCGTAGCCCCGGCAGTACATGTTGCAACTCCACTAGGGCCCGTTGAACGGAGCGCGAAACCGAGTGCTTCGGCGACACCGCTCGTATCCACCGTTACGTCGAACTCGCCAAGATCACCGATCTCGGTCAGCCCCTCAACCAGGTGAGCGTTCGCTCCGTAAGTCGAGGCCAGGTCGCATTGAACCTTTTGGGTTGACACGAATACCACCTCGTCGGCACCGAGACCGACCGCGAATGCCGAGGCGTACACGCCGATACTCCCACCCGACTCCAAGACGCCGCCGAGGACGAGTACCCGCCCGCCGCCGGTCGCACGTAGTGGCGGACCGACAGACCGCCACGCGTCGACAAGGTTGTCGCTCAACCCCGCCGCCGCAGCCGGATCGATTCCGGCGGGGAGCGGCACGAGCATATGATCGGCAAAGGGAACTTCGATCAGATCCCCGAGAAAGCCGCCCCACCGTCGAACGTGTGGACCCCACCCGTAACAGGCACCGCTGTCGACAACTTCGCAATGCGTGTCATTGCCGCGCACGCATCGCCGACACGTTCCGCACGAAATCTGCCACGGCACGATGACCTGATCACCCGGGTGAACGTGGCGTACTTCGTCGCCGACATCGATGACCGTGCCAACACCTTCGTGACCAAGTGGCGTGCCGGGTCGAAACTTGATCGCGCCGGACAGGGCCACGGCGTCCATGTCACAAGTCGAGACGACGTCTGGTCGCACCAACGCACTCTTGGCAGAGCGAAGTGTTGGCGTTGAACTTTCGATCCACTCCACTTTCCGTGCACCCTGAAACACGAGTTGTTGCATGTCGCGAACTCCTATCTCGCCGAGACCGGTCTCGGGGCCGAATTTGAAATACCGCCGGAAATCGCTGCGATCGCTGTCTTCCATCGCCTGACAACGGCCGCTTGGGTAGTGCCCAACGTCCCGGAGCGCTCCAGCACCATGAGTCCGGTCATGACTCCCACGACCGCGATCGCGGCGTCCTTCGCTGAACCCCGTGGGCGCGCTGAGGGAAGCAGACGTGCAACTCGATGAAGCACCGCGTCGTAGACGATCTGCGCGTCGCCGATTGTCTCTGACGTCGGGTCGAACTCGATGAACGGCCCCGAGAACATCACTTCAGAAAGACGCGGGTTTCGAACGGTGAACGAGCGCAACGCCATCGCCAACTCGATCAGCGCCTCTGTCGGGTCGAGAGGATCACCCTCGCCCAGGTCGTGCAACTCAGCACTGAGCAACGAGAAACCTCGGGCGAACATCGCCCCAACAACACCAGCCTTCCCGCCGAACAATTCGTTGATCGTTGGCAACGAAACACCGCACTCGGCAGCAATCGCTCGCGTCGTAAGCAATTTCACCCCGCCACGCTCAAGCAACCCGACCGCCTTGTCGCAGATCTCGACACGCAATCCCTCGTCTCGAACTCGCGGTCGTCCCATGAAGCCCAATCATAACATGTTTCGGATCAACGATCCGAAACATGTTGCGCCATTCAAATTCGAGCTTCGGCCATGCCCTCGCGAGTTCGCCGCCGCCGCGTCTGTATCGCTGTTCCCTCAACCATCGTTGACCATCCGGTTGCAGTTCTCCTCGTTCAACAAGGAAGGCACGCGCGGGGATCGAAAGGACGGGAACCCTCTCGGTCAGATGTCGCAGTGATCAGCCGAAGGCATACAAGCACCTTCTACGGACGGGAGCCTTCTTCGCTTCGACTTGCGGAGCAAACATCGTGCGACCGTCGCCGCGCCAGGGCCTCATCGACGGCGACGAAGCCCCCGCCGGTCAGGACGAACTCGTGCGGATTGCTCAGTCGAACTCGAGCGCCTGGATCGCCTTGCGCTTACCGACGTCGGTGCGACCGTCATAGTGCAGCCGGAGCGTATTCTCGCTGTTGCCGAGGATCTCTGCAACAGTCCGGTACGACTCACCCGCATCAAGCATCGCCGTCGCAGCAAAGTGGCGAAGTTCCTGGAGCTTCACCGCCGACGTACCGCGCGCCACGTCCCATCGGTCCGTGAACCGGTCGGGCCGAATCGGCGTCGTACCCGACGGATCCACGGCGAACACATAACGCTCGCGGAGATCGCCTCGGTTCTTTTCCGACAAGCGGTCGCGGTGCTCCCGCAACGCGGTGATCGCAGACTTCGTCAGCGGAACGTCACGCCAATCAGAGCGCTTCGTCGACTTCACGACGACTCCGACGCCACGCCCGCCGTCACTCAGCGACTTGTTCACGTGCAGGTCCTCGTGGGCCCAGTTGATGTCCGACCAGAGAAGGGCCAAGAGCTCGCCGCGGCGCATGCCCGTCGCGATTAGGAGCGCGGCGCCGGTACCGACTTCCGGATCGTTCTTCATCACCAACGCAAGAAGAGAGCGAACGTCGTCGGCAGCTGGGGAGAACGGCTTCTGCTTGCGCGACTTCGGGCGCATGGCGTCCTTCGCCGGGTTCGACGAGACGAGCCCCTTTCGTCGCGCCAACTCCAGCGCCTGCGTGAGCACCGTCGCCGATCGCCGCACCCAGTCGGCACCTGCACCACCCGAGCGCATCGCGTCATACAACGCCTCGATGTCCTGCCAGTTCAAGCGACTCAACAGAATCGACCCAAACACGCGACCGTCGGCCAGCTCAGTCGTTCGCATCTTCTTCGCAGCCGACCTACAGGTCACGATCGTCTGCGGCTCCAGCTCGCTGTAACCGGTCTCGATCTCGCGGACGTATTGATCGAGCGCTGCGCCCGCTGAACGGGCTCTGGTGCCCGCTTGGATGCGCTTCTCGTGATCAGCGACCCTGAGGCGGGCGAGAGCGACCTCAGCGTCTTCTCGCGTGCCAAGGATGTGACGGGCGACGCGTCGTCGGCGCTTCGTGATCGGGTCTCGGCCAATCTCGATGTCGATCTTCCATTTGCCCGCGCCAAGATCGATGATCCCACCCGACCCCTTCGCTCGGAGCCCACTCTGTTTCGTTCCTGCTGCCGACATCGCGGCTCCTTCCTTCGAGGAGTACCGGGTTTGCCAGACCGAAATGTGACGAACGCCACAGGCGATTTCACCAATCTGGGCGAGCGTTCAGAGCCTCTGAGCCGTTTCGCGACCGGATGGTAGAGCGAAATGGTAGAGCGCGGGTGTTCTAGAAAGCAATCAGGCACCCTCAAAAGGGTGCCTGACCTGCGGTTATACTTGGAGCGGAAGACGGGATTCGAACCCGCGACCCTCACCTTGGCAAGGTGATGCTCTACCACTGAGCCACTTCCGCGTGACGACGCACTATAGCAACGGCTTCCCCCACCGCCGACCATGTTGGCCACGGCGGCCAGGGCTCTTACTTCAGCAGGCGCGACATTCGTCGATCGGCCAACAACTTGGAGTTGGTTTGGCAGGTGGGGCAGTACTGCAGACTCTTGGTGGCGAACGCCACCTCCCGAACTGTGTCACCACACTCGGGACAAAGCTGACCGGCCCGACCATGGACTCGCATCCCGGTACGTTTGGCATCTTTGAGTTCCGCCGCCGGCTTCCCGGTTGAGCGATCCAACGCCTCCGTAAGCACACTGACTATTGCGTCGTGGAGCCCCGACAGCTCGCCAGGCGTCAACGAATTGGCCGGTTTGAACGGCGACAGGCGGGCAACATGCAGCGCTTCGTCGGAGTAGGCGTTACCGATACCAGCAATCAGTGACTGGTCCGTAAGCACACCCTTGATCTGGCTCCGCCCCTGACCCGAAAGCACTTCGACCAGTCGCGAAAGGGTGAACTCGGCTCCTATGGCCTCCACGCCCAACGTGCGAATGTGATCCACATCGTTGGGGTCACGCACCACATACACCGCCAGCCGCTTGTCGGTGCCCGCCTCGGTGCACGTGAACCCGCTGCCATCAGACAATGCAACCCGCAACGCCTGGGGCCCCTTGGTGAGCTTGGCCTTGGCCGACTTCTGCTCCTCCGACCACCGCAACCACCCCGCCCTAGCCAGGTGAATACAGAGATAGATGGGATCAGCACCATCCTCGCCCGTCTCGGCGATGAGGAACTTGCCTCGCCGCCCCCACGCCCGCAACGGTCGACCGTGCAATGCCTGCAGTGGCGGATCAAAGGTCTTCAGCGCGCTGATGGCCAGCACATCGGCCCGCTCAATGATCAGCCCCCGAGTACGGCCATCCAGCCACCGGGCCAATGACTCCACCTCGGGCATCTCGGGCATGCGGGCGATCCTAACTATGTGTTTTGTACGGTGAGCCCGCCATCGACGGGGATGATTGCACCCACCAGGAAACTGGCCGCTGGTAACACGAGGGACAACGTCATCTGCGCCACCTCTTCAGGGTCGGCGTAGCGGCGGATGGGGGTACGGCGCCGGGCAAACTTCGTTTTGGCCTCATCCGGGATGGCCTCGGTCATGCCAGTGTTGATAGGTCCCGGACAGATGCAGTTGACCGTTACGCCACGACTCGCCAATTCCACCGCCAACGATCGCGTGAGCCCCACCACGGCGTGTTTGGAGGCCGTATACGGCGACATTCCAGCGGTTGCGCCTAAACCCTCGGTGGACGCAATGTTGACCACTCGTCCCGCCCCATCGCGCATCAGCATCGGCAGACAGGCTCGGATGAACCGGGCCTGGGAAGTGACGTTGACATCGAAGGTGGCATCCCAACTATCGGGCCACTGCATGGAATCAATCGCCGCCGGTACCGAGACCCCCGCATTGTTGATGAGGATGTCGACCGGCCCCAGCCGCTCCGCCACCGCCGCCACTGTCCGTTCGATCTGATCGGCCAGCGCTACGTCACAGGTGAAACCATCGGCTACCAAACCCGCCTCCCGTATCTCATCAACCACAGCCGCCACCCCCTCGCGATTGCGGTCCACCACGGCCACCCGAGCACCTTCGTCAGCAAACAGATGGGCTGTGGCCCTACCCATACCGGATGCTGCCCCGGTGACGATGGCGACGCGTCCTTCGATGGAACGACTGAGTCTGCTGAGGCGAGGCATGGATGGAACGTAGCGGAGCGGCACCGGGCGGTCCCAGCCCGCACCACGCGAAGAACGGGACGACACTGCCGCCCCGTTCTCTGCTCAGCAAGCAGACAGCCGGCTTACTTCAACGAAACCACCGTGGTGCCTGCGATTTTGTCGTGCCAGGTGTCCTTGTCAGCGTCCCACAGCATCCAGAAATACCCCAGACCACAGGGAATGCCGGAGACGATTTTTCCGACCGCTCGGATGACACCCTTGTTGAGATCCATGGGCCCACCAGCCTTCGGTACTACCTGAAGGCCAACCACCTTCTTACCGATAGTTTGCCCGTTCTGAGTACCCTCGAAATAGGCGGAGTATGCAATTTGGACCAAGATCGACAGGATCGCGCCCACAGTTTTGAGTGCCAGCTGCAAGATGATGCTGACAATCACCAGCATCACCCAGTCGATGATCCAGCCTACGAAGCGCTGTCCGAATGTGGCCTTTTGCACGATGT
>JANLQX010000141.1:0-5927 GCA_031368095.1 Actinomycetes bacterium | reverse complement strand
TTCACGATGACATCGGCGGCGCCAAGGAAGCACTCGCCCGGGTTCGTCCCGGGATTGTGGAACACCACGCCGTTCGGTTGCGAGCGCACGAACGTACTGAGCGCGTCGTAATACGGAAGTTCGTTACATGCCGTGGGCGTCTGGTCGAAGAAGAAGGCGTTGACGCCGTACCAGTCGCGGTACGTGGTGATGTCGGCCTGGACCAGTGTTGTTGAGCGGGTTCCATACGCAGTGTCGACGTAGCCAAGGACTGTCGCGCCCTGCGAACGAGCCGCCGCAACCTTGGTTTCGAACGTCGAGTATTTCGTCGTTCCGGGTCCGCTCTCCGGGTTGAGGACCACGTACTTGACTTCCGAAGCGCCATTGAGCATCCGGCCCCACTGTTCATCGGCCCAGAAATAGGCCGGCACGGCAACGGACGGACGCACTGACGTGGCCGCTCGGGCCCGGCCGACCTGGCCGCCGACCACGATGGCGGCAAAGGCGATGAACGCCGCCAGACCGGCTACAGCCGGGCGTGGCCGGTGGCGGCGGGAGGTCCGCCTTCCTTGTTCGCCATGAACACTCTGCGTAGTCATGTATCAAATGTCGCCACTCCAGGTGACTATCTGAACGGAAAACGCTACGTGGAGTGGGCAAATGGGCCGCCGGACCTACCCCAAGCCGGCACTTTGGCGGCCAAGGGGAGGGTGCCACGGCGATGGACCGCCCCGAGCTCGTTCCAGCGCTGCCACCGTCGCGTCGATCGCCGAAACCGTCTCGGGCAGCGTGGCGTCGATAGCCACCACGCCGAGGCGGGCCTCCATGGCCTCCACTGTTCGGCGTTGCTCACGCCGAATCAGGTTGACGACAACGCCCGGTAGACCGGCGCGCCCGGTTCGACCCGACCGGTGCACGTAGTCGCGTTCGTCGTCGCTGGGTTCGACGTGCACCACCAAGGCCACCGCCGCCACGTCTAGACCTCGGGCGGCAAGATCGGTGGCGACCAGAACCGGTTCGTCGCCAAGCCGGAACGCATCAATGGCCTGCCGACGGGCGGCGGTCGACAATCCACCATGAAGCACCGCGGCGCGGCGGCCGTCCTCAGCGATCCACCCGGCCCATCGATCAGCGGCATGACGACTCCGCACGAACACCAGGCTGCGAGGGGATGCGTCCAGGAGGCGCCCGAGGTCATGACGAAGGTCCTCCCGAACGATCGTGACCCGGCGGTGCGGACACTCGGCTGTACCCCATCCGAGCCCTTCGGGGGTGCCCGCCGGCTCACCCGCCGTCCGGATTTCGATCGGGTTGGTCCGAAGGCCGTTGACCAGTTCCTGCACTGCTCCGTGCAATGTGGCCGAAACCAGCATGCGACGCGCCGAGCCCGGAACCGCGGCAAGGATCTCCGAGACATCGTCGAGGAAGCCAAGATCGCCAAGGCGGTCGGCCTCGTCGACCACCGCGAGCACGATGTGGGACAGATCGAGTTGCCCGCGTCGGATCATGTCGAGGAGTCGACCGGGTGTCCCGACGACGACATCGGCACCGCGGGCGAGGTTGCGCAGCTGGGGGTCGAAGGAAACCCCTCCCTGCAGGAGAGCCGAGCGACGGTCGACGCCCCGAGCCATAGGTCGCAGCACCCGATCGCACTGCTGGGCAAGCTCTCGGGTCGGAACAATGACCAGCACGCACGGAGGCCCGACCACCGGATTCACGCGGGCGAGATCATCGAAGGCGACCATCGCGTAGGCGATCGTCTTTCCCGCCCCGGTCGGTGCTTCCAACATCACGTCACGACCTGGATAGGTCGCCGCCGCCTTGCGAACATCGATCTGGAACGGGTAGAGGTCGGTGATCCCGGCGTGTGCGATCAGCATGTCCACCGAGCGCGTCGACCCGGTGGTTGACGATTCCATGCGTCAACAAGTCTGTCTGGTCCGCCATTGGCTGGCGTCCACGAGCGTCCGCTTCCAGCGGCAACATCAGGTACCGCTCGGGCACGCGCTACCGTTTTCTATGACTGTTGACCAGCCCGATCTGCCCGGAATTCGGAAAGATGGGGACGTTTCGGCGCCAGGAGCGGTCGCCGTCAGTCGCCCGACAACGACCCGAAAAGGTAGTCGGCGTGCCACCGCCTCGAACGGCGACGAAACCCGCGACCGGATCGTGCAGGCCGCCATTGACACCCTCGATGCTGAAGGCATCGTTGGAACCAGCGCTCGAGCCATTGCCCGGCGCGGGTCGTTCAACCAGGCGCTGATCTTCTATCACTTTGGTTCCGTCGACGGTCTCCTGATCGAAGCCGCCCAGGCCGAAGGGCGAACTCGCGCCACCCGCTATGAATCGATGCTCCGCCAGATCACCACGATCAGTGAGCTCATCGTGGTGGCCCGCGAGATCCACCGTCACGAGCAGGAGTCCGGATCGGTCAACGTGCTGGCGCAGTTGCTGGCGGGCGCCAACACGTCGCCAGACCTTCGCGACGGGCTCCACCTCGGGATGGTGCCGTGGATGACCTTGGTCCAAGACGCCATCGTGCGGGTGCTGCGCGAGTCCTCGGTCGCTTCGTTGATCGATCCGGCCGACGCGACCTACGCGGTGGCGTCACTGTTCATCGGCATGGAACTGATGGCCCTCCTCGACCCGAACCGCGATCGGCCCGATGCGCTGTTCGATGGTGTGGCCCGCTTGGCACCGATGATCGACGCCGTGCTGGCCACCACCCGACCGCTCACGCCGGCTGGAGCAAAAGCGTAGAGACTGAGCCGATGACTCGGTCGAATTCCTACAGCTCCGGAACGTCGTCGGTTCCGCTTCTCGGCGAAACGATCGGGGCCTGTTTTGAACGAACGGTGGCCGCCCACCCCGACCGAGAGGCCTTGGTCTCGTGTCATCAAGGCCTCCGGTTCACCTACCGCGAACTCGACGACGCCGTGAACCTCGTGGCCCGCGGACTCCTCACCAAAGGA
Source organism: Actinomycetes bacterium (assembly GCA_031368095.1). Taxonomy (GTDB): domain Bacteria; phylum Actinomycetota; class Acidimicrobiia; order Acidimicrobiales; family JANYDT01; genus JANLQX01. Next base: position 2,976 of record JANLQX010000141.1, on the reverse strand, counting down.
TTTGAGGTGGGTGACCGCGTTGGCATCTGGTCACCGAACTACGCCGAGTGGACGATCGTCCAGCTCGCCACCGCCAAGATCGGCGCCATCCTCGTCAACCTCAACCCGGCCTACCGGACCCACGAGTTGTCCTATGCTCTCAACCAGTCGGGTTGTCGCTTGCTCGTGGCCGCATCGAATTTCAAGACCAGCGACTACCGGGCGATGGTGGCGGCAGTGGCCGACGACCTCGACACCGTCGAGGAAACCATCTTTCTGTTCTCCGACGAATGGGCGGCTCTCACCGAGGTCGGCCGCAGTGTGTCCCCGGAGACCCTCGTTACCCGCAGCGCCACGCTCCAGTTCGACGACCCGATCAATATCCAGTACACGAGTGGCACGACCGGCTTTCCCAAGGGCGCCACGTTGAGCCATCACAACATTCTCAACAACGGATTCTTCGTGGGCGTGGGCTGCCGCTACACCGAACAGGATCGCGTCTGCATCCCCGTTCCGCTCTATCACTGCTTCGGCATGGTGATGGGGAACCTCGGCGCCATCACCCACGGGGCAACGATGATCTATCCCGAAGCCGCCTTTGACCCGGGCGCCACGTTGCGGGCGATCGCCACCGAACGATGCACCAGCCTCTACGGCGTTCCCACGATGTTCATCGCCGAGCTCGCCCACCCCGACTTCGAGTCGACCGATTTCTCGTCGTTGCGAACGGGCCTGATGGCCGGGTCCCCGTGCCCGGTGGAGGTCATGAAGCAGGTCACGTCACGGATGCATATGCCCGAAGTCGGTATCGCCTACGGCATGACGGAGACGTCGCCTGTGTCCACGCAGACCGCCACCGACGACTCGCTTGACCGCCGTACTGGAACCGTGGGAACCGTCCACCCCCACGTGGAAATCAAGGTGGTCGACCCCGAAACAGGACGCATCGTTTCCCGGGGAGAAACCGGCGAGTTCTGCACCCGCGGTTACTCGGTGATGCTCGGGTACTGGAACGAGCCGGGCAAGACCACGGAAGCGATTGATCAAGCCGGCTGGATGCACACCGGCGACCTCGCCACCATGGACGACGACGGCTTCGTCAACATCGTCGGGCGCATCAAGGACATGATCATCCGCGGTGGCGAAAACGTCTATCCCCGCGAGATCGAGGAATTTCTCTACGGCCACCCGGCCATCGCCGATGTGCAGGTGATCGGAGTTCCCGACGAAAAGTATGGCGAAGAGATCATGGCGTGGGTCGTACTCCGGCCGGAGGCGTCCGCCATTTCCATCGATGATCTGCGCGCCTACTGTCAGGGCAAGATCGCCCACTACAAGATTCCGCGCTACCTCAACGTTGCCGACTCCTTCCCGATGACGGTGACCGGCAAGGTCCGCAAGGTCGACATGCGGGAAACGTCGATCAACGACCTCGGCCTCCAGGCCGCCGCCCAAGTCCGCAACGCCTAAGCGTCGCCGCAATGGGTTGGACTACTCCGCCTGGTTTCTCCTCCACTCCGCCCGATCGTCGCCGCAATGGGTTGGACTACTCCGCCTGGTTTCTCCTCCACCAAAGCCCGCACAGCGTTCCACTCACAATGGGCAGGAAGAACGTGAGGCCGCGGTAGACGGCCAAGGCCGCCAGCGCCTCCGGCCGAGTTGCCCCCGCCGTCGTAAGCGCACTTACAATCCCCAACTCCATGACGCCGATGCCGCCGGGTACGGGCACGAACGACGAGAACACCCGAACCAGCGCAAAGGCGCGGATCACTTCCAGGCCGTTGAGGTCAGCCGGGGCGCCAACAGCGTGCATACTCGCCAGCAGAATCGTCGCCAGAAGAGCCTGTGCTGCGCACGACGCCACGAAGATCCGCAGACCGTTGCGACGGAGCACACTGAGAGATCGAAGTCGCAGATCTTCCGAAATTTCCGGAACCGACCGACGGGCCAACAGCACTGCCGCGGCCGGAATCCGGCGGGCCGCCCATTCCGCGATCCGTTCGATACGTGCGCTCACGAAAGCCAGTGCGCCCGGTCGGGTGAGGACCAACGTCCACATAACGAAGGGCACGACCAGAAAGCCGATCGCACCGATCCCGAGCAAGACGTCTATGCGGGTGGCGTTTCCGAGGAGCATGCGAGGCCAGGTGTGAGCTCCGGCCAGCGTCCACAGCGCAAATGACGGTCCCAGGGCTCCGACGAACAATGCCGCCGCCACGCCGAGCGGGTCAGCTCCCCACGATCGCCACATTGCGACTCGAAGGCCGGTGCCGATCGCCGACCCACCAACCATGGCGTTGGAGGCGCCTAGGTTTGCTTCGGTGGCCGCCGCCATTCGAAAGAACGAACTGCCCGGCAGCGCCGACCACTGCTGAACAACGACCGCCACGCGGTGGGCAACGACCAGCGATGCCAGAACCAGCCACCAACTCGGGCTGATCCGTCGAGCTTCCCGCCATGCTTCACCGAGCAGGACTCGATGGAACCATGCGCCGGTCACACTGGCGAGAAGGAACACTCCGGTACACCACGACATCCACCGTTTCGGCAGATGACGAAGGTGGGGACGCGGAACGCTTAGGGCGCCGTCAACGGCCAAACCTTCGAGTGGAGCAACGAGCGACATTGGCGTCCATCTTCGACCGGATCCGGTCACTACTGAAGTGGCTCGCGTTCATCATCGCCGAACGATGCATCTGTGGTGGTCTTGCGGCCTACCGGCTCAAGTGCGGGCCGATGATCGCGTTCATCGCCGCGTCCTCGGTGAGGAAGGCGTCGTGCCCGACGATCGAATGCACGAGCGCCAATTCGCGAGGGTGCGGCGAGAGGAACACCAACTCCCGCTGGAGCCGCACTGGATAGAGGCGATCATCGTCGAGCCCGACGATCTGCAGATCGGCGGTGACGTGCTTCATGGCCATGGCGACGTCACCACGGCCGCGACCGATGTCGTGGTTGTTCATGGCCTCGTTGATGGCGAGGTAGCTGTTGGCGTCG
>JANLQX010000136.1:0-5966 GCA_031368095.1 Actinomycetes bacterium | reverse complement strand
GCCAGCCGTCGGCCCTGTTGATCAGCGTCGACGGCAAGATCCTGGCCCGCTATACGGGTGAAGTCGACTACGACGACGTGCTCACCAAGGTCTGATCGTCTCAGCCGGCGAGGGCCTCCACCACGTCGCCGATCGACGGATTGACCATCGCTTTCCCTTTCACTACGAGCGTGGGAACAGTTTCGTTGCCACGGGCCACGGAGCGGACGAAGGCCGCCGCGTCGGGCTCATCCCAGATGTTGTGGGCGTCGTAGGGCAGGTCGTGCTTGTCGAGCTGACGCTTGAGGGAAGCGCAAAACCCGCAACCGGGCCGCCAGTACATGGTGATGTCGGCCACGGGCGTGATCTCGGAGGTCATGGCGTCGAACCTACCGACTGCGACGGACCGATGGCGCCACCCCGCTCGGGCTGCTCGGGCCACTTTGGCTGCTCTGGCGTCGTCGCAACGGCGGCTCGACCGCCGGCGGTACCCGTCGTTCAGGGAGTTCGCGCAGCAACCTCGAGACGACGACGGCGACGTCTCGCACCGCCTGGGCCACGACCGCCTCCGAGCCAACGGGCACCGTCGAGAACGCCCCGACCTTACGGATGAACTGCAGCGCGGCGGCATCAATTTCGACCAATGTCGCCGCCGGCGCCAGGCCCCGCAATGGTGTGATGTTTCGACACATGGCCACCAGTCTGTCCTGGCGCTCCGAAACGCATCCCACACACGCCATTTCCGTCGCGAAAAGCGTGAAATATCGGTGGTGTGGGATGGCGCCACGCCGCATCTGGGATGAGAACCGTGCTGGATTCCTCCGGTGAGACGGTCAGGTTTGGGTGTTCGAGTGGGCGGGGTATGTCTGCGCCATGTCGGGAAACAGCACAGCCACGTTGCGCGAACTGAAGGAAGGTCACCGTTCGGATCGAATTCGCCTTCCGCCACTCGAACTCCCCGTTCATGCCCGAAGCATTCTTGTCGTCGCGCCGCATCCTGATGACGAAACACTTGCCGCTGGTGGCCTGATCCACGATCTCGGCCGGGCGGGCTGGCGCGTTGGCATCGTGGTCGTTACGAATGGAGCGGCCTCACACCGCCACGTGACGGACCTGAGTCGGATACGCGAGCGCGAATGTCGAAAGGCGGCCGCTCGGCTGGGCGTGGCCGCTGCTCCAGCGTTCCTCGGGTTCCAGGACGGCGAAACGCTCGACGACGTCACGGCGGTGGCAGCCGCATTGCAACCGTGGACCGAGCGGTTCGACGTGATCGTCGGACCTCGTTCGGATGACGGCCACAGTGACCACGTGGCGACCGGTCACGCCCTTGACCTCGCCGGCGCGTCATGCTCGGCGACACGACTCCATTACGCCATCTGGGGCTGGGACAACCTGTCCTCGGACGAGCTGAACATCAGCACCGCATATGCGTATCGGCTGAGCGCCGCCGCTCTGGAGGCCAAAGCGGCGGCCCTGTCCGAGTACGAATCGCAGATGACGAGCACCTATGGACGGGTCATTGTCGACGACACCGTTCGCGCCCGGCACACCGCCTCGAACGAGGTCTTCTGGTGCTGACCCCGTTGCAGAGCCACTTCAATTCGCTTTTCGCCGACAACTCCGATCCGTGGAACTATCGAACGAGCTGGGCCGAGCGTCGTCGCCTTGATCTGATCACGGCGATGCTGCCCGACGAGCTGTACGACACGGTGTTCGAACCGGCCTGTGCGAGCGGGAGTCTGACCGAAAGGCTGGCGTCTCGGGCTCGGCACGTTATGGCGTGGGACGGTTCGTCCGCCGCGATCACCCACGCGCAGGAGTTGACCAAGAGCCACACGAACGTTCACTTTGCGGTGAAGTCGGTGCCAGAGCATTGGCCGGACGAGCCCTTCGACCTGGTCGTACTGTCGGACTTCCTGTACTACCTCCCGCGCGAAGGTGTCGTTGACGTCGCCGTGCTCGCCGAGCAGAGCGTCCGCCCCGGCGGCTCGATCGTCGCATGCCACTGGCGAGGTTCGGCGCACGACTTCTGTCTTCCGGGGGGAACTGCCGTACACGCCGTCCTCGCCGACGTCCTCGGGCCGGCGACGAGTTCGTATGGCGACCAGAGACATCTGATCGAGGGGTGGGTGCGATGAACGCTGAGCCGTGGTCCTCGGCGACGCCGATGCGAGTTCCTCCAACCCGGGTGCCTTCACCGAGACGTTTCGACGTGATGATCGTCGTTCCGGCCCGCAATGAGCAGGACCACATCGCTTCGAGTCTCACGTCGATCCTCGCATCAGCACGGCACGCGTCGAGTCGCGTTGAGCGAGTGGCGGTTGTCGTCGTTGCCGACGGTTGCCGCGACGCCACTGTCGATATCGCTCGGTCGGTATTGGTCGATCGCCCCCACGCCGTCGTGACGGAATGTGACATCGGAAATGTGGCGTTGGTGCGAGCCCTTGGTGTCGAGGTCGGGCGGTCCCTCCTCATGTCCCGGCGAGCGGATCGCACCTGGATCGCCAGTACTGATGCCGATACCGACGTGCCACGCGACTGGATCGTCCAACAGATGGCGGCTGCCACCAGGGGTCTGAGCGCCGTTGCCGGCGTGGTCGACATCGTGTCGTTCGACGGACATCCGGTGGTGGCCAAACAGCATTTTGCCGACACGTATACGACCTTGCTTCCGGTGGACGGCGACCATCCACACGTGCACGCCGCCAACCTCGGGGTTCGCCTCGACGCCTACGACCGTGCCGGCGGGTGGGGCTGCCTGGCCCGCTCCGAGGACCGCGACCTGTGGAACCGGCTGCAGACAACCGGAGCGAGGGTGGCGTCGCCCAGCGGCCTTCGGGTCATGACGAGTGGAAGACCGTTCGGACGGGTACCGGGTGGGTTTGCGGAATGCCTGCGTCAACAGGTTCTTGACCGACAGCAACGACACTCCGACGAATCAACCCAGAGGTCGGCATGAATGAGCGGCGACCGGACCGACCAACTCTGTCGGCGTCTCCGTCTGCTTCGGTCGTGGCCTTTCTCGACGATGCGAGGCGGGGGTGCGCGCTGCCCCTCCCGGGAAATGGTCATACCCCAGAGCGACTCCTGCGACTGCGCCAACAGGCGGCACTGGACCCCAGCGTGGGACGTCTTTTCGAAGCGCATGCAGATGCTCTTGCCATTCTGGCCGAGGCCGGCGTCGCACCTCCCTCGGCGGCGGCGCTCGCCGTGTGGGCATCCGGTCGAACCGGTGCGACGGCGTTGAGCGAATCAGGCGATTCCTTCGTCCTCAACGGGATGCGAGCGTTCTGCGGCGGGGCGTCGCTTGTCGACGCAGCCCTGATGATCACCGACTCCCCCGACGGAGAGCGTCTTGTCTTGATCGATCTTCGACAACCTGGCGTTCGAGTCGATTCGGGCACGTGGAAGACGGACGCCTTTCGAGACGCCGGTATCGGCACCGTCTCGTTCACCGACGCCCGGGTTGAGCATGAGGGGTTGATCGGCCGGCCAGGTTGGTACGGGTCGCGAGATGGCTTCTGGCACGGTGCGGTTGGCGTGGCCGCCATTTGGGCCGGAATCGCCGACTCCATTCTCTGTTCCCTTCCCCGTCTTCGACGATATAAGGACGAGCTTTCCCACCTGGCCAGTGGTTCGATCCAGGCGGCGATGTGGGCCGTTTCCGCTTTGCTCGATCAGGCCGGTCAGCAAATTGATCGGCTCGGGCGGTCCGGGTCAACGCATGCGTCGAAATCGATCGCACTGTCGTGCCGGCACTCCATCCGTTCGCTACTCGAGTCGGCGCTTGTCTCCTTCGATCAGGAGGTTGGCCCTGCGGCCACGGCATTCGATACGGCTCTCGGGCAGCGGCGCGCCGAGCTCGCCCTCGCCCTCGCCCAGGGTCACGGCCCTCGTGACCTCGTCGTTCTGTCCCATCATGAGGACACCTGAGATCAACCGAGAACACATGTTTCGACGAAATACAGGAGGGGTAGGAATCCGTCTCAAGGACGGTCATGACAGAACAGATTCTGTTGCGCCGTAGCCGGTGCCCCGTCCGAGCCCCCCAACCAACCAAAACTTGGAGTTTTTATGATCAACCGCCGCCCCACCCGATTCGCCGTCGCACTCGCCCTCGGAGCAATCGTTACGCTCGGAGCGTGTTCGAGTGACAGTTCCGATACCACTGTTGTGGCCGCCGACTCGGCTGTGACTTCGGACGCAATCACCACCGAAGCCGTGACCAGCGATGCCGCAATGGCCTCCGACGCGGCATCGACGGAAGCTATGTCTTCGGACGCAATGACCACGGAGGCCATGACCAGCGATGCCGCGATGACAACCGAAGCGATGGCTTCTGATGCCAGCGGCTCTATGGCGGCAATGACGCCGTTCGGCTCGGCGTGTGCCTCGGTTCCGGCCGACGGTGCGGGCTCGTTCGCCGGCATGGCGAAGGATCCGGCCGCCACCGCCGCGTCGAACAACCCGGCCCTTTCCACGCTGGTGGCCGCGGTGAAGGCCGCCGGTCTGGTCGACACCCTCAACGGTGCCGGTCCGTTCACCATTCTCGCTCCGACCAACGACGCGTTCGCCAAGATCGACCCGGCTGCGCTCAGCTCGGCTATGGCTGATCCGAAGGGCGCCCTCACCAAGATCCTCACGCTTCATGTAATCAGCGGCAAGGCAATGTCGGCCGCCGAACTCCTGAAGGCCGGCTCCGCCACCTCCGTTCAGGGCGGCACCGTGTCGTTCACCGGATCGGGCCAGGACGTTTCGGTCAACAGCACCGCCAAGATCGTCTGTGGTGACGTGAAGGTCGGAAACGGCGTGGTGCACATCATCGACAGCGTGCTCATGCCGGCCTAATCCCATGGCGTCGAAGCCGCCCCCATCAGCGCTATTGCGACTGATGGGGGCGGCTTTGTCGTTGTGATCAGTCGATGACGAGTGGCACAGGGACGAGCTGTTTACCGGTCGACAACTTCGGATACATGAAGGAGTATGCGAACCGTCGACGTCGGAGCCTCATTCACCCTCGCCACGGCATCGCCGACGGCGACGTTCTTACGAATTCGGCCCGGCGATGCGGCCACGACGACGAGTTCGCTGATCGTCACCGATCAGTTCGGCAACGCATGCGATACCGTCACCGAGGCCGACTGGGCGGGCAGTGGTCCATTGACGAGCCAGCTGGTTGACCGGCTCGTACTGCCGCCCGGCCTGACCACCGTGAAGTACGAGGCGACCGTCGAGGTCTCTGAGCTTCTTGACCTCATGCCCGCCGCGCTCGCCGCTCCGAGCGCCCTAGAACTCCGACCAGAGCATTGGTGGTGGCTGCAGCCATCCCGCTATTGCCGACCGGACGAACTGGGACCGGAGGCGTGGCAGCGGTTCGGACAGGGAATCACCCCCGATCGACCGGCGACCGGTGCGGTGGTCCGAGAGATCTGTTCCTGTGTCAACGAACAGATGACCTTCGCCTACGGATCCTCAAGCCCCTTCACCAGTGCCACCGACGCGTGGGCGCAGCGACTTGGCGTATGTCGGGACTTCAACCACATCGCCGTCAGCTTCTGCCGTGCGCTCAACATCCCCGCACGGTACGTGTTTGGATACCTTCCCGATCTCGACGTTGCCGCCAGCAATGTTCCGATGGACTTTTGCGCCTGGTTCGAAGTCTGCCTGGGCAATGCCTGGTGGACTTTCGATGCACGGGTGAATCAACCACGGATCGGCCGGATCGTTATCGGTCGTGGACGCGACGCCGCCGACGTGCCGATGATCAGCACGATCGGCCCAACGATCCTCGGCGATTTTACGGTAAAGGCGGCAGAGTGCCCGAGCAGATCAGATCAACCCGCCATGATGTCGCGGCGCTGATGCCTTCGACCGGAGAACCGTTCGTGAACAACGAGTCGGCAACCAAACGGATCCTCTTCGTCAACGAATCGGCCGGACAGCATTCGAGCGTTCCGGACTGCCTGGCGGCGTTTGATCGCCATGAC
>JANLQX010000085.1:0-1541 GCA_031368095.1 Actinomycetes bacterium | reverse complement strand
GTCTTGAACCCCGCCTCAGCGCGTGGCCCCGACGGTCAGCTATATCTGTTCCCACGGCTCGTCGCAAAAGGCAACTATTCGCGCATCGGCGTAGCACGAGTGCTGTTTGACACGGCGGGCGACCCGAAGGGTGTCGAGCGCCTCGGTATTGCGTTGGAGCCGGAGGCCGACTACGAACTCCGTCCCAACGGTTCGGGAGGATGTGAGGATCCGCGTATCACCTTCGTCGAACCACTCCGGCGTTTTGTAATGACGTACACCGCCTATTCGCCGGTCGGCCCAAGTATCGCCATGGCAATTTCGGAGGACCTGTTCCAGGGGGAGCGCCTCGGTTTAGTCACCTTCCTACCGCACGAGGGCCTCGAATTCGACGGCGTGGACAACAAGGACGCAATCGTTTTCCCGGCCGCGGTTCCCGATCCGTCCGGACAGATGTCGATGGCAATAATGCATCGTCCGCTGTTTCCTGGCACCCGTCCGGAGGAGATCGCCGGCCATCACGCTTCAAGCGACGTGGAACTCTCTCGCCAGAGCATCTGGATCTCGTATTGCTCGACGGCTATAGCGGATTGCACGCCGTCTCACCTCCGCCATTTCGGTTTGCATCACCGTTTGACCGCCCCGGTGGAGCCTTGGGAACAGCTCAAGATCGGCGGCGGCGCTCCTCCCATCCTCACCCGCCACGGCTGGCTCGCCGTCTACCATGGTGTCAGTGAGATGGCGTCGTCTCCGGGTGTTGCACCCAAGCTGCGATACTCGGCCGGGTTGATGGTGCTTTCGGAGGAAGCTCCCGAGGTCATCCGCTACCGATCGTCGAAACCCGTCCTGGCTCCGGAGTTGTTGCAGGAACGCCAGGGGATCGTCGCCAACGTCGTGTTCCCCACGGCGATAGATCGGCGCAACGATCTTGGGTCACCTGATCGCTTCGACGTGTACTACGGGATGGCGGATAGTCGGATCGGTGTGGCGAAGCTCGTGGTGCCGGAGCGCCTTGGAGCTGTCGCGACAGTTCAGCGGGCTGATCGCTGAAGGACCGGTCAGCGGGTCCAGTCGACGGCCACAAGGATGCGCACGGCCAGCGCGACGGCCACGACACCCACGATGGCGCTTGCCGCCACGACGAGACCGATGAGCGGAGAAGGCGACCACGCCGCCGCCTGTCCGAGGACGCCGACGGCGAACACGGCGACAGCGACAAGGGCGACGAAGGTGAGGCGGACACGATGCAGTGGTGTCATTGCAGCGGGGTCATCACAGGTGTGCAGCGGGGGGAGTGAGCGCGGTCAGGACCGTGAGCGCCATGGCGCCGCCGAGGACGACCGCCATCGCCACCATCGCCACTGGACGTCGGCGCCACCATCGGTTGTCCGTACGGTCGATGAACGGTACCAACGCGAGGAGGATGAACAACGCCCCGGACGCCCAGAGGATCGCCTTGGCACCCCAGCGTGACTCCATCGGGAGATACCACCAGAACATCCACAGCGGGCGTGTCACTTCGATACCCTCGACCGGTGTTGGACCGACCCCAGGTGGAAACA
>JANLQX010000061.1:0-1704 GCA_031368095.1 Actinomycetes bacterium | reverse complement strand
GCAGCCATCGTTCGAATGCGTCGGGCCGACGACTCGGCCGCGCCGCTTGCGGAGAACGCCAAGCGCGAGGCCGAGCGCCTCAGGGTCTCGCAGGAGATCCGCGCGGTCCTGCTCGGCAACGAAGAAGCTTTGGGTGGTTTGGATGTGGGTCTGCGGGCCTCCGCCGCGTTCATTCCCGGACGGGAACGCTCCAAAACTACCATCATTCGCGTTGTTCAGGAAGTTCGCATGGCCGTATTAGAATTGGGTCGTCGGGCTGTGGCCCGAGGTGATATCGCCGAAGTCGACGACATATTCATGCTGTTCGTCGATGAACTTGAGCAGCTCACACAGGGCAAACTCGAAGGTGCCCAAGGCTTCATCCCGGCTCGCCGGGACTATCGTCGTCACCTGCAGTCGCTCGAGCCGCCCTTCATCCTCACCGGACATCCGAAGCCCAATTCGACCTGGCCGAAGCGCGGTGCCGCGCCGGTAACCAAGCTGGGTGTGGGCGAATCGATCCGGGGCGGCGCGGGATGTCCGGGCCAGGCGGTGGGCCGGGCTCGTGTCGTACTCGACCCGTCCGACCCGACCGCTCTCGAACCGGGCGACATACTCATCGCGCCGATGACCGACCCGTCCTGGACACCGTTGTTCGTGACGGCTGCCGCCGTCGTCGTCGATGTCGGCGCGGCCCTGAGCCACGCCATCATCGTGAGCCGTGAACTCGGCATTCCGTGCGTACCCTCGGCCATCGACGCCACCAAACGCATCCCCGACGGGGCGCTCATCGAGGTGGACGGCGACGCCGGAACCGTGACGGTATTGTCGCTGGCGTGAGGTGGATCGGCTCGCGGTGGTAACCTCGCTAGCCAATACGCGTTCGTAGCTCAACGGATAGAGCACCTGACTTCGGATCAGGCGGTTGGGGGTTCGAATCCCTCCGGACGCGCCAACCTAGGTGCGGGTCAGAACGGGTGGAAGATTTCGGACTGGCGGACCAAACCCGGTTTTGAGAACATGATTGAGAACATCCCGTCGAAAATCGTGTTCTCAGGACTGAATCGTGCCCAAACTTGATGGCGTCTACCGAGATGTTGGCACAGTTGGTATTTCAAGGTGCGCGTGGGCCGGGACGCGCTCACCGGCAAGTGGCAGCAAGTACCCGCCGCGGTTTCGCAACCTCGTCCGCTCAGAACCGAGTTGTTCGCTCGTCTGCGGGCCTTCCGTGCAACTGTGGATCTACCGATTTCCGAAGAGAGTCATTCGCGCGACCGAACGAAATGTGGAAGGCTGAACTCGGTGCGCAAAGCCGGCAGCTTCGAGCAGCGTTGTCGTCGAGTTGTGCTCGCTGTCGGCCTGATCGGCGCCCCGTCGGCCGTCGCAACATCTGGCTCGACGGTGTACCAAAGCGTGCGAGAACTCGGTTCCCATTTCGCTATGAGAGACCTGGCAGCCCCGTTACGTCAATTCTGTGCTGCCTACACCGCCAGCCCGCAATTGGGTGGCGACGGCGACGCGGGCACGATGCGCCAACCGGTCGTCGATCTGTTCGTTCCGTTGAGCGACGTCAACGCGCAACGCGCCCGACGGACCCAAGCCCAAGTCGACGGCGCGTTTCAGGTTGCATGCACACGACACGCCCGTGACCCCCGCGCCTTCGTCGCGTCCCTCCAGCAGTCGATGCAGATCAGTCGCGCGACATTGCTTGGCCAGATCAAGACG
>JANLQX010000057.1:0-7701 GCA_031368095.1 Actinomycetes bacterium | reverse complement strand
CACTCATCGACGGCGCCTCCATAGGTGGCACTGTCCCCATGTGGGAATGGATCGGCAACGAAGCCGCCACCACATTCAGTTACTGACATCATCACCTTTCATCAGAACCTCACCCCGGCACCAAACGTCGACTCTCCTCGCCGGCCGGTACTACGGACCGTCCGCGTGGCCCAGGGGAGTATCGATTCCTCCTCTGTCAAGAGGCGATCGGAATTTGTGTTTCGGCGTCGGTGAGGAGCGCCCGTTAGACAGTGTTAGAGAGGTGTCGTATGAGCACGCGGACGGCTTCGAGGCCGCCGTCGCCGTTTGCCTTTCGGCGGGCGTAGAGGTCCTTGGCGGGTTAATGGACTCTGATCTGGGTGATGGCGATCCGGCGGAGAGCGGCGTTGATTTGTCGGTTCAACCCCGCGCTTCCGTATGCCGTCGAGTCGAGCCTTGGTGGCCCGGATACGCTCGGCGCCTAGTGGACAATGCCGGCACTCGCCCGCATGCGCTTAGGCAGGACTACGGTCCCTTTTCAACGGTATTCCTGCCGCTGACACGAAGCGCATTAACGCTCTCTTGCGTCGCCGATGCAATCTTGGCCGAGGCACGCCGTCTCGACGGACTAAAAGAGTAGCGATTGGCGTTTGGAGCGCATTGCGGCGCTCTACCGACCACCGGAACCCCGTTCACTAGGCCACCGTTTGGCGCACTCGTGAACGGGGCGCTATGGGCACCGAAGTTTCTACCTACTGGTTCATCGGCGGTCGGCCATCAAGGTTGGGTGGCGCGTGGCGCTCTCGTCTCGCGACCACTCGCGGCCAGCGGCGCAACGTGCGACGAATCCGCTCGACTTTCGATCGAGCAGGACATAACCGGCGTCAGGTTGCACACCGGCCGCCTCGAACAGGACTGCGGCGGCATTTATGTGCCCGATCACCTTGCAGTGCGTGTGGGCGTCGCGAATCCAATCTTTGGTGGCGGCGTCGATCGGCGACTGCTCCGTTCCGGCAAGCACGGCGATGGCGTCGAAGAGGACGGACGGGGCGCCACTGACGGCATGCGCAACCTCGATTGGTTTCCCGTTGCTATCGACGATGCCGTTGATCGATGGGGCGACGCATTCCACCGTGACCCGTGCGCTGGCCAACTGTTCAAGCAGTCGGGCGAGCACATCTGCGGGAGTGCCGTTGGCAACCAGCACGCCGACGCGTCGGCCGGCGAAGTCGGCCGGTGGGTTGCTCATTATCGATAACGAGGGGACGGATGGAAGCTGCGTGTTTATCGTGGCAGCCGGAATAGACGCGTGAGGAAGCTGGGTAATGCCGAGGCCGGTCGCCACACTTGCGGCAAACGTCTCGTCCACGTTGCGGAGGTTAGAGACCATTCGAAGGCGAACCGCCTCGGTCTGCACCTTGGACAGTTCGAAGACGAATGCATCGGCCATGTGGGCGCGTTCCAGCGGCTCTTGGCTCAGGAGAAACTGACGGGCCTGGCTGAAATGATCAGCGAACAGCTCCGGTCGCGCCCGTCGTTGCGGTCCATTTTCCGCAGCCGGGCATTCGGCGAATCCCTTGACTAGCGTTTCACGCGGGCCGCGTTCATCACCTTCGCGAGAGTTGGGTTCGTAGTTGGTTTGCCCGGTACGGTAGGTGACAGCCATGTGGCCATCCTGCTGGAAATTGGCGAACGGGCACTTGGGGGCATTGATCGGAAGGTGGGTGAAGTTTGGGCTTCCGAGTCTCTTCAGCTGGGTGTCGAGGTAGGAGAAGTTTCGCCCGGCGAGAAGCGGATCGTTGCTGAAATCGATTCCCCGCACGATGTTCTGGGTGCAGAAAGCCACCTGCTCTGTCTCGGCAAAGAAGTTGTCAACGACCCGGTCAAGGACGAGTCGACCGAGCGGTCGGACGGGGAGAAGCTCTTCGGGAATGAGCTTGGTTGGGTCCAAAACATCGAAGTCGAAGGTGTTGGCCCACTCGTCATTGAACACCTGCACCCCCAACTCCCATTCAGGAAAGTCGCCGGCACCGATGGCGTTCCAGAGGTCGCGACGGTGAAAGTCGGGATCGGCCCCGTTGATCGCAACAGCCTCGGGCCACAGGACGGATTGGAGCCCAGATTTCGGCTTCCAGTGAAACTTTACGAAGTGCGACTCTCCGGAGGAGTTGACCATCCGGAACGTGTGAACGCCAAAACCTTCCATGAACCGGAACGACCGGGGAATGGTCCTGTCCGACATAGCCCACATGAGCATGTGAGTTGCTTCGGGCATGAGCGAAGCGAAGTCCCAGAAGTTGTCATGTGCTGTAGCGGCTTGCGGAAAGCCCCGGTCCGGTTCGGACTTTGCGGCGTGAATGAGATCGGGAAACTTGATGGCATCTTGGATGAAAAAGACCGGGATGTTGTTCCCGACGATGTCCCAGTTCCCTTCTTTTGTGTAGAGCTTGACGGCGAAACCGCGAACATCGCGGGCGAGGTCCGCCGATCCCTGGCTGCCGGCAACTGTCGAGAAGCGCACGAACGCAGGCGTGCGCTCGCCAGCGCGGGCCAGAACGTCAGCGCACGAAAGGTCTTCGGCGCCGCCGTAGGACTCGAAGTATCCGTGTGCGCCGTATCCTCGGGCGTGGACCACGCGTTCGGGGATGCGCTCATGATCGAAATGGAAGATCTTCTCGCGCAGCTGGAAATCGCTCAGTGTTACGGGGCCTCGATCTCCCACCTTAAGAGAGTTTTGACCGTCGGTCACCTGCACACCCTGTGCGGTCGTGAGGATCTGCGTCTCAGCGGTAGAGCGTTGGTGGGTTTCCCCGCCGATGGAACGTTGATCAGGTGCGGTCGTAAGAGTCGTTGATTTCCTCGACGCCGAGCGCTTCCTGCCAGCTGAGCCACTGTTTGTGGAGCCCTTGGCGGTGATGGTTTGGCTCGATGTCGCCTTCGTTACTTTCGGTTTTGGTTTGGAGATTGCCATTGCTCAGGGCTACCCGACAGTGGCTTAGGTGAAACGGAATGGCAGGCGTTTTTGGCGCTTTCGAAGATCCCCGCATGCTCTTCCTCGACAGCGACGAATTCTTGCATCAGCACGCGGTGGTCGTTCGCGTCACCGAGCCATCGAAGGAGGTCTGAGTACACCTCGATGCAATGCGCTGGGCAACAAGATCCTCGTTCAACATATCGATGAGGGTGCCACCGGTGTCGTAGCCGGATGCGATCGGTTGTACACACAGACCGGATCAAAGGTCGGTGTTCTTGCAACAGAGTGATTCGGGCGGCGATCCGAGTGGCATGCTCCTGCCTGGCCCCCGACCTCGAAGATGGATGTGGCCGCGCCGTTGCTGTTGACCGGCGCACAGGTGTTGGTCTTGTGAAAGATCGTGGCCGACGTTTCGCCAACATGGCGAAAGCATCGGCCCGATCAGAATTTCTGTCACGGCGATGTCAGCGAGGACACGACCGCTGCCGATCGTTTTACTGGTTCCGGCCGGAGTGTATGACCGCTACTCGCTAGCAAGACACGGGGGGCGGGATGCGGCGGATTCCATTCGGCCCGTTCGGTGATCAGCGGATTTCGCGACGGTCCTCGACCACTGTCTGGCGTCGGAATCCGCCCCAGCTTGACCAGAAAGCCAGGCTGGCAACAGCTCCGACGATGCCAACGATAAACAAGATCATGCCCACGGTGTGAACGTTAAATCCGTCGGCGGTAGCGGTAACGGCCCAGCGCATGATGGCGCCGGCAGCGATCAACAAGATACTCACGGTCAATCCCATGATGTGTTCCTTTCGGGTGGTGCAAGTTGGGATTTCGTTCCTACCCACTCTTGTCTTGACTCAAACAACAGCACGAGCTCCGACGCAGCCCGCCCGTGACCGCAGGACTACTTCTTTACCGAGCGGCGTGCCTTGCGAGCCTCAACCATGACCGCGTCGCCGATATCGCGAAGCGTGTCGAGTGGCTTCGAGACTGCTGCCGCAATCGCATTCAACGGAGCCATGTCCGGGGCGTTCGGGTGGGGACGGGTGCTCGCCGACGTCGAGGCCTCAGCCAACTGTGAACCCATCTCCACCAATTCCCCTTTGGAAAAGGCACTGCGCATGGCCGGGAAGAGCACTCGCTCTTCCTCTTTCACGTGCCGCCGAACGTTGGCCACGAGCACGGAGAACTTCGCATCGAACCGTTCATCGTTGGCATTCATGGTGCTTAGTTCGGCCAACGTCACCTTCACCAGATGGTGCTCTTCGAGCGCCTCCAGCACCAACTCCGATGAATCATCGAGACGCTGACGCGCCTCGGGATACACGAGAGCCTCCTCGATGGCGGCGTGTTTCGACAGGGCGGCGATAACCTCGCGAACGAGCTTTTCCTTCCCTTTATGGGCTCGGGGTCCAAGGCTTTCATACGCCTCGAACTTGAGTTCCACGTTTCTATGATCAGCCTTCAAATACGAGATTGCATCCACGTCTGCTCTTTTCCGTTCGCCAGGATTGGCATGCGCCCGTTACCCGGCCGATCAATTTCGAAACTCGACAATCGGGGCAAGGCGTTACAAGGGACGCGACAAGGTCAGAAGCGCGTGAGCGAACACGATCACGTTGGATTCGTAGTGGTGGGTACTACGGTTGAAGCTTCCACCACACGTGACCAGGCGAAGACTGGATTTTGCGTCTGCGCCGGCATCGCCCCGATACACACGATCGGTTGGGAAATCCGACTTTTTCGCTTCAGTCACGTCGTCGATCACGAAGAACCGTGTCGTTCCATCTTCCGTTTCGAGAGCTATGCGACTACCTCTCTCGAGTTCGCGCAAGCGAAAGAAAACAGCCGGCCCTGTCTTAGAATCAACATGTCCAATGACGACGGTCGGACCGGCAGCGCGATACCAGCCCACATCGTCCGGATTTGATGGCACACGGATCCGGCCGTCATTGGTGAGCCCTAGGCGGCGCAAGCTTGCATCGACTCCAATGGCCGGGATGCGCACACGCGTCGGCTCGAACACATGAGCCGCGGCAGCCACTGGCAAGACCTGGCTTCTCGGCGCCTCGGTCGACAAGGGCGTTGTCGTTGTTGATGCCAAGTTCATGCCACCGCTCGGTCGTGGAACCCGATGAGGAGCGTCAGACGTTCGCAGGGGCGGAGCTAGAGCGACCGTAGCCGCCGATACAGCAGCAACCGCCCGAGCATCGCTCGAGCGGTCGTTGCTGCACGCTGTCATGTTGCTGGCAAGGAGCGCAGCTACAACTGCCGTCCGAGAGGCGGTCCGTCGAACTGCTTGGTGGTCACCGATCGCCGCAATGCAGCATCTGCGGCAACTAGTGATCACCTGGGTCGGCGGACTTTGGCCATTCTGAACGCCACGAAGCCGCCAGCAAGGACTACGCCGACGGCGACCGGAACAAGGGGAACCGATCCATCAGCGGGGGCGGCCCCACCAAAGCCAGCATCGACTCCGCCGGTGGGCACCGCAGTATCGGCGGCGGCGCTGGAGTCGGCCGTGGTGGAATTTCCCACGGCGGTCGTATCGACCGGCAGAGCGGTCGTCGACGTCTCGGAAAACACAGTTGTAGTCGTTTGTGCTGTTGCCTCCGAGGAAATCAAAAGGGAACCAACAAAGCAGACGCCCAAAGCGACCGCTGGCACCCGCCGCAACAGTATGTGTTGGCGACGACCGCTAGCCGTGGGTAGTGCGTGATTTTTTCGCATGGTCTCTTGCTCCTCCGCTGGTTGCCGTTTGCAACTCTTGCCCTCCTTTACCCGTCATTTCGCCGAGTAAACAATCGTCTCGAAAGCGTAACCAACAATGAAGCGTCTGGGCTGAACGACGACCTGTCGTCGGCGGCGACCGGACAAACGTGCGCTCGCAGCAACCGCCCCGGGCTGTTACCACCGGGGCGGTTGGCGTTCGGCATAGGCCGCCCTGGCTACCCGCCCTGATCGAACCGAAACACGGTTCGAAGAACTCTCTGCGGCGCGCCGTACGGCTTCACGAGTCAACTCGGTCATGATTTTCGAGCGTGCATCTACCAGCGTGCATCTAGCGGTTTTTCAACGCGCATGTTTGGAGGTTGTCGGCGTGGGTACAACCAGAGAGCTGCGCCGTACGGGCGTCGTAACCAAACGAAAGAAGGCATCATAATCGGCTTTGTCATTGGTATTATCATCGTTGGCCTGATTGCGGGTTTTATCGCACGAGCGCTCGTGCCAGGACGTGACTCGATGTCGGTCGTCGCAACGATCGTGCTCGGCATCGTCGGTTCGTTTATCGGTGGTTTCCTTGCCGATGTTCTCTTTCGCAACGATGCGGAAGACCGAGGTATAAATGCTGCAGGGCTCGTCGGATCCGTCATCGGTGCAGTTATAGCGCTCCTGGTGTATCGCGCCCTCAATCGACGTCAACTGTCCCGATAGCGAGGAATAGGCGCATGAAAACTCCCCGAATCCCCTCTCGTCGACAAAAGAAATTGATCCAGTCGTCAGCCCTCGCGTTCGTGCTTGTTTTTGGGGTCGCAGCATGTAGTAGTGACGACAAGGCAGACACGAGTTCGGCGGTTTCCGACGCCGTGGCCGATGTCAGCAGTGCCGCAGACACGCTTGTATCCAGTGTTTCGGACGCCGTTGACTCAGCAATCGACTCATCCACCGACAACGCCTCCGCTGAGGGTCTAGCGAAAGGACTCGCAACGCAAGTCAAGTCGAAACTCGACGGCATGTCCAGCCCCGGCGAGCCCCTCATTTCGAGGATCAACGACGCCACCGCAGGTATCATCAAAGATCCGAACAAAGTAACCGGCCTCGACGACAGCAACAGTGATGGAAAAGATGATGATGCAAAGTTCACCATCGAGACGAATGGCGGTGACGACAAAGCATGCGTGCAAAGTCAGAATGGCGTTTGGGAAATAACTGACGACGAGTGTTAAGCCACCCTCTAGGAAGCCAGCACCGGGAGGCGAGACCACGTACGTGGCCCTTGCCTCATCGCACGTCGCCCAGAGTCGACGTTTTTCATCCAAGTCTCTGCGGGTAGCGAAGTGACGCCTGATTCGAAACGCACAAGCCAAAGGACATTAATGATTCCCCCCTCCCGACCGAACGCTCGTAACACGGACCGAAATCGTGGTCATCAGAACGCCAAAGTCCACCCGAAGGACACGGAAGCGCGATGACAGACGAATATGTTCCAGCGCTACCGCCTCGAGCCCACCGAGTCGCCGAGCTGCAGCGGTACGTACGCGCACGGGACATCGAATGGTTGCGTGCGCAGCACGCCGCTGGCGCACTCGGCTGGCTTGAAGAAGAGATCGGGCCGAACGATTACCAGTCCCTCGGGTCGGCCATCGAGGCGGGCGACATCGTCCTCGTCGAACGCCGACTCGCAACCATCGACGACGCACATACGGCGATCAACGAGCCGCTTGTTGCCGTCCCGGTAGCCGAGGCGGCGATTGTCCGTCAGCCTTCGAGTGCCACGGTCGGCGATCCGCAGGGTTCCGATTTCGGCGATCCGACGCTCCTCGTGTCGCGCCACGGCGCAGTCCTTCCAGCGGCTGCCGTACGACGCGAACGGAACACGCTCGTCGTTGCGGCCATCGTCCTTGCACTCGTTGCCGCAGGTGTTGTTGCGTACCTTTTGCTGCGCAACCGAGACGACACCGCTGCCGACACCTCCAGCGCTGCCGACACCTCCATCGCTGCCGACACGATCGTTGCTGACACAGCGG
>JANLQX010000044.1:0-7455 GCA_031368095.1 Actinomycetes bacterium | reverse complement strand
GGCCCCGATGATGATGAGTGCCACTCCGAGGAGAAGGGCCACTGCACCGCCAATGCTAAGCGCACCGATGATCCAGCCGAGGACGGTCACGCGGATGCCGAGGGCGATGTCGGCTTTCACCACTGGCGTGGCGTCAGCATTCATGACCACCACGGCCCATGCCCCTTGCGTCGGTACCCAGGTGAGGGTGCTCGCGCTTTCGCCACTGTTCTTCGCCACCCAGAACGTCTGACTTCCCGGTGAAGCCGGGGTAGCGGTGCCGGGCGAACGCCGGTACGTGGCTTTGAAAGGGCGGTAGTTCACCTTGGTGACTTCGTCGTGGGCTACCCCGGCGAGGTATCGATCCACGTCGGTCTGAGAGCCAATGCCAACGAACACGTTGGACGGATTTTTGGCGCGGATGCGAACGGTGGCGACGTTGTCGTTGTTGGTGAACCACTCCCCGGGCCCGGCACCGGAATTGAGATCGATCCGGTCCGACGTGATTGCGTAGGTCGGCGACGCGAAACGATCCGTCGAGGTCGAGAAGTATCCCTGTGAGTCTCGCTGCGTGGCGTTGGCCCAGCCCAGCGCTCCCGCGCCCAGCAGGGAGCCAATCCCGGCGAGGGCGAGAACTGCACCAAGCGCAATGGCGATGATGTGGCCGGCCCCGAGTCCGTTGTTCTTGGCCTGTTGGTTCGGTGTGTTCGTGTTCGACATCGTGTTTCCCCTGACGTTCTCAAGTCGTATCAGACCCTTGTCGGGTGCGTATCGCAGCGAGTTGCTACTGGGTCCACGATGAAGCACCCGAAGCCAGTCGGACAGGGCCGTTGGTCCACTTGATACCGGGCCGAGCGACGCCGCGCAGATACGGCACGAACGAAGATCACAACAATCGCGCCGGCAGTTTGAACCAGCGGTGGCGGGGTAGGGGTACGGCAGGAACGTCGGACTCTCGGCTCCGTCCTCAACCGCTCGGAGCCTGTCGTGCCGATGTCGCTCATCTCGCTGCGCCACTCGGCCCAATTGGTTCGGGCGGACCTACGGATTGGTGCCGCCGTCACCGGAAGCATTGCCGGGGCGTGGGGCGTGGTGGCTGGATGGTGGACGCCGCGCGGCCCGCTCACCATCGGCGAGGCGATCTGGTCGATCGTGATCAGCCTGGGCGTCGGCGTTGTTGGTGGGCTGGCATTGCGGTCCCGTTGGGCGGCGTTGGTGGCGCCGGCCGTGTTCGCCGGCGCGTTCGAACTCGTCAGGCGGGGAACCGATGGTCCGCTCGTGGATGGAATCGCCACCAGCGAGTACGGGTTGGTCGCATTCGGAACGGGGCGCGGGTTCCACGCATTGCTGTCGTTGTTTCCGATGGTGTTCGGATCGCTCCTCGGAGCTGGAGTTTTGCGTCGGACCGGACAACAAGCCGGACACGCCGTCGCCTCCCCTCGTGGTTCGATGTACGTCCGGCGGGGTGTCGCTAGTGTTGCCGCGGTCGGCCTCATCGGGTTCACCGTGGTGCTCGCTCGCCCCGCCAGTACCAACGCAATCGTCGATTCCCACGGCAAGGCTGTCGCCGGTTCGGTGGCGGAACTCACGACCGTCAAGAGCAACGGCCACAGACTGGTGATGATGATCCGCGGGCATCGCACCGACAACCCGGTGATGCTGTTCTTGGCCGGCGGGCCGGGCGGTTCGGAGATGGGGGCGATGCGCAAACATCTGACAGAACTTGAAAAACACTTCACCGTGGTCACGTGGGATCAGCGGGGATCGGGCAAGTCCTACAAGGAACTCGACCCGACGAACACCCATACCGTTGCCGCGGCAATCGCCGACACCGTTACGGTCACGAACTATCTCCGAGACCGATTCAAGCAACAACGTGTGTATCTGGTGGGTCAATCGTGGGGGACGATCCTCGGCGTCCTGACCGTGCAACAACGGCCGCAGCTGTTCACGGCCTTTGTCGGCGTCGGGCAGATGGTCGATGCGAAAGAGACCGACACGATCATCTACAACGACACCCTCGCCTGGGCACGACGGAAGGGCAACAACAGTCTCGTGAAGGAACTCACGAAGATCGGCCCACCCCCGTACGCCAACATGCTCAACTACGAAACCGCTCTCGCCTCCGAGCACCTCGTGTATCCGTACGACCACACCGGCAACTCCGAAGGTGCGGGTGGGTTCTCCGAGAACATCTTCGTTTCCGAGTACACCCTGATCGACCAGATTCACCTCCTCGCCGGCTTCCTCGATACGTTCACGGTCCTCTACCCGCAACTTCAAACACTCGACTTCCGACGTACCGCCACCACCTTCGCTATCCCGATGTTCTTCGTCGAAGGCGCCCATGAAGCCGGCGGCCGAGCGAAGCCGTTCGCCGCGTGGTATCCGATGATCGAGGCTCCGACCAAGGACCTCATCGTCTTCGATAGGTCCGGACATCGGCCGCTTTGGGAAGAGCCGGACAAGTTCGTTGACTACATGGTCAACACCGTGCTCGCAAAAACGACAGGAACTACGCATGCATAGCAATCCAAACGTCAGCAGTTGCCCAGCCTTCCTCCCCGGCACTGCGCAGCGATCGTGGGCCGCGCTCGACAGGTCGACGGAGAGTGCCGACGCAACGTTCGATCCCGACAGCATCGGCATGCTTCCGGCGCCGGTCATCCGATGGCTCCGCCACACGATCGCTCCCGGCACACCGCTCTCCGCGGGCGTGCAGGTCTCGATGCACGGCGAGATCCGAATCAAGAAGTGGCTGCCGTTCACTGCCCAGCAGATCGTTTCGCCGACCGGATACATTTGGGCCGCCGAAGCCGGGAGGTTTCCGATGAACTTCCGGGGATACGACCGTTACAGCGACGACACCGGGCACATGTCGTGGAAGCTCTTCGGACGGATTCCCCTCGTCAACGCCACCGGCGCTGACATCGACCGCAGCGCCGCCGGAAGGCTTGCGAGTGAGGTAATTGGACTTACCCCCGCGGGCGCGCTCAGCCCCGACGTGACCTGGGCGGCCATTGATGACCACCATGCGATGGCGACGATCATCATCGACGAACAGTCGCACCAGGTCACCATCGATGTCGATGACGACGGAAAACTTCGCAGCGCTTCTCTCCCGCGATGGGCAAAACCGGACAAAGAACCATTCCAATTGCACACGTTCGGAGTGATCTGCGACGGCGAATTCTCCACCGGGGGTTACACCCTCTCGCGACACTTCAGCGCAGGATGGTGGCCCGGCACACCCAAATGGGAACAGGGTGAATTCTTCCGAGCAACTCTCGACGAAGCACGCTTCTTCTGATTCGATTCGTTCCCGTGTGAAATTCGGCCGCGACCCCGGGCGGTGTGCCAAACCGGCCCGGCGACTCTCGTCGCGTCGTGTGAACCGAATTCGTCGCCAATCCATCGAGAGCAGCGTGAGTCCGGGCGATTGACCTAGCCCTTCTTCCCGGCGTCTTCCCACGCCGACTTTGCCCCGCTGTGGCCGGTATAGATCACGGCCGCGGTCGTTGCGACCGCGGACAACGACAGCAGGACGGCTATGACCGGAATGGCGAACGAGTGACCGGTCGACGACGTGGACGACGAAGATGGTGAGGTTGTCGCTCCAATGGTGCGCTGCGAGCGCTTCACCAACACTACGAACGCACTAGCGAGAAGGAAGAACACGAGCGCAGCGATGCGGGTGCGGTCTCCCCATTCGGCATGTCGCTCGATCGCCGCAGTTTCCTCACCTAGCAAGTTCTGAAGACCTTCGCCTGACTCGGTCGCCAGGAACGTTCCGACGAACGACACCCCGGTGAACACGACGAAGGGAATGCCGAAGTGTTGAAACCAGGCTCGGCCGAATAGCCAACGCCAAGGCAATCAGCACGCATAGTGGCAACATTACGACGGGCAGATGCACCATGGTCCCAGCACACACAGCAGTTCCCCGTCGGGACTTTCGTCTCCATCACAACCAGCCTTCGGCCGGTGCATATCCTTGCGGCATCGATCAGGTTCAATGCGTGACAGCACTGCCCGAAAGGCTTTGACCCATGAATCTTCAGATCCGCCGACTCCAGCTAACCGAGGAAAGAACTCGCCTGGCAGCGGCGCAGCAATCTCTCAACGCCGAACAGGGAACGACTACCGAAGGGAGGCGTACCATCGATATCGACGATGCGTCACCGCAAGATCCGGCCGAAGTCGGTGAGGCGGCGACCGGTCGGATCGAGTTACTTACTGAACTCGGCTACGTCGACACCGAACTCGCCGAGGTCGGGGCGGCGATCGCCCGCATCGACAACGGCACCTACGGCCGCTGCGAAACCTGCGGACAAGAAATCGACGACCTCCGACTCATCGCTATTCCAACAGCTCGACGCTGTGCCTCCGACCAACGACGTTTCGAGTCGGGGGAGAACGAACTCCGTGCGTAGTTCGACGCTCGACCTTCCGTCGCTCGACGAGGTTCGAAAGGCGATCCCGGCTCGTTGCTACGAGCGAAGGATGGGCCATGGACTGGCGTTGGTCACCGTCGATCTCACGCTGTACGTCGGAGCCATCGTCATCGCCATGCGCACTAGATCGCTCCTAATCGGCGCGGCGATGGCAATCATGACCGGGGTGATCGTAAGCGCGCTGTTTGTGCTGGGCCACGACGCTGCGCATGACGCACTCTTACCGAGCAAGCGCCTCAACCGAATCGTCGCTCTTCTCCTGATGCTGCCGTCTCTCCACGTCCGAGATGGGTGGGTGTTCGGGCACAATAGGGTCCATCACGGTTTCACCGTGCGCCGGGGCATGGACTTCGTCTGGCACCCGACAACACCGGATGAATTCGCCGCAATGTCCCGAAAGCAACGCATGATGCATCGCCTCGACTGGTCGTGGGCTGGGGCTGGCCTGTACTACCTGCGTCATGTGTGGTGGTCCAAATTGATCCGCTTCACTCCGCCCGCGAAGTCCGCACCGGGCGTACCGAGAGATCGTCGCGTCGTCTTCGGGGTCTTTGCGGTGACCACCGCTCTCGCTCTCACGTTCGGGTGGCGACAGAATTCGAGCGTCGGCGGCGCCGTATGGACGTGGGCGCGAGTGCTGCTCATCCCCTTCCTGGTGTTCACGTGGATTATCGGAGCGACGGTGCACATCCACCATGTACAGCGCGACTTGCAGTGGTACGACGGCCGAGAGTGGACACGGTCAAAGGCCCAACTCGTAGGCACGACCGTGATGCGCGCCCCGTGGCTGGTCGATATCGCACTCCACCACATCTTTATCCATGTGCCCCATCACGTTGACGCCCGCATCCCCTGCTACGAACTTTCGCGTGCCGCAATCGCCATCGACTCCGCCTTCCCCGGCGTGGTCACGGAGCGACCATTTCATCTGCGCGATTACCTCCGGGCAACCCGCGACTGCAAGTTGTTCGACTTCACCACGGGTCGTTGGCTCCGTTATCCCAAGGCCGGTTAACCGATCGGAGTAACGCTCCTTGCGTGGACGCGACGCGACTGCCCTACACCGAGGTAACAGTGGATTCAGGAGGCACGATTGGCAAATGGCTGATCTCCGACGCCGACGCTCCGCGACTCGGGTTGGAGTGCTGTGCCTCAGTGGGTGAAGTTGATGTGCGGAAGGCGACGATCAAGCCACGACGGGAGGTGCCACGCACGTTCGCCAAGCATTCCGAGCAGCGACGGCACGAGCATCATTCGGATGACCGTCGCATCGAGGAGCACGGCGAGGGCGAGGGTCACGCCCAGCTCGGTCGGCGGGATCGGGCCGGTAACGCCGAAGGCGATGAAGACCACGATCATGATGAGCGCGGCGTTGGTGATCGGTTTGCCCGTGCGGGCAATTCCTTCACGAACCGCGAGACGCGCATCGCCGGTCGTATCGCGGCGTTCTTTGATCGCCGCGAGGAGGAACAACTGATAGTCCATTGATAGTCCGAACAGCAGGGCGAAGAAGAACAACGGGGCCCAGGCGTCGACGAAGCCCTGATGTTCGATACCCAGAAGCGATGCGCCGTACCCATGCTGGAACACGAGTGAAGCAAACCCGAAACTGGCGCCCACGCCAATGAGGTTGAACAGGATCGAGGTGATGGCAATGAGCGGACTGCGAAACACGACAAGCAGCAACACGAACGCGACGGCCATGATCGCAGCGATGGCCAGTGGGGCCGTGCCAGTAAGCGCGCTTGTCAGATCGGTATTCTGCGAGCCCGGACCACCAAGTTGCGCCGTGGGCACGGCGCTCCGAAGTTCTGCGCGCAGGCGATGGATGAGCTTCGACGTGGCGGCGGCGTCAACCGCTGTCGTCGGAGTGATCCGAACCACGACCCGACCCGACGATGCGGGACCGGTCACGGTTTGCGCCACCACGACGCCCTTGTCACGACCGGCAATCTCAACCACACGCGTAGCATCAGCTGCCGGCACCGTCACCAGCAGCGGGGCCGCCGCGCCCGGTCCGAAGGCTTTCGTCACCGCGTCGTAGCCATCGCGACTCTGCGCGCCCCGATCGACAACTGCGGCGGCAGGCATTCCTAACCGCATACCCAACGCCGGACCGGCCAGGACGAGAAGCACGCCGAGCCCGGCCGCGAGTGTTGCCCCCGGACGACGCATCGCTGCCGCCGTCCACTTCGCCCAACGGCCTTCAGCCTGCTGTTCACTTCGACGCGAAGAGCGGGTGGAAAGAGCACGATCACCGAGAGCGACGAGCACCGCCGGGAGAAGGGTGAGCGATGCCGCCGCGGTCGCTACAACCGACAGGATCATGCCGAGGGCCATCGCCCGAAACACCATGACGGGCACCAGAAAGATCGCCGCCAAGGAGAGCACAACCGTGAGCGCAGATAGGAAGACGGCTTTGCCGGCCGTGGCCAGCGTTCCGGCGATCGCATCGCTGGCGTTTCGTCCGTCGGCACGTTCCTCTCGGTAACGCGTCACGATGAACAGGCAGTAATCGATACCGACTGCGAGTCCGATCATCATCGAGAAATTCATCGACCACACCGACATCGGCGTGGCGAACGTGGCCAGGTGAAGGGCGGCGAAGCCAACGGCGATACCGGCCAGGGCGAGAAGCAACGGAAGACCGGCGGCGATGGCCGAACCGAAGGCGACGAACAGCAAGATCATCGTCGGGAGACCTGAAAGAAGTTCCGCTTTATGGAGAGCGCGTTCGTTGGAGGCATTGAAGTCGTGCCATACAGCCCACTCGCCCGTGGTGTCCGCTTGCGCGCCAGCAGGCAGCGAGACAGCGCTGACCGTTCGCATGACCTGGCCCGCTGACTCCGGAAGTTGCGCGTCGCCGTCGGCGGCCAACCGCACGGGGATGAGCGCGGCGCGACTGTCAGGAGAGATTAAGCCGGACTCGGGTGGGGCGGAGAGCGGATCGATCTCGCCCGCAGTACCCGGACTATCGGTAAGTGCACCTATGAGCGCCCGCACGCCAGTCGGATCAGAAGCA
>JANLQX010000039.1:0-14607 GCA_031368095.1 Actinomycetes bacterium | reverse complement strand
GTAGAATGCTTCGCGTTTCGTTGTGGTGAAACTGTGGATGGATAGCGTCCTCTCACTGGCGTACCACGCCGAGAACGTTGCGAGCATCAGGACAAAGAACGCCCAGGAGATCGTCCAGAGAGTGATGTGGAAATTGTCGACCATGTTGTCCGTGATGAGTGTTCCGAAGACGCTCATCAGCACAACAGCAAGCCAGTAGACGGCCGGTTTGTACGAACGCAATCTGAACTGAAAGAACAGAACGATGGCGAGGAACCCGCCCATGACCACCGTCGTCTTCGTGAGTCCCAGTTTCAGGTTCTTGTCAAGAAAGTCGGCTCCGGTCTCACCGACAGTCGTGGCGAGGATCTTGATGACCCAGAAAAATAGGGTCACCTGCGGGACCTTATTGAGCATCAGCCGTGCCGTAGACCGTCTTGATGATGGCGATGCAATAGCGGTGGTAGTCATGGTGTCGTCCCGAGCTGTGGCGAGGATTGGGTACCGAACAAATTCTGGAGTTGCATCGATTTGGCGTTGCTCATGAAAAGCTGTCGATCATCGTGAGTTGGTCCTGAATCGCCGGGACTGCTGTCGTTGCATTCGGCTTGGAAGCCCGCAATTCTCTGAGAACCCGGTCAAGAGCGAGGTCGAGCTGGGTCCACCGAACCTTGTCCTTGTTCTTCAGCTTGTTTGCGTACACGTCCCACTTTGTCTCCATGTCCGTGATCCGCTTTTCGGCTTTCTTCAGATCGCCGGCCTTCGCAAACGCCAGGGTGTCGGCAGTGATTGTGCGGAATTTGCTGATGTCGCCAAGCGGCGCCTTCGCCGCGGCGGCCGCAGGCTTGGTGGTTTTCGTTGCGGCGAACGCCTGGCCCTGCACGAACGTGAGCGAGGTCACGGCGAGCAGAAGGGCGCTGAGTTGCTTCTTCATGATTGCTCCTTTGGGCACCGGGTGATGCTCTCGGATCAATTGTCGCAACTAAGAACTGAAGGACCTCTGAACAAGGACCTCTGAGTCATCCCTAACGAACCGACGCAGCCGAGTGATTGCGGCTCTGACGTTTTCACGAGCCTTTTCCGCTGCTTTACCGTCCGCTTTCCATCCGTTCCGTACCTTCTATGCCGAGGCGAACGACGCCTCCAAACTGAAGGAGTCATCATGTTCAACGCCCGAAAGCTTATTGCCGTCGCTGCCCTCACCGCTTCCCTCGGTGGACTCGGCGTGACCGCCGCCAATGCAGCTGCACCGTCAGCTGCCGCAAAGGTGAAAAGCACTGCTACTGCCGCAAAGAAGACCGGGGTGAAGAAGGCCAAGAAGATCAAGAAGGCAGCCGTGGTGGTGACCACCAAGGCAAAGTAGACGAGTGGCGCCGCGCTCCGCGGCCCCATCGAGTGTCACCCTTCCGTCATGCCCGATCCTCAAAGAGGTTCGGGCATGACGCTTTGTTCCTGGCTTGTCCGGCGTCAGCTTGGCAGAAGAATTTCGAATCGCGGGGCCGGACCAGGGTGGCCCAGGCGGAGCTGGCCGCCTTCGGCCTCCACAATGCGCCGCGCTAGCGCCAGACCGATGCCGTGCCCGCGAGCGGTGCCGGGGCGACGCTCATGCAACACACGATCGTCGATTCGGTGCGGTCCCTCATCGGCAACGGCAACAATCGCACCGCCGCGAGACTCTCGCACGCTGACGGTGACCCGACCCTTCCCATGGGTGAAGGCGTTGTCGAGGAGAACTTCCAACGCCTGTTCGACGGCCGTCGCCGAGGCGAACGCCTCTGGCGATTGCTCGATTACCAGCACGATTTCGCGATCGTGACGTCGGCTGTCAGCTCGTTGCGCCGTCGCCCGAACGAGCGCCCCGAGGTCGATCCGTTCGCGATCTCCATGCGTGTCACGGGCCAAGGCCAGCAAATCATCGACCGTTGATTCGAGGCGCTCGACATCGACCAAAAGGTCGACAAACGCACCCCTATTGTCGCCGCCTGCAACGTGTACCTCGGTTTCGATCGCGAGCCGAAGACTCGCCATCGGAGTCTTCAGCTGATGTGAGGCGTCAGCGGAGAACGCCCGCTCTCGCTGGATCGCATCACTCAGGCGTTGCGCTGAGCGGGTGAGGGCGGCGCTGATCGTCTCCAATTCCGTGATTCCGCTTGGTCGAAACGTGACCGCAAAGTCACCGTCCCCAAGACGCTCAGCATCAAGGCTCAATACGTCGGCCGGCCCGGTAAGACGGAGCGAAAGAATGAACGCCGCAAAGCTCGACGCGGCCACACCGAACAGACCAAGAATGCCGAGGACGAGCCAGGCTCGCCGGTTTCGTCCGGACAAGTCAGTCGCCCGATCCTCGGCCCGGATCACCCCGAAGTTGTCGGCGCCCACCTCCACCGGGACCGCCACCACCAGCCGATTGCCGGATCGATTGTCCGCTGAGATCCCGGTCGAACCTGCTCGTCGCGTGGCGTCGTCGGCGGTTTTCGGCCCACGCCCGCCGACGAGAAGGCCAGCAGTGTCGTACAGCCCGATTTGGATGTCGCCATCTGCCGGATGGAATTTGATCGGGCTTGCCATTGGATCTTCGGGGAGAAGGCGTTCTGCGGCGGTTGCTTCGCGGTCGAGGGCGAGAACCGCTTCGCGATAGTTCCGCTGGGTGAGCATGAAGCCGAGCGGGATTCCGAGTACGAGCAGGGCACTCAATGTCGCCAGCAACGATGCGGCAAGAACTCGTCTCCTCATGGAATCGGCGGATCGCTACTTGCCGCAACAACTCCTACGCTCGAAAAAATTGACCGACTCATGTGCGAGGTTCAAATCGATAGCCGATGCCCCGAAGAGCAACAATTCGACTCCCACGCGGCGACATTTCGCCGAGCCGTCGACGCAATGCCCCGACGTGAACGTCCAGAGTCTTTGTTGACCCCCACCAGTTCTCGTCCCAGACGTCGCGCATGAGTTCTTCGCGCCTCATCACCGCTCCAGGCTTTGCTGTCAGCGCCGCGAGCAGGTCGAACTCCTTTGCCCGTAGCGCAACCTCGCTCCCGGCGACGAAGGCTCGCCGTTGTTCGGGGTCGACAATGATGTCCCCAACTTGGTATCGCTCGCCGACCGTGCTCACCGGGGCGGCGCGGAGGGACTCATCAGCCTGGCTGGACTGACGTAACCGACTTCGAACCCGCGCCAGGAGTTCGCCCAGCCGGAATGGTTTCGTGACGTAGTCGGTAGCGCCAGCATCGAATCCAACGACCACGTCTATTTCTTCGGAGCGAGCCGTAAGCAGGATGACTCCTAGGTCCGGTCTCGAAGTGCGTAGCTCCCGACAAAACTCAACGCCGTTACCGTCGGGGAGACCGACATCGAGCAGCACGAGCGACACTTCGCGCTTCGACCCCGCATCGCCCGAAGCATTTCACGTGCTCCTAAAATCGTCGAAGCGCAATCGACGTCGTACCCCTCCACTCGAAGGGCACGAGCAAGGTTCAAACAGATTCGCTCGTCATCTTCGACGACCATCACGCGGCGACGAGTGGAGGTATCAAACTCAGACACGCTTCCCACAGTGGCGGCTAAGTCCTGAAGGTTCCCTATGTTCGCGGTGTCCCAGTTTCTTGGCGCAATCCGCCGCTGGCATCCGACGTGACTAGAGCAGCGGGTTAGAGCGAGGTTGGGGAATCGAACAACGGGATCCGAACCACGAACCGAGCCCCACGCGCACCGTCTTCGATCGAGACGGTGCCAGCGTGGCGGGCGGCAAGTTCATTGACGATCGCCAGACCAAGTCCGCTCCCACCGGCATCGGCTGAACGAGCCTCGTCGAGGCGATAGAACCGGTCGAAGACCTTCGCCCGGTCAGCTCGAGCGATTCCGGGACCATCGTCCTCAACGGACATGACAGCAACGCCCGACCTTGATTTCACCGAGATCGCCACCCGCGATGCGGCGTGACGTTCCGCGTTGTCGATGAGATTTCTCAGGATGCGGACCAGCGAATCAGGGTCGCCGTCGACCAACACATTGTCGGCCGCGACAATGCGCTCGATGCCGTTCCTAGGGGCTCGGCGAGCCATCTCCGAGCGGACGAGGTAGCCCAGATCGATCGGTTCGTGGTTTGTCGCCTTGTGTTCGTCGTTCCGGGCGAGCAGCAACAGATCTGCCACCAGACGTTCGAGGCGATCATGGTCGATACGCATGTCAGCAACGGTGGCGGCCCATTCAGAATCGGGTCGGTCATAGACCGACGCTTCAAGCTGGTTACGTAGCGAAGCCAGGGGCGACCTCAACTCGTGGCCGGCGTCGGACACGAAACGCCGCTGCCGGGCGGCTGCCAGTTCGAGTCGGTCGAGGGTTTCGTTCATCGTTGTTGCCAGACGAGCGACCTCATCATCGGCGGGCGGCACCGTGACCCGGCGACTGAGATCCGAGGCCGTGATAGCGGCAACCTCAGAGCGAATTGCCTCAACCGGTCTCAGTGCACGGCGCGCCGCCACCCAGACCACGAACGCGCCGACACCCAGCAGTAGCGAAAACAACACGCTGAGTACGCGGACAACCTTCGAATCGGTTGTATCGGCAAGGTCAAGCGGCGAAGCGGCAAGAACAATTACTCGACGCCCGCGCTCGCGCACCGGCACGCTCGCCACCGCGACCCTTTCGCCCGTATCAATAGGCAAGCCACGCAGACGTTGTAACCGCGGCCTGTCGCTGCGCGGCACCGAGGCGAACGCGGTGGTCAACGTTGCGACATTCGGCGTCGCCGCAATAATGGTGCCGTCGTCGGCAACGACTTGGACCCACGTCGGCGTTCGATCTGAAGGCCGCAACACCTCCTCCAAGTCACCGGTGGCAACGAGGGCGGCGACGCCTTCGGCTCGCGTCAGCGTTTGATCCGCGATGGATGTCTCCAGGGACTCCCTCAACTGCGCACGGAGTATGAGAGCACCGGCCAGCAGCGCGACGGCCAACGTGAGCGTGGCCGAAACAACAACGGATCGTCGCACACCCATCGACGGCGTCTTCAATTCGGTGTCCTCACTTTGGCGTTCATGTCCCTTGCTGCCGCGACGATCTCGTACCCCACGCCCCAAACAGTCTGCAGGTTCGACTTCGAGAACGGGGTATCTATTTTGCGCCGAATGTTTGATACATAGACCTCGACAATATTCGGGTCACCGTCGTAGGCGAAGTCCCATCCGTGCGCCAGAATTTCTTGCTTCGAAACCGCTTCACCCTGTCGTCGAAGCAGATACTCGAGCACGGTGTACTCCTTCGGTGTCAGCGAGATATCGACCCCACCGCGGCTGCAACGCCGCCGTGCCGGATCGATCATCAAATCATCGACGGACAGAGTCACCGGCCGCTCCGCTGCGCCGCGGCGGGTGAGTGCTCGAAGACGTGCTCCGAGTTCGACAAGCGAAAAGGGCTTGGTCAGGTAATCGTCGGCTCCTAGGTCGAGTGCTTCCGCGATGTCATGCTCGCCGTCTTTGGCCGTGAGCATGACAATAGGCGTCCAGATTCCAGTTTCGCGGAGCTTGGCGCACACCTGGAAGCCGTTGAGTTTCGGCAACATGATGTCGAGCACAATCGCGTCGAACGGGGTGCTCTGCGCCATCCATAGGCCCTGCTCACCGTCGGAAGCGATCTCAACCGAGTGGCCCTCGGCCACGAGTCCCTTGCGCAGACTGACGGCAAGGCGGGGTTCGTCTTCGACCAGGAGAACTTTCATGGCTCCCATCCTGGACCATTACTTCTGAACGAGTCCTGAAGGTGACATTCGTCTGTTGTCGAACGGACCGTTGAAGAAGAGATGTTCATTGAGACGTTTACGAATCATGAAAAGAGTCCGAACGCGGGTCACATCTCGGCGTCGGCACTTGGCGCTGCGGATCTGCTTCTCAGCGGAAGTTCCCGGTGTGACCGAGTGAGTATCGGCCAGGCTGCGGGAAGAAGGAGAGGCCGTGGGGTCCACGTCCAACTTTGATGCGATGCGTGAGCGATCCGGTCTCCGTGTCGATGACGTAGACCTCACCCGAGTACCGGCCCGAGAGCCAAAGCTCCTTGCCGTTGGCCGACACACTGCCCATATCGGGGGTGCCGTGGAACCGCCAGGTAGCGACGACCGCACGGGTCTCGAAGTCAATGACGGACACACTGTTCGCCATGCGATTCGAGACGTAAAGCTTGGTGGCGTCACGGCTCGGGTAGAGGCCATGGGCGCCCTTCCCGGTGGCAATAAACGACAACTCCTTCATCGTCACGGGATCGACCACCGACACCCCTCCCCGCACCATGTTTGCGACATAGAAAACCCTGCCGTCGGGTGACAATTTGACGTCGATCGGCTGGCCCTTCAGGTCAAGCTCACCGGTGATTTTCCGCGACGCGACATCGATTCTCACGAACCATCCCGAGAATTCGCACGACAGCAAGATGGTCTTCCCATCCGCCGTGAAGTCGAGATGATTCGCACCCTTGTGTGGTATTGCAATCGAGAACTGGATCTTCCATGTGTGAGGGTCGCGGAAGTCGAGACGTCGGAGACGTTCGGCAACAACGATCGCCGACTGCCCGTCGGTGGTGAAATACAGGTTGTACGGATCGGTGACCGGAATCGCCGAACCCACCGCACCGGTCCTGGTGTCGATCGGCGTGAGGGAGTTCCCCAAGTCGTTCGACACGTACAACGTCGAGAGATCCCAGCCCGGACCGATGTGCTGCGGATTCCTTCCGACTTTGAACGTATCCGTCACCCGATACGTGCTCGGGTCGATGACGGAGACCGTTCCCTCGTCGCTGTTTGGAACGTACACGTGCGGTGTCATTCCGTTCGTCTTCGGATTCGGCGTGGCGTCCAATGTCGTTGCCCAATACACATTTGGTACTGGACGCAATTCTGTCGGTGCCGACCGGGTTGACGAAGGAACGCCCATGGCCATAGCCGGCGTGCGTTTCATGGATGTGCTCGATGATGACGCCACCGATCGCGCGGTTGGCGCGGCTGGAGCGTGCTGCCCACATGCGGCGACTGCTGGAACCAACGCGGCGATTACGAAAGCACGAAGAACGCGATGCTGTGTGGTCGCTCGCGAATGCAGTGTTGAGCGCTTCGTCACGAGTGGAGCAACGTGGAAACCGTAACCGGGTCGAGGCCCTTCTTACGAAGACCGGCGACGATCTGGTCCAACGCGTCGACGGTCCCGACGTGACCGAGGTGCAGGCTGATTATCGAGCCTCCTTTTGCGCCCGAAAGGGTGCGCGAGACCACCGCTTTGGTGCCGGGGTCTTGGTAGTCCCGCGGGTCGACGTCGTAGCCAACAACGGTCGTGTAACCGACCTTTGCTGCTTCTTGCCGCATCAGATCGGTAGGGGTCGGCGTTCCGGAAGGGCGAAAGAAGGTCCCAATGGTCCCGCTCACTGCTTGCAGCGCGTCGGCGCCTTTGGAGATTTCCTGGGCGACAGCTTGTCGTCCGAGTCGGCGAAGCGCCGGATGGCTGTAGGTGTGATTGGCGAGTTCGTGGCCTGCATCGGCGAGCCCGCGGATAAGTGCATGGTTCGCTTCGACCCAGGTACCTACGGCAAACACGGTGATCGGCGCCTTCGCCTTTCTGGTGATCTCGAGAACGCGTCTCGTGAGAGCTGGATCGCCGGCCCCGTGGAACGTGAGCGCAACCTGGTTCGACGTTCTGGCGCCCCGAGCAATGAACTTCGCCTTCGGCGGAGATGCTGCTGCTCGCGCGCTGGCGCGGCCCCCGAGCACGGGGAGGGCTGTTGCGGCAAGGAGAAAGGCACGCCGTGTTATGGACGAGGCTTCAACGTGGTCTGGGTCGAGGTTCTCGTCGTGCACTCCAGCATCATGAGTGGAAGGTACTGAACAACCCCTGAAGATCACCTTTGGGACGTCTTGAACGGGTTGCGCGACGGCATTGTGGTCCGGCAGTCGTACAGGGCCAGCGGGGCATGGAGCGGTATCCGATTATTGGTGACCCAGTACTTGCCGGCATCCACGCCGCCGTATTCGCCAGGCGCGACCAGTCGACAATGGTTGCGAACCCACGGACCCCAAGGTCTCGCCACCATCGCCGGAGGCAACGAGCGAGCGTGTCGGCCCGGAGGGAGAGCCGGTACCGCCACCCACCGCACACGGCTTTGCGTGATCATGCTGGTGAACGTGGAAAGCGTCGGATATGCGTCCGTGCCAAAGAACCCGCCGAGCGGCACAACACGGATGCCTTTGATGATGCCACCAGCGGCGCTGGAGATGCGGGAGGTAGCGAGAGTGGGCACGGATGACGCTTGCACGAAGGAGACAATCCTGGTGTCGTTGACATCAATCGCAGCCGGTACTTTCGGGGGGTACGCGCCGGTTGCGATCTCGGCATTTGGAACGACTGCGTTCTGTCGACTTGTCACGTCGGCGAGCACGTATCGCCCCGGGATCGCAGTGAAGGCGAGAAGCGTCGTCGCGAATGTGGCGAAGCGAACGGCCCGCCCTCGAGTTCGCCTCGGTGCGCAACTCGCGTTGAGACAAATGGCGACGACGACAAGAACGCAGCCCAATACCGTGTTGGCAAAGCCGATGTAGCTTCTGGCCGCTACCGCCACTATAAAAAGCGCGCTTAGCATAAGGACAACTACGGAGCGGTCGGAGTACCGCTTCCAGAAGGGCTGGGAGTGTCGGTTCGAATTCGAACGTGGCAGTCGACCAGGACCAAAGGTGTCAACGGCAATGGCCACCAGCGCAGCGATGCCGGGAACGAGCGGGGCGACGTAGTACGGGGAAAATTTTCCCGGAGCGTAAGCAAGCACCAGGGCGTGAAATGAAGTCCAGCACAGCAAAAATCGAACCAGCTTCGGCTGGTCCGCCCGACGAGTAAGGACCAGGGCGAGTCCGCCGACCAGCGCGACCATGAGCAGCCAGCTCGTCTGGGCAACGTAGTGGTTGGCGAGGAGGCTGCGCTGCGGGATCAGACGAGCAATCAACCTTCCAGCAGTTGATGTCCACCCTCGGCCAACGGGAACCCACGACGGTTGATGGCGAAGTTGCCCAACTCGGTGGGCACCATTGAAACCGAATGCGAGGTTGAATTCGCTGTTGTTTCTAGCGTTGCTGACATACGGCCGCTGACTTTGGGCGATGCGGTCGACCGCCCATAACCATGCGGCCGACGTCAAAACGCTGCTCGTCAGAAAGACTGTGGTCCGAGCAGCACGGCGACGCCATCCACCCGCCGACAGCATCGCGATCGCCACGACCAGAGCGGGCACGGCCACCAGCGCCTGAAGCTGTTTCGTCGTGAATGCCAAACCAACCGCGGCGCCGGCAGCCAGTGCCAATCGAAATCTGGCGTCGCGCATCGATTCGCCCACCATCACCAGTGAGAGAATCGTGAAAAACACCAGCAATTCATCGGGGTTGTTACTCCTCGCGACCGCGACATCAATCGGCGTTAGGAGCAAAATCAGTGCCCCAATCCAGGCCACTCGACGGTTTGTCCATCGTCGAAGACCGCAGAAGAACACGACTAACCCGCCGGCGAAAAGAACCACCTGTGGTCCGAGCACGGTCCAACTTGAAGTTCCGAAGAGTCGGACGGCGAACGCCGGTCCAACGAGCCCGAGCGGCGGTTTGTCAACCGCCATCACACCACCGCGATCAAACGTCGCAAAGAACAATGCCCGAAGGCTGCCAGACCCGGTGATGTCGGCGGCCGCGTAGTACGTGTTTCCGAGACCGTTCAGCGTCAAACGCCAAAAGCCGAGGACGAGAGCGGCCAGGCCGACGAGAAGCGGCTCCGCTGCTCGCGAAGACAGAAGCCATTTCGGTCGGGTCTGGGTCGAGAGAAATACCGGGGCGTGAGTCTGCCGCCGGACGCTTCGGTCAACGGAAGTTGCCGTGCCCATGTCGGGCGACGATTGAGTCGCAGCTGGGTTGGTAACCACCCTCGTAAGGTACGGAACAGGTACTGAAGTATCGCTGAGCGAGCACGTTCAACCGCGAGCTGGCGCCACGGCACCGATGGTCTTCGGTTCAGTCGTCGCCAACGACCCGTCAACCAACGACGCAGCCTCAGCTGGCGTGCGGCGCCTTGCAGCCAGCGATGCCCGAGTGATATTCACCATCGGCAGAAACAGCTCAATGCGGTGTTGCTGTCGGCGCATGTTTCACACCGAGGCGGCAACGTTGGAGGCGGCATCCGCAAAGTCGGTGCCGCCAAGGTTCCTTCATGACGTCGCCCACGTCGCGAAATAGCCATTGGGCGCGCTCGCCCGCCCCTCGGGAACGGCCGGTAGCGTGCGCTTATGGAATCAGTAATCATCGCTGCGACCGACGAGCACTTTGCGATCGTCCGTCGTCTTTTCGGGGCATATCAGCGAGCCGTGGCCGAGTTCGCGTCCGACGCCGAGATCTGTGCTTGATTCGATGACATCGCCACGGAGCTCGTGCAGCTCCGATCGTTCTACGCCGACCCGAGTCGCGTTCTGCTCACCCTCAACGACGATGGCACGCCGATAGCGGTTGTTGCCTTGCTTGTCACCGATCGCATTGGCGAGATTCGTCGGCTCTACGTCGCGCCGCAACAGCGGACGAGCGGCCTGGGCCGTCGAGTCGTCGAGACGCTCATCACCCAGGCGACCGGGCTGGGCCTCGACCGTCTCGTGCTCAACACGCTCCCGACCATGGTCCACGCGCAGGAGCTATACCGCTCACTCGGATTCGCGGAAACGGACCCTTACGTCGAGAAGCCGACCGACGGTGTTCTGTACTTTCAACGCCAACTCGACAATCCGCTAGCGCGGCGGTCCGCAGCCGAGAACCGACGCAAGGACGTCATAGGCGTGGTCGAGCCAAGGGCCTGACACCAGGCCCGCCCGATCGACCAGGTCGGCGGCGCGAATCGTCGTGATCTCGCGACAGCAAAATGCCGTGTCGCTCGGTAGAACGCCGCTCGGTAGGAGCAACTCATCGGGCCATCCGCGGAGGTTGGTTGTTCCTGGAAGAACGATGATCTTGGGGAGCCGACGATTCATGGCGTCGGCCGAAATCACCAACACAGGGCGGCGCTTGCTTCCGGTCTGCGTCCACCAGAGTTCGCCGCGTCGCACCTCGCTCACCGATCGGCTCGATCCAAGTCACCCCAGCGGGAGACCGCGGCAGCAGTTAGGTCGGAGAATTCGTCGAGATCATCCGGGATCGCTTTCTCCCAACGTTCGTTCCAGGTTGCGAGGTCCCATTCCCGCAACAGATGATCGAGGGCCAGCCGGAGGGCATCGGACCGATTCCCGGCGCGACCCTGGGCAATCGCCTCATCAACGCGTCGTACCTGCGCATCGGTGAGTTTCACATTGACTGGGACCATATCCGGAAAGCGTAGTGTGTGTCGCTTTACGTCTGGTAAATCATATGAGGGTCTGAATGGCACTACGCCCGAGTTGATCCGCTTCGCATGAGCTGATCGGCGAGGCGGAATTGGACTCTCGCTCGGTCAAGGTTCTGCCCCGGTCGAGTGGCGCGGAAGTACACGTCACCGTTGAGGTGATCAGCAAGGAACCGCAGACCGTTCTCGATGGCGAGGATCGGTCCGGCATGGTTCATATGGGCGCGTTGTTCTTCGGTCAGTCTCGCGGTTGACGCAAATCCTTCCGTAAGCGCGCTGATGATTGGCCAGCGGACCTCGATCTGGTCGAGGTCACGCGCATCCTCCGGTCGCTCCGATGCGCCGGAGCGGACAAGTTCACCGAGGTCCATGAGGGGTGATCCGGGCATCGTGGTGTCGAGGTCGACGACCGCCACCGGTAGTCCCGTGAGCGTTGAGCACAGGAGGTTCGCGACCTTTGCGTCGTTGTGCACCGCATGGCTGGTGTCCGTTGCTACCGCTGCCGCCGCGCAACCGATGATGGTGGCGAGGTCCTCGGCGTTGGCTAGGTCCCGACGAACCGACGACGACCGTCCGGATGCATCGGCCCGGACCGCGTCACGGAGTTGCTCCACCCGCCAGGCGAAGTCGTGGAACCGCGGGATCGTGGCGTGAAGTGGCGGACCCGGTAATGACGCAAGCGCAGCAATGTAGGACCCGAAGGCGGCGGCGGCGGCGAAGGCGTCATCGACGAAGTGGATCTGTTGCGGGGCGACAACGTCTTCGATGCGATTGGTGACACGCCACGTCGAACCATCGTTGAGCGTGGCGTGCACGGATCCCGTCATGGTGCGGACGTGGGCCGGAACAAACACGCCGAGATCGCGTGATGCGAAGTGGTCGTCGATACGACGGAGATTGTTCGCGCATGCGTCGAGGTTGCGAAAGATCGACCCGTTCAATTCCTGCGCAACATAGCTGCGCCCATCGTCTGTGGTGAATGACCAGGTGGTGTGGATATGGCCCCCACTCAACGTCCGAATTTCGTGGAAATCGCCTTCGATACCGAAGGCTTCGGCAACCTTCCGGAGCCGCAGCAGGGGGTTTGGTTTACGAGCCGCCATCGGCGATCAGCTCGGCCCGCACTCTGGCGACGTCTTCGGCGAAGGTGACGCCGTGCCACGTGGAATCCGTCACCGTGACAACGATGCGGAGACGGTCGGCGAGGACGAGCTGCCCGATGGCATCAGGCAGGCCGAGCTCGACCGACGGATCACCGGCATGCTTGGCGCAAAACGCGGAGCCGAGTGACGCCAGGGCACCGACCGCCGCTGCGCGCAGCGCCCATAGGTTCATTGAAACCACAGCGTGGGCTTCCAGGACCCGACCGGTGCCGTCGGTGATCACGTCGCCGTGCCGTTCGACACCTCGACGCTCACTAAGCGCACGTAGCAAACCGCTCTCGTCAATTACGGGCTCGGCCCGCGACACTCCTCCTACCCCGGACAGCGTGCGACCGACGGGGAACATCACGGCGGCACCGTCGATGTCATCCCGTTGCGTTGCTGCCAAGGCATCAGTGAGCGCGGCAACGCCGTAGAGATCATCACCGTTGGCCACCACGAGAGGCCCGCTCAGACCGGTGCAGGTCAGCGCATCAACGGTGCCCCATGGCTTGCCGTTTCCACCGTGACGGCCGACCTGGTCGGCGAACGAGACCGGTATCGGGGGATCGCTAAGCGCGCCGATGATTGCGTCGCGGGTCAGCGGACCAACAACGATCACCCCCGACGCGAACCCGGCCCGGCGGGCTTGCTCGAGCGACAGGATGAGCAACTCCTCGTGACCAGGCCCGACGGGGGCGAGGGGCTTGATGCCACCGAAGCGAGAGCCCAGGCCGGCGGCCAGGAGGACGAGAGGGACCGACGTGGTAGTCATGGCTATGGCCAAGTCTGCCCGGAACGTCTCGTCCGCCGCGCCTGATCTCCGCATTGCGATGATCGGCCTCGGTCTGCGCGGCAACCTGCTCGACGTGGCCCATCGGCCGGGGCAGGGAAGCGTCATCGTTGGGCTGTGCGATCTCGACGAAGCGCTCCTCGACCATCGGTGGCGCCAGCTCAACCGGAAGCCGTGGACCACAACAAGGTCGGCCGACGTGGTTGCCGCAGGTGACGTGGACGCCGTGATCATCGCGACGCCGGACTACACCCACGAGGACTTGGTGATCGCTTCGCTACGCTCCGGAAAGGCAACGTTCGCCGAGAAGCCGTTGGCCATCACGACGGAGGGCTGCGACCGGATTCTGGCCGCCGCCGCCGACGTCGCCAAGGACGGCGTGCGGCTCTACGTTGGTCACAACCTTCGTCACTACAACGCCATTCGCACGATGAAGGCGCTGATCGATGACGGTGTCGTCGGCGAAGTTCAAGCGGTGTGGTGTCGTCACTTTGTCGGCCACGGCGGTGACTTTTATTTCAAGGACTGGCATGCCCAGCGTCGTCACGTCACGTCGCTGCTCCTTCAGAAGGGCGCCCATG
Organism: Actinomycetes bacterium; assembly: GCA_031368095.1. Classification (GTDB taxonomy): domain Bacteria; phylum Actinomycetota; class Acidimicrobiia; order Acidimicrobiales; family JANYDT01; genus JANLQX01. Next base: position 746 of record JANLQX010000039.1, on the reverse strand, counting down.
ACATCGATGCCATCCATTGGCTGGCCGGTGGCGTCTCTCGACTGGTGCAGGGAATCGGCAAGCTCGCCGTCTATAGCCGGGTCGCGAATCGTCACGGCGGAACCAAGCACGACAACTGGTTCGATCCGGATACGCACTGGCCTCCGCTGACGCAGGTGGGACTGGATCCCGAGATCGACGTCGAGGACCTGATGATGATGCAGATGGAGCTTTCCAATGGGGTGTTGGCCTCGTATCAGGAGTGTCATTTCAGTCCCGACTACTGGCGGAACTACACCGTCATCGGGACCGAGGGCCGTATCGAGAACTTTGGCGACGTGGAAGGTGTGGTGAAGCTGTGGAACAAACGGGGCGGCTACGACGACGACGGTGACCGGCAATTCCCCTTTGCGCCGGGCGACGGTGCGCACGGTGGAGCCGACGCCACGTTGATGGAGGAGTTTGTCCGCTTTGCTCGCGTCGGCGGGGCCACGGAGACCTCGCCGATCGGGGCCCGGGAAGCGGTTGCGGCGGGATGCGCGGCGGCCGAATCGATGCGCTCGGGAGGCGTTCCCGTCGTCGTCCGACCGCCCGATCCCGAGGTGGTGCGAGCCCTCGGCCGGTAGTGACGGACGTCACATCTGACTTTCTGTCCGGATCCTCCCGGTGGTGACTCACCTATGGCATCAACGAACGCACCACTCGGGTGCTTCGAAGCCACCAGGAGTCATCATGAACCGCACCGCCGCCACCGCCCGCACCGCCCG
>JANLQX010000472.1:0-6668 GCA_031368095.1 Actinomycetes bacterium | reverse complement strand
CGCCGACACCGGCGTTGCCGGCCGCCGACTGACCGGAAACCGAACAACCGTAACGATGGGGTCGCTTCGGCGGCCCCATCGTTCGCGTCCACCCTTAGTTTCAGTGAATCTCCGGACGGGGAGTCGACGCCGCCGGAGCGGTGTCGGGTACTGCCACCGGCTCTGCGTCGGGAACCGGCCCCACCCGAGGCGCGTTGATGACCACGATCGGCGACGTCGGGCGACCGTCGGGGCTGGCCGTATTGCGGTCAATCCAGTCGTAGACGCTTTCGCCGGTGTCGACGACCGGGCCGGCCTCGTCGCGAAGGCGACGCAACGTGGTGGTGCGGTCCACCCGCCACGGCCCGACCCGCAGGCTCAGGTAGGCCGCCGCGCCCAGGGGAATCGTCATCCAGTAGGCGGCGAGTCGGTACGAGTTCACCCCGAGGGCAGTGGTGGCCGACGGAACCCCGAAGAACGTCAACAGGGTGGTGAGGGTCACCTCGATCACGCCGACCCCGCCCGGGGTGAGCGGAATGGCGGCGAGCACGTTGGCGACGCAAAACGCCACGATCAGCGAGTCCGGACGAACGCTCTCCCCGAAGGCGCGAAGAAATACCCAGAGCGAGGATGCATCGAAGAGCCAGTTCAGCACCGCCCATCCGATCAGGCGATACAGCGTGGAACGTTGCGCTGCGAGGGTCCTGATGCGGCCACCAAGTCGGCGCACGACGGCGCTGACCACGGCCGGGTCAACGAAAGAAAAACGCCGGGCAATGCCCTGCACGATTCTCTCGGCTCGCTCCGCACCGCGCACCAAGAAGATCACGACGACGCCGAAAGCGCCCAGTACGAATACCCCAACGAGCGCCACCACGACATAGAGCGGATTCACCCCGCTGATCGGGATGGACACCAACAGCGCCGACCACAACAACAAATTGAGCACCACTGCGGAACCGAGTCCGGCCGTGGCGAGCGCGAACCCGGCGCCCGACGGTTCCACTCCGGCGAGGGTGAGGAGTCGGTACCCGAGAGCCGTTCCCGCCGCACTGCCGCCCGGAACGACGTTGGTCACGGCCTTGGTCGCCAGCTGGATCCGGGTGAGCGTCGGAGCAGCGATATGCGACGGTGAAAGAGCGGCTTGGGTCAGCTTGGAGTAGGCGAAAAAAGCGCCCAACTCGAGGGCGAGACCGAGCGCCAGGAGCGCAGCGTTGACCGTTCGAAGTTCTCGGAGATCCTTGCCGAACCCGCCGATGCGAGGAAAGACGAGGAAGTTCAGAACGAAAATGGCAACGATGACCTGCACCGTGCGAGTCATCCGCCGACGCAGCGCAGTGCGCGGTTTGCGTCGTCGACGCCCGGACTCCGGGCCGTCGGGACCCACCGACACGTGGTCGTCCGGCGTTGGCGGCCGAGCCGGATCAATCACGTCGGTGGCAGCCACTGCCGCCATGTTTACCGAAAACCTCGCCGGGACCCGACCATCTGCGTGGGGGCGGCGCCGCCGCTCCTAGGCCTTCGGGGTGACCTTGACGGCGTCGACGACGAACACCAGCGTTTCATTCGGCCCGATGACGGAGCCGAATCCGGTGGCACCATAGGCTTTTACGGGCGGAATGACGAGCCGACGGCGGCCACCTTCCTTCATCCCGAGCAGGCCCTCGTTCCATCCAGGGATGACGCTCGCCTGTCCCACATTCTCCACCAGGAAGGGTGCCTTGCCCCATGATGTGTCGAACTCCTTCTTGGTCGACCACGCCACGCCGACGTAGTTCACCATGACGTTCGATCCCGCCGTGATTTCGGCGCCGGTTCCGACCACGAGGTCGGACTTCTGCAGTTCCTTCGGCGGTGGACCGGCCGGAACGTCGACCTTGGGCTTCGACGAAATGGCGGCCGCCGGCTTGAGAACCACCGTTGTGGTCGGGGCCAGCGTGGTGCTCGACGCCGCCGGGACGATGGAGGTGTCGGCCGCATCTTTGCCATTGCCGCGGGTGAGGAGGGCGAATATCGCGAGGAGCGCAACCAGCGCCGCCGCAACGTAGGCGATCCGCTTCTGCGTGGCCCGTGTGCGCTGTTTGGTTTCGATGACTTTGGCCTCGGCGAGCTTCTGCGCCCGAAGAGAATCCTGTCGCTGACGTTTCTCGTTTGCCACGGCGGACAAACTACGCGCTCGGACCCGTTGACCCGGACATCAGCGAAGCGGCGCGGAACCGGATGGTCGGCAAGGATACGAACGTGGATCTGGAGATCGTCGCCCGTGACGGGCATCCCGACTTTCTCGACCTTCCATGGGGGGTGTCACTCCGCCGTTGGCGGACTCCTCGGCTCGTTGACGTGGCCCGGGGTTTGTCGCGTCATGTCGTGCGCTTCGTCGACTACGGCGGGGTCGTCTACGCCATCAAGGAGACGGAGGACGCAATCGCGCTTTCCGAGTACGACATGCTCCGAGACTTGGAGAACCGTGGCCTGCCGGTGGTGGAGGCCGTCGGCGTGGTGCGCCATCGCACCGCCGACGGAAGCGATCCCGAGGCCCCGGGCGACGACCGTTATCCCGTCGACGACTCGGCCGTGGGCGCTCCCCTCGGCGCCGCCCTCATCACCCGACACTTGAGTTTCTCGATGCCGTACCGGTATCTGTTTCAGGGCCGTCCCATCGTCGACCTGCGTGATCAGCTCGAAGACGCCATGGCGGTGCTCCTCGTCCGGCTTCACCTCGAAGGGTTCTTCTGGGGTGATTGCTCGCTGTCGAACACCCTTTTTCGTCGTGATGCGGGGGCGCTCAGTTCGTGGCTGGTCGACGCCGAGACGGGTCGGATCCAGACCGACGGGCGTCTCTCCGACGGCCAGCGCGCCCACGATCTCGAGATCGCCGTCGACAACATTGGCGGTGAGCTGCTCGACCTGGAGGCGGCCGGTCGGCTCTACGGAGAAATCGATCCGATGGATCTCGCCGAGGACTTCCGCAGTCGCTACGACCGCTTGTGGGAAGAAATCGTCCACGAGGAAATCATTCGCCCGGGCGACCGTCACCGTCTCGACGCTCGCACCCGACGGCTCAACGAACTCGGTTTCGACGTCGATGAGTACCGCCTCCGCACGACCGACGACGGTCGCATCCGCGTCGTGCCGCGGGTGGTGGAGGTGGGCCACCATCGCCGCCGACTCCTGCAACTCACCGGGCTGGAAGCCGACGAGAACCAGGCCCGGCGGCTGCTCAATGATCTCGATGGGCACCGAGCCAAGCTTGATCAGGAACGGGGCCGCAATGTTCCAGATGCGCTGGCGGCCTATGACTGGCTGACGAACGTGTATCAGCCGACGATCGAGGCCATTCCGGCGGAGCTCCGTCATCGGCTGGCCGACGCCGAGGCTTACCACCAGATCCTGGAGCATCGTTGGTACCTTTCCGAAGCTCGCGGCGACGACGTCGGCATGGAGGCGGCGATCGACCGGTATCTCGCCGATGTGCTCCCGCACGCGCCGCTCGAGGAGGCGATCCTGCCCGAGCCGGGCGACGACACCACCGATCTCGCCGCCACCGTCGACAGCTTCGACTAAGCGGTCGTGGGCTCCGCCGGCTCCTCCGGTACGTCGGTTTTGTCGAACGCCGACCGGGCCGACGCGCTCCCGGTGAGGACCACTCCACTCACAATGGCGGCCACGCCGAGTCCGAGCGTGAGCGCAATGACGGCCCGGGCGACCACGTTGGAAAAGGCAAAGGGAACACTGCTGGCGGAGAGAACGCCAAGATCGGAGAAACCGCCGACGAGCGTCATGATGCCGGCGGCGAACACCGCCACGTAGAGCGCGTCGAGCCGGCGCCGCCGCAACGCCACGATGCAGGCCACGGCGATGGCCCACGCCGCGACCGATGCCCAACCAATCGACAACACCCGGGCGAACCCGGAGCCACCACGCACCCCGAAGGCGATACCGAACAGGTGGAGCGCATCAACGAGGACAAGGGCGCCGAGGAGGACGCAGAATCCGCCGAACGCTGCGTTGGCGAGCTGACGACCACTGGCGAGCACGATGGCCGCCGCCGACAGCACACCCGCAGCGGCGCCGAGACCCAACGCCGGAAGGGGCGACGGGCCGGGGATCCACCGGACTGATCCGAGCACGCTATGGGTCACGCCAGCTCGTCGGACTTCGATCGAAAAATCCTGCACAAGGTGGTTTCGCTGCCGAGCTTGGCGGACCTGTGGAGGAGGTTCGGCGCCCATGTAATGAACCCGGTGATCGTGGAACCGAGCGACGTGTCCGCTCGAGATCCGCCGCCACTCAGGGGGGCCTTCGGGATGCAGGCCCTCTGGGATCGGAGCACTCCCCTGACGGTTGGCGTTCACGTACACGGCCCGAGACTGAGAGTTTTCGAAGACTCCGTCGGCGCCGAGCCGCAAATAGTCAAACCCCTCGTAGTCGAGGACCACCACGTCGGGGCCGGTTCGCCACGTGATTTCTATCCGGCTTCCCGCTTCCACAGTCTTGGCCGTGAAACTGTCGGTCGGAGGCTTGATGCCGATGACTCGCGAGACATAGTTCGACGCTGGAGTGTTCCCGGCGGAATGGGCGGAGGCCGGTCCGGCCCCCAGCCCCACGATCACGAGTGCCGCACCGATCGCGCTGGCGATCCGTCTTACGGACATGGTTTCGCCGCCGGTCGTCCGGCCTCGGTCAGCGCCCGCCTCGCCGCCATTTCGAACGCCTCGACGGAGGCACCGAGGGTGGGAGCCATCGTCGACAGATCAGTTTCCACGGCCACTTTGGCCCGCTGGAATGATCCTGCGGCGACGCGGTCACGAGCGGTGAGCTCGGCCGCCAAGGCGTGCGCCGGAAGGTGGACGTTGTTCCAGAACGTGTTGTACGCCTCGCTGCGCTGGTTGTCGCGGAGCTGGCTCTTCATGATGCAAAGGCCGGGAACGACTTCGTCGAGGAACGTGGGGGAGATACCGGTTCGCCCGTTTGTCGACGCCGCCTGGCGCCCCTGCCAGAACCCGAACGCCGTACCGGCCAACAGTCCGGCAAGTCCGAGCAACACCAGCCTTCGGACGCCGAACTGCACGACTCCATCGTCTCACGCCGTATCGTCGTTCGGTGCTTCGTGTCTCCCCTGCTGTTGCGGCCGCCCTCGCCGAAGGTCGGCCGGTGGTGGCGCTGGAGTCCACGATCTCGTCGACCCTGGGGCTTCCGGTGCCGTTCAATGCCGAGGTGCTCCACCGATGCGTCGGCGTCATCGAAGCGGCGGGCGGCACGGCCGCCATCACTGCGGTCATCGATGGGGTGGCACGTGTCGGCCTGGAACCGGAGGACTACGAACGGGTCCTCTCGGCCACGAAGAAGTGTGCCGAACGCGACCTTCCCGTGGCCCTTGCCGAGCAATGGGACGTCGGCGTCACCACGGTCTCGGCCACGGTGGCGCTCTGCGCCGCGGCCGGGGTGCGAGTGTTCGCCACCGGGGGCATCGGCGGTGTTCACCGCCAGGACCATCTGACCGGTGATGTGAGCGCCGATCTTGGCGCCATCGCCCGCCATCCGGTGGTGGTCGTGACGGCCGGAGCCAAGGCGTTCCTCGATCTCGCCAAAACGGCGGAGTTGCTCGACACGTTGAGCGTGCCGGTCCTCGGCCTGCGGACCGACGAGTTCCCGGCGTTCTACAGCCGGACCAGCGGCATCACCGTCCACCGACGCATCGACGATCCCACCATCGCCGCCCGAGTTCTTCTGGCCCGCCTCGAACTCGGACTGCCGGGCGGCGTCATCGTCGCCAATCCGATTCCGGAGGAAGCAGAAATTCCGGCGGCAGAGATTGCCGAGGCCATCGAGACGGCCCTGAGAGACGCCGCCCGCGCGGCGATCGTGGGAGCCGCCCTCACCCCGTTCATCCTCGGTCGTATTGCCGATGTGACCGGTGGGCGAAGCATCCCGGCCAACCTTGCGCTGGCCGAGAACAACGCCCGCGTGGCGACCGAAATCGCTGCCGCGTTCTGCTGACGCGGAGCCAAGCTGGTGGAGAAGATGGCTTTCCGGCTCGCCCGGTCCAAGAAACGGCCCTCGTCTGTTGACGTCGTCGGTTGGACCCTCGTGCTCTTAGCCTCGGCGGTTGTTTTCGCCAAGATGGGGGGCGTTTCTCGGTCTGGCTACCGTTCACCGTCTTGGCCGCCCTGGACGTGGCGTCCCGGTCCGCTGTTTCGTGACACCACGACCACCGGTGGCGACATGGGCGCCCATGTGTGGACGCCGTACTTTCTTCGGCGGCATTTGGGTTCATCACTCCTAGGAACTGGTTGGTCGAAGGATTGGTACGCCGGATTCCCGGTCTTGCACTTCGACTTTCCGGCGCCCAGTTGGCTGATCACCCTCCTCGGATTCCTGATTCCCGCCAACATCGCGTTCAAGCTGGTGACGGTTCTCGGCCTTCTGGCACTCCCGTTCGCGGCGATGCTGCTAGCCCGCACCGCCGGGCTGGCGCCTCGGTACCGCTACCTCTTCGCCCTTGCGGCGGTCGTGTTCATCCTTGATCCGGGGTACTCGATCCTCGGCGGCAACGTCTTGTCGACCATGGCCGGGGAGTTCTCGTTCTCCATCAGTCTGGCTCTTTCGGTGACGTTCCTGGCTGTGCTCATCCGCGTCGTCCGGACCGGCCGCGGCCGGGCGTTGGCGGTGGTGCTCCTCACCGGTAC
>JANLQX010000467.1:0-2402 GCA_031368095.1 Actinomycetes bacterium | reverse complement strand
GCTTCGACGGGACCCACGAGCGCCACGCAAGAGGGCACCGTGAGGAGGCGGTCGATGACGGCGCGAACGTCAGCGAGGGTCACATCGTCGGTCTGTTTGAGGATGTCTTCGATCGGACGGATCTCGCCGTGCAGAAGCTGTGAGCGACCGATGCGAGACATCCGCGACCCGCTGTCTTCCATACCCAGGGCCACGGAGCCGCGGACCGAGCTCTTGGCCCGCCGGAGCTCGTCATCGGTGATTCCGTCAGCGCGCAGACGATCGAACTCGGTGGCGATGAGATCCGCCACCTCCACCAGACGAGCGGGCGCACACCCGGCGTACACGCCGAGATACCCGCCGTCGGCGTAGGCCGAGCGATACGAATACACCGAGTAGGCGAGACCGCGCTTCTCCCGGATTTCCTGGAACAGGCGACTCGACATGCCGCCACCGAGCACGTGATCGAGCAGACCGACGGCAAAGCGATCCTCGTCATTGCGGGCCAGGCCGGGAAGGGCGACGACGAGGTGGACCTGCTCGGTGTCGTCGGTAACCACGTGGAGCCGACGGGCCGCACCGGTCGGCCGGTCGCGGGTGGTCGGTCCGGGTGACGTTGGGCGCTGGAGGTGCAGCTCCACGTCCTTGACCAGTTGGTCGTGATCGACCAAGCCGGCGGCGGCAACAACGATTTCCTTCGGCGCATAGGTGGCATCGAGGAACGTACGAATGTCGTTGCTCATCAAACCTTTCACCGTGTCGGGTGAGCCGGCGATATCGCGGCCGAGGGGATGATCGCCGAAGATCAGCTCATGGATGGTGTCGTGGACGAGATCGGCGGGTTCATCAGCGCGCATCGCGATCTCTTCGAGGATGACCTGCTTCTCCGACGCCACGTCGTCGTCACGCAAGGCCGGGCGGGTGAGGATGTCGCCGAGAATTTCGATGGCGAGTTCGGCATCTTCGGCCACCGTACGCACGTAGTACGTGGTGTGTTCCTTGGTGGTGAAGGCGTTCATCTCGCCGCCCACCTCATCGATCGATTGCGCCAACTCCAGAGCCGAACGGTTCTCCGTGCCTTTGAAGGCGAGGTGTTCCAGGAAGTGTGAGCAACCAGCCTGCTCGTGGGTTTCGTCACGGCTCCCTACGCCGACCCACACCGCAGTGCAGATCGACAGCGCACTCGGCATCAGCTCCGAGACGACGGTCACGCCGGAATCGAGAACGGTCGTGCGGATGGCCGGAGGCGTTGTCATGAGGGAAACAACTCTACCGGCGGGTGGGAATTTCGGGGTTCACATCGATCGGCTCGGCGCGCTGGTTCCGTTTCCACCAAAGGGTGGGCGCCTCGACGTGCTCGGGGGCATCATCCTCGCCAGCGGGTTGATCCATCGAACCCGTACTGGCAGATCGGACCGCCGCTATTGCTTAAGCGGCATCGGCGCCGGCGCCGTGACCTCCAGCGTCGCTATGGCTCATCGCCCTTCGCACGCTTATCTCGACTGTCGAAGAATCCAGGCGCTGACCTGAGACACGAAAGCTCGCAGATCATCCAGCCGGCCGAGCGCCTCGACGACAAGTGCGTCGTCGACGTCGATGTACTGGTGCACGAGCACGTTGCGAAACCCGACGGAACGGGCAATGGTCGCCGCTAACTCAGCATCGATGACTCGATGCTCGCCAAGCAGGCGGATGGCCGACGCGTTCGTGTCGGGCGCACGCCAGGACTCCGAAGATCCGACGTGGTGCGCGACATCGACGCATCCTTCGATCGCAGTGACGAAGAGATACTTCACGCCGTCCAGCCACAGGGAACTGGGATCGTCGTCTCGATGCGTCGCGGCGGCGTCGAGTCGGCCAATGCGTTCGCTGACTCCACGAAGGAGGCGGGAGGCTCGACCCTCGTCAACCATTGGCGGCTGCTTGGAGAAAGGTGCGGTGCGACCGTGTGAATCGGTCGCGCTCGTCCAGCCAGATCTTTCGCGTGGTGGCGACCCATCGGACCCGTTCACTCGGATCGTCGTCGAAAAGCACAACGCCTTCGCACGCAACACGGCCGGCGAGTTCAAGCGGAAGGCGAACGGCGTCGACGAGGTCAACGCCTTCGGGAAGGTCCAGCTCCCACGGCTGCGGGGCGCCGGTCGGCCACCACGCCGCCACGTCGAGATCGGAGGAAGAGCTGGAGGTTCCCCTGGCCCGACTCCCGAAGACAAGTGCGAAACAGGCTCCGGACGAACGGAGCACGGCAATCGTCTGCTCCGCACGATCGTCAACGAATTCCACGAGCAGAGCCTACGAGGTCAATGGTTCTCCGGCCGATCTGGGCGACGGCACGGATGAATCTGGGCGATCGGTTGCCGTTTTGCGCCTTTCGCTACTCGACCTGCCATGTTCCGTTGGAACGCAGCAGTGCCGCGAGGTCG
>JANLQX010000432.1:0-3762 GCA_031368095.1 Actinomycetes bacterium | reverse complement strand
TGGTGCTGCCGCTGGTGGCGTCCGGCGTCCCGACGGCGGACATCACCACAACCGCGCTCACTACGGCGGCCAGCGCCCCAGAGATGACAGAGTTCCGGTAAGAAGCGGTAGCGGGCGAAACGGTCATGTCGACGTTCTCCTTCGTATGGCCCGGTCGGGGTGCCCGGGGTGGCGATGCACCGCAGGTAGCGGGCGGCGTCGAAGCAGGTCAAGGTTACCCGGCCGCATCGCAGCGTCGAGGATCACGCCGTTCACCCGGCCATTCTGGGTCAGCTGGGTGTTCTGGGTCAGCTCAGTGGCTTCCAGGCGAGTGAGCCGACCCAACAAACTGAGCTGACCCACAACGGAGCCTTCAGCGGACTTGGCTAGGCGTCGATGGTCATCGCATGGAGGTGGTCGGGTCGCGCACAGCCGTCGGGGCCTCGGCGCGTCTGTTTTCCGGCGACCTGGCGCTCTCACTTTCGTACCGAGCTCTGCTGGTGGCCATCGCCGTCGGGCCGGCGAGTTCGTCGTTCGCCCTCCCGGGACGGGGTTCGGACTGGACGCGCGAACCGCTGCTCCGCTTCGTCGACGTGCCGTTGCTGGTCATTGCCGCACTGCAGTTCGTCCCCGTTGTCGTGCGGGCACTGGCCGTTGCGAAAGTGTCGTCCCGACGGACGGCCTCGGGGGTGGCGTTTGCGTCGTTCGCCGCTTTGGTGGGGTGGGTCGGGGTTTCCTGGGCGGCGCAGGGTCGGGCCATCGGCGGTCTCATGGTGTTGCGGCTCCTGGCTGCGGTAGGCATCACTGAGCTGGTTGTTCGTGTGTCCGCGGCTCGACGGACGCTGATTCTCAAGACCCTTGTGGGGTTGGTTGTCTTCGAGGGGGTCGTGTGCGTGGCCCAACTCGTGGTCGACGGTTCGGTGGGGCTCGGGGCGCTCGGTGAGGTGGCCGACCCGTTCAACCGCCTGGGGCCGTGGCGGGCCCCGATGGGAACGTCGTACTACCCGTATCCCCTGTCCGCCGTTGCGCTGCTCACCCTCGGCCTCGCGCTGTGGGCGCTCGACCGAGGGCTGCTGGGGAGAGCGTGGGGCATGTCGTGCGCCATCGGCGCAGGCTTGATCGTGGGAAGTGGGTACTCCGTGGTGGCGGCGGCCATCGTCGTCGGGATCGCGGTGGCGATGGTGTTCCGGGCCACGCCCGTCGGTGTCGCTCGATTCCGGGGTGCGGCCGGGCTCGTGCTGGTGGTGTTCCTCGCCTCCTTGGCGGTGACCGGGGCGTCGCTTCGCGAAGGGTGGCTATGGAAGGGCGAACGGTCGACGTCATCGGACGCGGCGCTCGCGTCGAGCGGTCGGTCCGACCAAGTACGGGTTGGAGTGGCGGTGACCAAACGCTGGCCGATCCTCGGCATCGGTCCGGGCAACTTCGCCGTGATGCGCGAGACGCATCCCGAATTCAATCGAGTGTCGACGGACGCTCAGATTCCGCACTCGACGCCCGTTCTGATCGCTGTTGAAGCGGGAGTGCCGGCGATCTTGCTGTTCGGATTATCGATCGGAGCGGTGCTGTGGCGTCGATGGCGCCGGTCGATCGTGGTTGTGATGGCCATGTCGGGGTACCTCGCCGGCGATCTCATGCACTGGTACACGGGGTTCGGGGTCATGCAGGTCGGGATCTGGTTCGGCTTCCTGATGCTCATCCGGGATGAGACGACTCAAGCGTGAACCGTGTCGGGTCGATGAGCTGAGCATGCGGGTCCTCGCCCACGAATGGCTGGTCAGCACCGCCGGGTCGGACAAGGTCGCCGCCCGGATTGCCAGCGCGCTTGGTATCGATCGCGTCGTCACTGCGTTCAGTGACCCAGTTGTGGTGCGTTCGCTTCTAGGCGACACGCCCGTCCGAAACCTTTGGACCAATCGTTTGCCGGGGGTCGCCGACGCCCGCATGGCCTACGCACCGGCCATCCTCGCCGCATGGGCCGGCTGTCGCGTGGGGAAGGCCGATCTGCTCGTGTCGAACTCCCATTTCGGCTCCATGGGTGCCGGACGTCGATTCGACGGCCCACACGTCGCAATGTGTCACAGCCCGATGCGATATGCCTGGCGCAACGACCTTGAGTCGCACCGTTTGACGGGGGTCTCGGGTCGTGTCGGGCGGGTCTTGGTTCCCGCGCTGCGTCGAGTGGACCGTGCGGCCGCCAACTCGGTCTCGTTGTTTCTCGGGAATTCGACGTCCATCGTTCGTCGGATCGAAGATGCGTACGGGCGAACCGCCGCCGTGGTGCACCCGGTGGTCGACGTTGATCGGTTCTCGGACCTGGCTGAATCCCGATCCCTCTCCGTCGACGGCCACTTCTTATGCTTCGGTCGTCTCGTTGCCTACAAGCGGGTTGACCTTGCGGTGCGAGCGTGCACCGCAAGGTCACTGCCACTGGTGGTTGCCGGCGGCGGACCGGAAATGGCGAAGCTGCGGGTCATGGCGGGTCCAACCGTTCGGTTCGAGGACCGGGTGACCGACCGTCGGTACCTCGAACTGCTCACCGGCGCTCGCGCCCTGTTGTTTCCTGGCGAAGAGGACTTTGGCATTGTTCCCGTCGAAGCCATGGCTGCCGGCGTTCCGGTAGTGGCGTTTGGTGAGGGTGGGGCGCTCGATACCGTCATCGACGGAGTGACCGGTGTCTTGTTCGCGGAGCAAACGGTCGACTCTCTCCTTGCGGCAATCGAGGTTTTCCACGACACCTCTTTTGATCTATCGAAACTACGCGCGCATGCGGATTCGTTTCGCCCTGAAGTGTTTGACGCGCGCCTCCAAGCGGTCGTCGCTGGGCATCTCTCGGCCGGGCAGCGAGACTCGTACTGAACGACTGATTCACTTGTGACGGAACCCGCAGAAGCACTCAAGTTCGGCCGATCGGAAGTCGATGGAGAGCTGTCATGTCGGCCGCTCCTACTTCGGTGATCTCGGCGCCGTCGGACGCGCCCGCTGAGCCGGTTCTCGTTGCTCCCGTTGGTACTCGCCGTGGATCGCTTTCGCCTGACCGGGTCCGCTCGATTCAACGCTCGTGGCAACGACTGCGGGTCGTGCTGTGGCTGTGCGCCGACCTCGTAGCCGCAACCATCGCGTCGTCGTTCGCGCAACGCGTCCGTGTTGGACCGGCAACTATCACCAACAGCGTGGCGCAGGCGTCACGCGAATCGTCGTTCACCTATGCCCAGGTTGGGCTGGCGTTTGTCCTCGGATGGACGGTCGTGATCGGATTGTCCGGTGGCTATCACCCGCGTCGTACCGCCGGTCTATGGGATCAATGCAACAAAATTCTTCGTTCAGCCGTCGGACTGCTGGCCGTCGTTGGTGTCACAAGTCTCTTCACCCGGCTGCAACTCTCTCGCTCGTTCGTCATCGCCGCGCTCGTCGGTACGGTCGCCTTCACCGTGATCGGGCGGTTCATGGTGGGCGGACTGTTCGCCGGTCTGCAACGTCTTGGTATCGGCGTCGATCGACTCCTGATCGTGGGGCCGAATTCAGAGGTCGACGCGCTCCAAGCGCAGCTCTCTCGGACCTCAGGTCGTCGGGCCCGAGTCGTGGCCACCATGCCGATTGGAGTGGCCTCGTCGGGCGGTGCGGCGACCCTTCGTGAGTCGCTGCTGCAATCGGTCGCTCGTCATGGCATCACGAGTGTGATCGTCTGCGGTCCGGCGTCTCTCCCTGTCGGCACGGTGCGGCTGCTGGCGGCACGGCTCAGCGGATCGGGCGTGAATGTGGTGGTGGCGCCGGGAACGGCCGAGG
>JANLQX010000428.1:0-32463 GCA_031368095.1 Actinomycetes bacterium | reverse complement strand
CTTCAACCTGCCCGAAAGATTTGACCTCACCTAACTCGGGGCCGAAAACACCCGCAAGCGACCGATCATGATGCACCGAGCGCTCTTCGGATCTGTCGAGCGATTCTTCGGCGTGTTGCTGGAGCACTACGCCGGTGCGTTCCCCACATGGTTGGCGCCGGTCCAGGTCCAGGTCCTTCCGGTTCGCGCCGATCACGAGTCCTATGCGCACGAACTGGTCGCCGAGTTCAAGGCGGCCGGTCTTCGTGTCGAGTTCGTCGAAGCCGACGAACCTCTTGGCGGACGAATCCGCAAGGCCAAGATGGACAAGATCCCCTACGTCCTCGTGGTCGGCGACGATGACGTAAGCGCGCATACCGTTGGAGTAAACGCTCGCGGGAAAGATGTCGAGCGCGGTGTCGCCGTCGACGAGTTCGTCGCCCGCGTCCTCGCTGAAGTCATCGCTCAGAGCTAAGTGCGCGTATGACCTCTTCGATTGACCCATCGCGTCCACCGATGGGACGCCTCGATGCATCGTGGCGCGGTGAGTACATCGCCAAAGCGACCGCAGCCGAGGCTTCGGGACCGGTGGAGGGGTGTGTGTTCTGCGCGATCCTTACGTCCGGCCGACCGGACGAGCAGACACAGGTCGTGCATCAGGGCGACTCGGCCGTGGTGATTCTGAACGCCTACCCGTACACGAGCGGGCATGTCATGGTCATGCCTCGCCGCCATCTCGCCGGTCTCGACGAACTTGCCACCAACGAACACCGCGAACTCTGGGAGCTGGTCACCCACGCCGATGCGGCAATTCGCCGCGCCTACCGACCCGAAGGAATGAACATCGGGGCCAACCTCGGACGCGCCGCCGGGGCTGGCATCCCCGGCCACCTCCACGTCCATGTCGTCCCCCGATGGAACGGCGACACGAACTTTATGACATCGATCGCCGAAGCCCGGGTTGTCCCGGAGGCCTTGGACGTCACCTGGAAGCGCCTCCGCGACTCCTGGTAATTGAAGTCGCCAGGTAGCCTGGCAGGCCTCATGGCTGCGAAGGAAACGAAGAACACGAAACCGTCGCTCGAAGAATTACGCGACGAACTCCCCGACGATCTCGACGCCCATGACTACGTCGGTCCGTATCAGTTTCCCGACAACGTTCGTCGGCGCTACCCGGCGGCCATGTACTTCATCGTCGGCACGCTGCTGATGGTGGCGTGGTCAATCGGTCGCCAAGGCACGCCGACCCTGACCAACCGCGGGTTCTTGATCGCCGGGATCGCCCTCGTCGTCCTCGGGGCCTACGGCTTCGCCGCCGGGCCGCGGCTCAAGGTGCGCGACGTTGATGCGTTGGCCGCCGCGTCGGCGTCAGTCGGATTTCCGGTGGGTCACGCCTCCGCCCAGTTGGGATGGCGAGGACTCCTCAGCCGTCCCACCTGGCGAATCCTGCTTTATTCGGCCGACAACCCGCCCACGAAGCGCGGCCTGGTGCTCGTCGACGGAATCGACGCGGAAACGGTGAGTCGTATGGTCGAGGACAATCCCGAAGACTGGTCGGAGTACGACGAGTAGGTAGGCGCCGTAAACGGCCGCGCTAGGTTCGTGGACCAATTTCCGGGATCGATGCACGGTCCGGGGCCGCACACTGAAGGAGGTTCACTTGTTCGACGGGTACGCACGCACGGTCACTGACAAGGCAGTGAAACCGATAGGTCGCGGCCTCGCCCGCCTCGGCATAACGCCGGACCACCTCACCGCCGTCGGCCTTGTGATGTCCGTCGCCACGGCCGTGGTGGTGGGAGCGGGCCATCCCCGGATCGGTCTCGGGCTCCTCATCGCTTCGGCCCTGCCCGATCTCTTCGACGGCGCTGTCGCCAAGGCCTCGCACACGTCGAGCATTCGCGGTGCCTTCTTCGACTCCGTGGCCGACCGGGTCACCGACTCCTTTCTCCTTGGCGGCATCGGCTGGTATCTGCAGGAGCGCCACGGCGGCCGGATCGCCATGCTCGCCTTCGCCGTCCTCGGAGTGTCAACTTTGATCTCCTACCAGCGGGCCAAGGCCGAGATCTACGGGTTCTCGGCCAAGGGCGGCCTCATGGAGCGGGCCGAGCGGATCATCGCCCTGGCGATCGGCCTGGCCTTTCCCAGCCTCCTTATCGGGATTCTCTGGGTCATGCTCGTTCTGGTATCGATCACGGCGGTGCAGCGCTTCGTCAAGGTATGGCGTCAGGCGGAAAAGCCGCCGCCGCCGGTGAAACCCGAGAAGGTCGTGTGGGCCGAGGTGGCGGCCGCGCGTCGAGCGTTACGGCAGGAGCAAACGGCGCGCCGCCGCCGGGGACGCAACGCCGCCGACGATCGACGACCGACGCTCACCCCCTGGAAAACGTGGAACGAGGAGCGCGGTCGCCGGGTCGGCGCGTCGATCGAGGCCTGGCGCGAACGGGTCAAGCAACGATCCGGCAAGTGACGTCGTTCGGTTCGAGTCTCGGCGCTCGCCTCGTCACGCCGGGATACCGGTTGGCGTCGGTCCTGGCTCGCACGCTTCCCGAACCGGTCACCGACGTCGTTGTCGGTATGGCCGGACGGGCCATGCCCCGCTTCTCGTCGGCCCAACGGGCGATGGCGGCCCGTCATCAGCAGCGTCTGGCCGGGGGAACGCTCTCGCCGAGCGAACTCCACAGTCGCGTTGACCAGGTCTTTCACAGCTACGCCCGGTACTGGGTCGACATGATGCGAACCAACGGAGCCTCGACGGCCGAGGTCGAGGCCGGGATTCGGGCCCCCCACGCATCGATTGTCGATCGAGCCCTCGAGGCCGGCAACGGGGCCATCATGGCCATGCCCCATGTGGGCGCGTGGGACTACGGCGGGACGTGGGTGGCCCATCGCTGGGGACTCACCACGGTCGCCGAACGGGTCGAGCCACCTGAGCTGTTCGAGTGGTTTACCGAACAACGACGGCGAAACCGCATGCAGGTGGTCGCCCTCGATGACCCAGGCGCCGGATCAGCACTGATCGGCACTCTTCGACGAAACGGCGTCGTCGGCCTCCTCTGCGACCGAGACCTGGCGGGCGGCGGCATTCCGGTGAGGTTCTTTGGCGAGCAGACCACCATGCCGGCCGGCCCGGCCACCCTGTCACTGCGGACCGGGGCGGCCATCATTCCGAACGTTGTGTATCAGCGCGACGGTTTCGTCGAGGGTGTCATCAAGGACCCCGTCCAGTTCGAGCGCTCCGGCAAACTCCGCGCCGACATCGCCGCGCTCACGCAACTTGTGGCCAACGAACTGGAGTCGATGATCGCCGCCGAACCAACTCAGTGGCACGTGCTCCAACCCGTCTGGCCCTCCGACCCCGGCTACCACTCCCCAGCCGGGTAACCCGTTCGCTTCGTCAGCGCGCTTGAGCGACGTGGGCCAATCCGCCGCGGTTTCCCAAGCGACATCGTCAGCGGTCATCCTCGACATATGACCGTCGACATGGAAGCGCTCACGCAGTTGTCCCAACGCCAACATGGCGTGTTCTCACGCCTCCAGGCCGAACGGCACGGGATGACGGAAGGACAATGGCACAGCTGGCGCAAACGCCGTCAGCTAGTGGAACTCCACCCGGGGGTTGCCTCGCTTCCGGGCATCGCGCTCGTGTTCCACGCCCGTGTCCTGGCCGCCGTCCTCGCGTCCCCCGAGGGAACAGTGGCCTCGTGCCGGTCGGCGGCGGCCCTTCTCGGCTGTTGGTCGGATCACCTCGGTCCGGTCCCCGTTGAGGTCACGACTCCCCGACAGGGCGCCCGAGACCTGAGCGGGGTGATCGTGCATCGACCGCGGGATCAGCGAGAGATCGTACCGACGCGTCTCCACGGAGTTCCCTCGACGAACGGCCTCCGGACGCTGACCGATCTCGGACAGGTTGTTTCCGATGACGTCCTACGAAACGTTCTCCACGCCGCGTTCACCCGCACTATCGTCAGCGTCGAGGCGCTCTCCAGCGAAGCGCTCCGTCGACGCGCGTTGCGCCGGGTTGGCCCCTCGGCGGTGCTTCGTGTGATCGGCGCCAACTCGTCATCTCACGGGTTCGTCGCCAGTGAACTCGAACGTATCGTCGTCGCTTTCATCGCCGCGGCCGGCCTTCCCGAGCCGGAACGGAACTACGAGATTCGCATCGCCGGCCGGCGATACATCGTGGATCTCGCCTGGCCGCTCTACCGTTTCGCAATCGAACTCGACGGTCGTGCCTTTCACGCCGATCGATTCGACGAGGATCGCAAGCGGGACGTGACGCTCAAGGTTCACGGCTGGGACATCCACCGCTCTACCTGGAAACACGCGACCGCCGAGCGGGCGTGGATGATCGGGGCCATTGCGGCGACCCTCCGGGCCCGCGGGTTGCCCGCCGCCTAACCCGGCGTGGCTTGGGCCAGCAAAGGCACCAAAATCGAGGCCAGCTGGCCCAAGCGAGCCAGCTGGCCCACGAAGTTCGGCGGGTTGGCGCGTGGCGGCGTGGCGGGGTGGCGGGGTGGCGGGTGGCGGCGTGACGGGTGGCGGGGTGCTCCTAGGCTGTAGTTGGTATGCGGATCGGGATGTTCAGTCCGTACTCCCTGTCGCTGCCCGGTGGGGTGCAGGGTCAGGTCCTCGGCCTGGCTCGGGCGTTGCGTCGACAAGGCCACGATTGCCGGGTCCTCGGGCCGTGTGACGGTCCCCCGCCAGAGCCCGGCATCATCCCGCTCGGCAACGCCATACCGTTCGCCACCAACGGCTCGGTGGCTCCGATCGCCCCGGATCCATCGGCGGCCCTGCGGACCTGGCGAGCTCTGAAAAACGAGCGCTTCGACCTGCTCCACCTGCACGAACCGTTGGTTCCGGGCTGCACCATGACGGCGCTCGTCCTCAAAGACGCACCGATCGTCGGAACGTTTCATCTCGCCGGCGAGAGCGAGTCGTACAGGTGGCTGCGAAGCGTCGTCAATCGGCTGGCCGACCGCATCGATCTGCGCTGCGCCGTGAGCGAGACGGCGGCGGCAATGGCCCGAATCGCGCTCGGCGGGGACTACGACGTGCTCTTTAACGGCGTCGACCTCGACCGGTTCCATCGATCTGAACCGTGGCCGACGACCGGCCCGACGATCCTCTTCGTCGGGCGCCACGAGCCACGCAAGGGGCTCGACGTTCTCCTCCGAGCGTTCGACCAGATTCCGGGCGATGTCACCCTGTGGGTGGTGGGCCAGGGGCCACAGACCGACGAACTCAAAGCGACGTATCGCGACGCTCGCATCCAGTGGCTCGGCCGCATCCGCGACGATGAGCTGGCGAGGCGGTGGAAGGCGGCGACGGTGTATTGCGCGCCGTCGCTCGGCGGCGAGTCGTTCGGGGTCGTTCTGCTCGAGTCGATGGCGGCCGGGACCCCGGTGGTGGCATCGAACATCGACGGGTACCGCCTCGTCGCCCGTGACAACGTCGATTCGCTTCTCACGCCCGCCGGGAACGCCGATGCTTTGGCCAAGGCACTGCTGCGGGTCATCACCGAACCCGGCTTGGCCGATGCGCTCCGAACGAAGGGAACGGAACGCGCCAGCGAGTACTCCTTCGACGCGCTCGCCACGAACTATGCCCAGCGTTACGAAGCGCTCCTGTCGTAGCGCTGGTCCCGTTCAGCCGGCGGGCGCCCGTGCGATGATGGTTGTATGCCCTTTCTGATCGTCCTTGGGATCATCGCCCTCGTCGTGATCTACGTCGTCGTGCAGTACAACGGCCTCGTTCGCGTACGCAATCGCATCGAGAATGGGTGGGCTCAGATCGATGTGCAGCTCAAACGCCGTCACGACCTCATTCCCAACCTTGTCGAAACAGTGAAGGGCTACGCGGCGCATGAGCGCGCCACCCTTGAAGCAGTGATTACGGCCCGGAACTCGGCTATGTCGGCGCACGGCGAGGCCGGCAAGGCCCAGGCGGAGAACGCCTTGACCGGAACACTGAAGAGCCTCTTCGCCCTCGGTGAGGCGTATCCGGATCTCAAGGCCAACCAGAACTTCTTGCAATTGCAGGAAGAGTTGACGGGTACGGAGGACAAGATTGCCTACTCGCGGCAGTACTACAACGACGAAGTCCGGGCGTATAACACCAAGATCCAGAGCTTCCCGTCGAACATCTTGGCCAAGCAGTTCAAGTTTGCCCAGCGGGAGTACTTCCAGACCGACGATGCCGACCGCGGCCCCGTCAGCGTGAAGTTCTGATCCGGTCCGCGTCCGTCTCCGGGGGTCGACGTGTTTGATGCCGTCGCGTCCAATCGGCGACGTTCCATTGCGCTGATTGGGTCATTTGTCCTCGTTGTCTTGCTGGCCTCGTGGGCCTTCAATACGGTGGTCGGCGGCGGTCCTCTCGGCCTTGTTCTTGGTCTGGCCTTCACCGGCGTCACGTCGGTTCTTGCGTACTGGAAGAGCGACGCCGTGGCCCTCGCCATGAGCCACGCCCACCCCGCCGACCCCACCGAATACGCCCGGCTCCACAACCTCGTCGAAGGGCTCTGCATCGCCAGCGGCGTACCCAAGCCCCGGCTCTACGTGATCGAAGACGACGCCCCGAACGCGTTCGCTACCGGACGCGATCCAAAGCACGCAGCGATCGCCGTCACCACCGGCCTCTTGGCCAAGATGACACGCGTCGAACTTGAAGCGGTGCTCGCCCACGAACTTTCCCACGTGAAGAACCGCGACATTCTCGTCTCCACCCTCGCCGTCACCATGGTCGGCATCGTGGCCGTCATGTCCGACTGGGCCATGCGGTTCCTCTGGTGGGGTGGGCCCCGCCACCGAAACGATCGTTCCGACAACAACAACAACGGTGCCGCCCAACTCATGGCCGTGCTCGGCATCGTGCTGCTGGTCGTCACACCGATCGTGGCCAAGCTGATGCAGTTCGCCGTCTCGCGTCGACGCGAATCGCTGGCCGATCTCACCGCGGTCACCATGACGCGCTACCCACCCGGACTGATAAGCGCGCTTGAGAAGTTGCGCGATGACCAGACAGTCGTTCACTCGGGGTCGCGCGCCACCGCCCACCTCTGGATCGAGTCGCCGATCCCCCGCTATCCGAGCGAAGAGCGCCCCGGCAACGAGCGCAAACTGTCACGCCTCAACCGGATGTTCGACACCCATCCGCCGATCGAGGACCGCATCGCCGCCCTCCGCGAACTCTAGGCGCGCCTACTACTTTTCGTCTGTAGGCTGGGGCACCGCAACGACAGTAAGGCCGTCGATTCCGGAAAAGTCGTCCTCATTGCACGTATAGACGGCAAGATCGTTCGCCAGCGCAATCGACGCAATAAGCGCGTCGAAACCACGCGCCGTCGTTTTGCGGCCATCGGCCCGAAGTGATGCGGCCACTCGACCAAAGGCTCTTGCGGCAGCTGCATCGAACGGCAACGGGACAAAATCTGCCTCGGCCATTTGTAGGTGGGCTTGGCGGGCCGTCCGATCTTCGTTCGAGGTCGCCACGAGCGGTCCGACGGAAAGTTCGGCGAGCGTGATCGTCGTTATGCAGGGCTCTGATGGAAGGAACGAACGATCAAGCCGATCCAACAGAATCAGTGTGTTCGTGTCGAGGATTCCGCGCACCTTCACCACATCCGCTGATCAACAAGTGCATCGATCTCGGCTCGCAACTTCACCGGGTCGACGAGTGGAAGGTTTCGGCGACGATCGATCAGCGCATCGAGCGAGAGGGGCCGGGCAGCAAGTGGACGAAGCTCGGCGACCGGCGTGCCCGAACTCGTAATAACAATGTGCTCTCCGTGCTGGGCCCGGGCGACGATCTCCCCCCCGTGATTGCGAAGATCTCGGATCGACACGTTGCTCATCGTTCTTTGTATCACGCGTGACACACCAGCGCCATCCACACAGGCGCCAGCCACAAGCTGGATAGACAACAGGGTCAGGTTTGTTGCGAGAAGGTCACCGTGCCCTTGGCGGGGTCGGCGGCCTGCAGGCGGAGCTTCACGGCATCACCGGGAGCGCAACCGGACAGCGGCAGTCGCACCCGGATGCCATCGGCGGCGAGATGAACAACGGCATGCTCGGGATCTGACTCCACGACGACGCCGTCGAACACTTCGCCTTCACGACCGACCATCACCACGGCTTCCACAAGATCTATGCACGCTCGATCGATCTTCGAAGCGCGCATACCAATAGCGTCCATGACGAGTGGAAGCCGATTCAATGGTTCCACCAACGACTCGATCTCCGTTCCGGCATGCAAGGCAATCGCGAGGTCGAGAACGTAGCGATCGGCAAGACGTCGGAGCGGTGCCGTTGCATGCACGTAGGGCGCACCCATCGCCGCGTGCCACGGTCCGTTCGGCGTGCCCGTCTTGCCTTCTGACCGCATGGTCCCGGACGCGTCGGCGCGGTAGAGGCGGTACTGCGCCGCTCCCCCGGCGCGGCGAAGCGCTATGGAGAACGACGCATCGGCCGGCCGGTCGGGACGAAGTCGAACAAGCAGCGCCCGCAACGGCTCATCGTCGCTCCATGGCACCCCAAGGGCCGCCGCCGTTCGACGGAGTGCCGCGACATCACGTCGACTGGGATCATCGAGGTCGCGGAACAGGCCGACGCCCCGTGACACGAACATCGACCCAAGCGCGAGGTTGGCGGCGAGAGACATCGCCGAGTTGGCCTCCTCACTGGCCGTGAGCGAACGGAACGTGAGCCGGAGCTGACCGGGCGCGTCGGGATCGTGGACGATCTCCTGCTCGGGCCGCTGCACCCGCTCGGCCCCGCGGGCCTGGTCGCTCGCCTCCATTCGGGCAGCAAACGCCGCCAGAAGCGGGTGGACCTCATCGGGCGTTGCTGTTTCGTAGGCCAGCTTGGCTTGGCTCTTCACGACGGCCCGTTCAATGGAACGTAGCGCTGGCACGAGGTCCGTCCCCAGGACGACGGTCATGACGATCGCCGGCCGATCGACACCGGGTAGCAGGCTGGCCGCCCCCTCCGAGAGGGCGGCCGGGTACTGCGGCACCTTGGCGTCGGGCAGATACAGCGTGCTGGCTCGCGCCCACGCTTCGGCTTCGAGCGCACCCCCCCGAGCGACGAAAGCGCCCACGTCGGCGATGGCGTACCGGAGCACGAACGTGTCGCCCTCTACGTCAAGGGCAAAGGCCTGGTCCAGGTCGGTCGACGAAGCTGGATCGAGCGTGGCAAATGCCACCCCGGTCAAGTCGGTCCGACCAACTCGGTCGAACGGTGCGCCCAGAACGACCCCGGCCTCAGCCAGAACCTCGGCCGGAAACGAAGCCGGCACGCCGTTGGCGAGGCGAACCGCGGCGAGTCCAGCGTCGAGCAGGGCAATGGCATTCGGAGAGGCGTACACGACCTCAGAGTCTGCCCGCCCTCCACACTTGGCCGGAGGGCAGAACGGTTTCGACGATGGGTCCACCGGCTCGGGACGGAATCACGCCGGACTATCGGGGGCGGGGTCGTAAAGTGGGATCCATGTCGCAGACGCCGAATCGTTCCGTTGGTACCGCCCGTGTCAAGCGGGGTCTCGCCGAGATGCTGAAGGGCGGCGTGATCATGGACGTGATGAACGTCGAGCAGGCAAAAATCGCCGAAGATGCCGGCGCCACCGCGGTGATGGCATTGGAGCGCATCCCGTCCCGCATCCGTCGAGATGGCGGTGTCGCCCGCATGAGCGACCCGCAGATGATCGAGGAAATCAAGGCCGTCACGACCATCCCAGTAATGGCCAAAGCACGTATCGGCCACTTCGTCGAAGCGCAGATTCTCCAGTCGCTGGGTGTCGACTACATCGACGAATCCGAGGTGCTGACTCCGGCCGACGAGATGCATCACATCGATAAGTGGGCCTTCACCGCCCCCTTCGTCTGTGGCGCCACCAACCTGGGCGAAGCGCTCCGTCGGATCTCGGAGGGCGCCTGCATGATCCGCTCCAAGGGCGAGGCCGGGACCGGCAACATCGTGGAGGCGGTCCGCCATATGCGCCAAATCACCGGCGACATCAAGAAGATCACGTTGGCCGACGGTGCCGAGCTGTTCACCTGGGCCAAAGAACTGCAAGCCCCGTACGAATTGATTGCGGAGATCGCCGAGACCGGCAAGCTTCCCGTCCCGCTGTTCTCCGCCGGTGGAATCGCCACCCCGGCCGACGCTGCGCTGTGTATGCAGCTTGGCGCCGAGGCCGTCTTTGTCGGTTCGGGCATCTTCGAGTCGTCGGATCCATCGGCCGTCGGCAAGGCCATCGTGGAGGCGGCCACCCATTTCCAGGATCCCGCAATCCTGGCCAAGGTTTCGCGTGGTCTCGGTGTGCTGATGCCTGGCCTCGAGATCGGCAAGCTCGATGTGAAGTACGCCGAGCGGGGCTGGTAGTTCGCAAGTAGTTTGAAAGCCTATGACGTGCCGTACCCGATCCTCCGACGACGCGAGGCCCCCAGGTGGGTATCTCGATTCGTCCTTCGGATTTGGCGCCGGGCGGCTGGCTTCGCCCGCACGCTGAACAACTCCGCCAGGTGCCAGTCGAACACGCGCCGTGGCTCGGCCGCCGTGTTGGTGTCCTTGCCCTGCAGGGAGCGTTCGCCGAGCACCGGGCGGCGCTGACCCGCCTCGGCTGCGAGGCGGTCGACATTCGCACCCCGGCGCAGCTGAAGTCGGTCGACGCGCTCGCCATGCCCGGCGGCGAGTCAACCACCATGACCCGACTGCTCCATACAAGCGGGTTGTTCGACGCCCTAGCCGCGCGTCTGGCCGACGGTTTCCCGGTGTTCGGCACCTGCGCCGGGATGATCCTCCTGGCTGCGTCAGTCGAGGACGGACGCCCCGACCAACGGCCGTTCGGAGTCATCGACCTCGCGGTGCGGCGAAATGGCTACGGCCGCCAAATCGACTCGTTCGAGGCCGATCTCACCGTCGAAGGACTCAACGAACCGTTTCGTGCCGTGTTCATCCGCGCCCCCAAGGTCGAGTCCGTTGGCCCGACCGTACGTGTACTTGCTACCTACGACGACGCGCCGGTGCTCGTCCGTGGTGGCGACCGCGGCCAGATCCTGTGCGCGTCGTTCCACCCCGAGCTCACGTCGGACACTCGAATTCACCAGCTCTTCCTGACCCATGCCTTCGCGCCGGTTGCGACCGACGCCTGTCCCTAACAGCCTCCAAGGAGAACCACCATGTCCGGCCACAGCAAATGGGCAACGATCAAGCACAAAAAGGGAGCCGCCGACAAGGCCCGCGGCAAGTTGTGGGCCAAGCTCGTCCGCAACATCGAGGTGGCGGCGCGAGAAGGCGGCGGCGATCCGAGTGCCAACGCCACGCTGCGAACGATGATCCTGAAGGGCAAGGCCGATCAGTTGCCGAGCGACAAGATCACCAACGCCATCAAGCGCGGCACCGGTGAGCTCAAGGCTGATATCCAGACGGAAAACATCCTCTACGAAGGCTACGCGCCTGGCGGCTGTGCTCTGCTGGTCGAGGTCGAGACCGACAACCGCAATCGTGCTGCGGGCGACGTGCGGGCGGCGTTCTCCAAGAACGGTGGTTCGATCGCCGAACCCGGCGCGGTGGCGTGGCAGTTCGCCCGTCGAGGCGTCGTCATGGTGCCGAAGAAGAAAGCGTCAGGCATGTTGACCGAGGAAGAACTCTTCCTGGTGGCCGCCGAAGGCGGAGCAGAGGACCTCATCGATCAAGGCGACATGTTCGAGGTTCGGTGCGCCCCCACGGCCGTCGGTGAAGTATGCAGCGCGCTTACAGAAGCCGGCATTGCCTTCGATTCGGTGGACCGTCCGATGGTGGCCGAGAACTTGGTGCCACTGAATGCCGAAGACGCCAAGAAGGTGTTGAAGATGGTCGATGCGCTCGACGATCTCGACGACGTGGCTGAGATCTATGTGAACTTCGACATCTCCGACGAGATACTCGCCACGCTCGCGTGAGGCGGGGGTGAGCGCGTCGTCGGAGGTCATCGCCTCGGTCACCAACCCCCGGGTCAAGCGGCTGGTCCGGTTACGCGACCGACGCGATCGCGACGATGAAGGCGTGTTCATCGTCGAGGGGTACCGGGCGGTGCGACGGATGCTCGACCTGGGCGTGAGCCCCGCCGAGCTCTACCTCGGCCGTGACTGGTTCCAGGGCGAGAACGAACAGGCGCTGATCGACGACGCCCAACGCGCCGGCGCGAAGGTCACGGACCTCAGCCGCGACGCTTTTGCCAAGTGCGCATACCGTGATCGTCCCGACGGCCTGCTGGCGGTGGTTCTCCAGTGGCATCGCTCCCTGGAGTGGCTGGCGACCAAGCTCCCGGCCACGCCGCTGGTGCTCGTCGTGGAGGCCATCGAGAAACCCGGCAACCTCGGTACGATCCTCCGTTCGGCCGATGCCGCCGGAGTGCACGCCGTGATCCTGTGTGATCCCGTCACCGATCTCTTCAATCCGAATGTGGTGCGGTCTTCCACAGGCGTACTGTTCGCCGTCCCGGTCGTCGTGGCCGAGTCGACCGACGTTCGTGCCTTTCTATGCGCGCAGAGCATTCGGTCCGTCGCCACCACTCCGGCGGCGACCCAGTCCTATACCAGCGCTGACCTGACCGGTCCGCTCGCCATCGTCATGGGTTCGGAGATGCACGGCCTTTCCGACGCATGGCTGGCCGAAGCCGACGAAACCGTGGTCATCCCCATGGCCGGCCAGGCCGACTCCCTCAACGTGGCGTCAGCCACGCTCATCACCCTCTTCGAAGCGGTTCGCCAACGTGCCACGCACACTCACCAGGCGACGAAGGCCTAGCGTGCTCCCTGTGGCTGTTGACGTTGGTGACGTTGCTCCGAGCTTCACGCTCCCCGGGACCGGCGGGGTCACGTACTCGCTGGACGACTTCCGTGGCCAACACGTGGTGCTGGCCTTTTACCCGGCCGACAACTCCCCCGTCTGCACCCTGCAACTGAATTCCTACACCAAACAGCGTGACGAGTTCGACGGACTCAATGCTCAGATCCTCGGACTCTCGGCCCAAGACGTGGCGAGCCACGAACAGTTCAGCGAACGAAACGGTGGGTTCGCCTTCCCGCTGCTCGCCGACACCGACAAGGCCGTCGGCAAGCTCTACGGCATTCTCGGTCCGCTCGGCTTTTACCGACGCTCGGTGTTCGTCGTTGACCCCGAAGGCATTGTGCGATACGTGCACCGTTCGTCAACGGGCCTCACGTTCAAGCGCACATCAGAAATTCTCGACGCGATCAGTTCCTCCGCTCAGGATTAAGGACCGTCACCGCTGATCCCGCGGCGGCAAGGTCCGTCGCAAGCGCATACATCGCATCGGCAATTTCCTCCGGTTGCAGCATAGTAAGTACGCGTAGGGCTGGGGCGAGCCAGGCCGCCGGCGTGACCCCGTCGCCGGTCTTGGCCACGATCGGCGTATCGACCATGCCGGGCAGGATGGCGTTCACCCGCACCCCGTAGCGATCCGACCAACCCGCGCACGACGATACGAAGCTCGCCACTCCAGCTTTGGTGGCCGCGTAGATCGGATCTCCCGGCAGCGGGCCGAGCGCCGCCGTGGAGGCCGTACACACGATGGAACCGCCGTCGTGTCGAAGATGGGGCAGCGCCAATTGACACGTATGCATGACACCAGTCAGGTTCACCGCCACGACCCTCGCCACCTGCTCCGGAGAGGCGTCGGGAAAGTCCGGGGCACCAGTCATGATTCCGGCGTTAGCGAGCACGAACTCGATGCGTCCGAGTTCCTGCGTGGCGAGCTCAAACATCGACCGAAGGTGGGCAGTGTCGGTCACGTCGACTCGAACGGCAACGGCACGGTGGCCATGGGCGGTGAGCTCCGCGGCCACCGCCGTGGCGGCCACCAGGTCCATGTCGGCGACGACAACGCCGTGGCCGGCGGCGGCAAATCGAACGGCTGCAGCGCGACCGATACCGGATGCGGCTCCGGTGATAACGGCAGTGGTTGGCTGGATGTCACTCATGACGGCCACGGTACCCGGGTCGGCCGGGCATCACCCAGGCCATCACCCAGCCACCGACGCCCGTCCGGGCTCCTACGCTCGGTGCATGGCTGGTCCCGAGTCGTTTCCCCGTCAGTATGCCCGTACCCGTCGCTTCACCTGCGGCGAGCCGAAGGGCTACCGATTCAACGTCGACGGCGACCGAGTCGTGTTCCTGCAGTCACTCGGTGGCGACGACCCGGTGAACCGACTCTGGTGTCTTGACCGTCAGGCCGATGGCCATTGGGCGCAACGACTTCTCGTTGACCCGACTGCTCTCGACCTTCGCGCCGATGGTTCGCTGCCCGCCGCCGAACTAGCTCGGCGCGAACGCCTCCGGGAGCAAGCGTCGGGGATCACCGCCTTCGACATCGACGCCAATGCCCAGGTCGCGGTGTTCGCGCTCAACGGCATACTCGTCGTCACCAACCTCGACGATGAAACCTCCCACACGCTGGCCACCAAACCCGGCGGCTACGACCCGCGTCTCTCGCCCGACGGCTCGACGGTCGCCTACGTCAGCGACCGGTGCCTTCGTGCCGTAAGCGCGCGTAGTGGTTCGACCGACGATCGTCTCCTGATCGGTGAGCACGACGAAAACGTGTCGTGGGGTGTCGTCGATTTCGTCGCCGCCGAAGAGCTCAATCGGTACCGCGGCTTTTGGTGGTCGCCCGACTCAACGCATGTGCTGGCCGAGCGGGTCGATGTGACGCCGGTGAACCTGTGGATCATTGCCGACCCGACGCATCCAGATCGCACGCCGACCACGCATCGTTATCCGGCCGCCGGTACCGCCAATGCGCTCCTGTCATTGGCCGTTGTCGACATCGCCGACGGCAGGCGCGCCGACGTCATCTGGGATCAGGACGAGTTCTGCTACCTGGTCGATGCTCAATGGACGAAGCACGGCCTCACCGTGAGCCTGCTGAATCGATTGCAGCGCCACCAGCTTGTCGTCGATGTGGATCCGTCGAGTGGCCACCTGCGTCGCCTGCACGATGTCCATGACGATGTCTGGGTCGAGATGGCCGGCGGGGTGCCGCTGCGCCTGGCTGACGACGCGCTGCTCCTCACGGCCGACCTGCATGTCCAGACCTCGGCACCGCCTGGGCTGCCCACCCCCGTCGAACTCGACACCTACGACGATCCGGAGGGAACGAGAGCGCTCGTCATCGTCCGGCCGGGCCAGGTGGACCAGACCATTCTCACCCCCGCCAACCTGCAAATCCGGCGGGTCGTCGGGATCGATGGACCACGCGTTCTCGTGGTGGCCAACGCCTCGCGCCCCATCGACGGGCTCGACGTTCCGGCCGGTCCCGCCACCACGTGCGTCCTCAGTATCTCGCTCGATGGTTCGTCGCCGATCACGATTCTGGCCGGCGCCACCTCCGACCCCGGGGTCCACGACGTCACCACCGGCCCGGGTCTGCACGTGATCCGGTCTTCTTCGCTGAACCGTACGCGCGCTGACCATGTCCTTGTCGACAGAACGCGGAAAGCCACGATTGCCAACCACGCCGAGCCTGCCGTCGTTACTCCCCGACCGACCTTCTTTCGCGCCGGACCGCGGGCGATCCCCTGTTGTGTCTTCTTTCCGACCGATCTCGAAACGTTCGGCGATCCACTCACCAAACTCCCCGTCATCATGGATCCCTACGGTGGACCACACGCCGCCCGGGTGGTCGCCTCTCGCAACGCCCACACATCGTCGCAGTGGCTGGCCGATCAAGGGTTCATCGTGGTGGTGGCCGACGGTCGCGGCACCCCCGGGATCGGACCGCGTTGGGAACGCGAGATCGCTGGTGATTTCGCCGGACCGGTCCTCGACGACCAAATCACCGCGTTGCATGAGGCCGCCGCAAGGTATCCGCAGATGGACCTCGACCGCGTCGGGATTCGAGGATGGTCGTTCGGCGGCTACCTGGCCGCTCTTGCCGTACTGAAGGCACCCGACGTGTTTCATGCTGCCGTTGCCGGAGCCCCGGTCACCGACTGGGGCCTCTACGACACGGGCTACACCGAGCGCTATCTAGGCCTGCCGAGCGACCACCCCGAAGCCTATGAACGGTCATCGCTCTTCCCGTTGGCGGCCGGGCTGCGGCGACCGCTCCTACTCATTCACGGCCTGGCGGATGACAACGTCGTGGCCGCCCACACCCTGCAACTTTCGTCGCGTCTGCTCGCCGCCGGCCGCCCGCACGCCGTCCTTCCGCTCTCCGGCGTGACCCACATGACGCCCCAGGAAGAAGTGGCGGAGAACTTGCTCCTGCTTCAGGTCGACTTCCTCCGCCATGCCCTCTCATGACGCAGAGACATTGCGCTGCGCCGCTCCGCTTCGCTTCACTGCTCGCAACACCAGTCTCCGGACAGGCCCGGGTCTCCTGACATGACGCAGTCCACCCTTGTCCTGGTACTTGACCTCATCGGGATCGCCGCCTTCGCCACGGCCGGGGCGTTGGCCGGGATGGAGAAGGGGCTCGATCTCTTCGGCGTGATCGTGACCGCAGCGGTGACGGGCTTGGGTGGTGGAGTCCTCCGAGACGTGTTGCTCGGTGCCACTCCCCCGGCGTCGTTCACCGACTGGCGTTATCTTGTCGCTCCGGTTCCGGCCGCCGTTGTCGTGTTCTTCCGTTCCGCCCGTATTGCCCGGCAGCACCGGGCTTTGCTGGTGCTCGACGCCATCGGCCTCGGACTCTTTGCCGTGGGCGGCACCGAAAAGGCGTTGCGGTTCGGCCTCGGAAGCCTTGCCGCCATAGGCCTCGGGGTAATCACCTCGGTCGGGGGCGGCGCCATTCGCGATGTGCTTCTGGGCGAGATCCCGGTGATCTTGCGACGCGAGGTCTACGCCACAGCGGCACTCCTGGGCGGGGTGATCGTGGTGGTCGGGAGTGGGTGGCATGTGGCTCGCACTCCGGTGGCCGTCGGCGCCGTCGTCGCCGTGGCACTAACCCGTCTCGTCTCGTTGCGGCGCGGTTGGAACGTCGTGACCGCCGCACCGGCGCGCCATGTGTGACTGCGTCGTTGCTCTTCCAGGAGCGACCGACGGCCGGGCCACCCTGTTCGCCAAGAACAGCGACCGTCCGTGGAACGAGCCGCAGGACCTCATCTGGTCGTCACCTCGACGGGATCGCCAGCCAATCATCTGTACGCATATTGCTGTTGATTCGTTTCCATCTGACGTATTCGGCCACCTCTCCCTACAACCCCGGTGGATGTGGGGCGTGGAGGGCGGAGTGAACGAGGCCGGGGTAGCCATTGGCAACGAACGCATCACCACCACGCTCGACCCCCGCCCGTTCCCCGACGCCCTCACCGGGATGGACCTCGTGCGCCTCGCACTCGAAAGGTCTGCCTCGGCAACCGAAGCCGTGACCGTGATCGGTGAACTGCTCGAACGGTATGGCCAAGGAGGAAGCGGCGAAGCCGACCGTCACGCGCCGTATTGGTCTTCCTTCCTCATTGCCGACGGAAAGCGCGCATACCGTTTGGACACGAGCGGCCGGGCCTGGCTCGCCGAGCCGATCGCCGAGACCGGGGCGCTCTCGAACCGCACGTCGATCGAGTCGTTCGATGCTGCGCACCGACACCCGCGCCAGCCGGTGGAGACCCTCGTGAACCCACGCCTCGTGTGCTCGACGGAGGCTTTGCGCGACCGGCCGGTGACCTTCGACGCGCTCGCCGAGTGGCAGCGGAGCCACACCGCCCATCCTGCCGCGCCCGGCTGGAGCGTCTGCATGCACGTAACCGATCAGGGCCACGCGCAGCGGACCACGGCGGCGTTCATTGCCGAACTTCCGACGTCGGACCGCAAGGTTCGCGAGCGCTCGCGGATGTGGATCACGTTGGGCTCGCCGTGCGCTGGCGTGCGGGTCCCGGTCACCGTTGGCGAAGCGATGGGCGACGTGCCTCGGTGGGAACGATTCGCCGCCCTCGGGCCCGAACACCGAGCGGATCTGCACGAGTTGGAGTCCTGGCTGGCTGCCAGCCTGCCGCCCGCCGACGAAGCGTGGGGCGAAGTCACCGCCATGCTCGACCGACTCGGCCGATAACAGAAGACGGCGACTAGGCCATCCAACCGCCGTCGACGACGAACTCCGACCCGGTGCATTACGAGCTCTCGAGCCCGACTCCTGCCGCGGACATTCGGCATCGCGGTGCTGCACGAATGCTGATCAGGTCCCCGAGCGAAGCGCCTCGACCGGCTCGAGTCGTGCCGCTCGCAGAGCCGGATACAGTCCAGCCACGAGACCGACGATGGCTCCGAGGAGTGGAGCCAGAAGTGGGATCTTCGGATCGATGACGGCGGTCCACTGACGGGTGACTGCGATGCCGACAACGACGAGCAGCCCGAGCGATGCCCCAAGGACGCCGCCGATCAAACCTAGGACGGTGCTCTCGGCGAGAAACTGCGAAGCAATGTGGCGACGACCGGCGCCCAACGCACGCCGAAGACCAATCTCCCCGGTCCGCTCCAGTACCGATACAAGCGTGACGTTGGCGATGCCGATCGCACCGACGAGCAACGACACCGCGCCCAGCACGAGAAAGAGCGAGTTGAGATCGCTCTGGATTCCGTCCTTCACCAGCTTGGGCTCCGGGGGCGCCGCCACCTTGATCCTCGAAGGATCATTCGGTGATAGGGCGAGCGGGATCTGCTCGGCGATGAGGCTCGTTGCGCCGATTTGCGTTTCGACCTCAACCAGGGAGGGACCACTGAGGCGAAACTCCTTGCGAGCGGTCCCTTCGGGAATGATGATCGAGGAAATCAGGTCGGGTTGTCGGGCAACTGAGTCAAGGATCCCGATGACCGTATACAGCTGGTCGCCGACAAAGATCGCTGGTAGCTGATCGACTCTCGCGAGATTCAGTTTTCGGGCCGCCGACCTCCCGATCACAACCACACGCTCCGTGCGGTCCGAATGCCCTGCGTCAAAGAATCGTCCCGATCCCAGTCGCGCCCGGGCGGCGCGAAACAGCCCGGGCGATGCCGCTTTGATCGGCATTTGAAATTGGCTCTGCCCAAGCGGGTCGTTGACCGGTACGGCGCGGATCAATGTGCCTTTGACCGCGATGTCGGCCAGCGTTCCCGCCGCAACCACGCCGTTGAGGCGCTCGAGCTGAGCTTGCGCGTTCCACGGAATGGCGTTCACGGTGAGTCGTCCAACGGCCCGAGGCGTGGCAATGATCTCCGTTGCCGCCAGCGCGTCGAAGCGTCCAACGATCTGATTGCCTGCAGTCTTTGAGATGCCCAGCGTTGCCACGAGAGCGCCGATCCCGAGGACGGTGCCGAGAATTGTCAACACCGCACGACCGGGACGGGACAAGACGCCCGAGCTGGCTTCGATGATCAAGTCAACGAGCTTCAGCTTCGTCTTTTTGTGCACGCGTCGCGCATTACTGCCCAAATTTCGCGACTTGCGAGAGAGTCTCAAGATCCGGCCCCAACGAGCTCGGAAACGAAGCCGTCCACGATACGAAGCCGCCTCTGAGCCCGCTTGGAGACAGAACTCTCATGGGTGATGACCAACACCGTGATCCCTCGGGCAACGAGAGCATCGAGAAGCTCAAGGACCATCTCCGTGTTCTTGGTATCGAGATTCCCGGTCGGCTCGTCGCAAAGAAGGACCCCCGGGTCACCCATAAGAGCACGGGCGATCGCGACACGTTGCCTTTCACCGCCAGACAGTCGCGTTGGCAGGAACGAAATCCGATGGTTCATGCCAACCTGGTCAAGACATTCGAGGGCTTCCTTTTTGCGCTCCGACCTTGGATTGGCGAGGTACAACTCACCAAGCATCACGTTCTCAAGAACGCTGCGATGGGCAAGAAGGTGAAAGGCCTGGAAGACAAACCCGATCCGGTTACCGCGGAGCTCGGCACGCTCAGAGTCACTGAGGTCCGATGTGTCTATCCCGTCAAAAAGGTACGTTCCGCTGGTGTGTCGGTCGAGGCATCCAAGAACGTTCAACAGTGTTGACTTTCCTGAACCCGACTGACCTTCGATCGCGACATACTCACCAGGCAGAATCCGGACGTTCACATCAGATAGTGCGTTTACCGGTGGTGTGGTCGGAAAGACTTTGCTCACATGAATGAGTTCCAGAAGTGCACGTGGATCCCGCACTAGGTCGCCCTCCTCTGCAGGGGACTCGTTGGGCGTCTGTTCGCGAGACATCGCCGTTCCTACGGGCTCGTCGTCACTATCGACGTAACTCCGGCCTCGACGGACGTTCCCGCCGTGGGTTCGACCGAGCCCAATGGCGTAGTCGTAGGCGAACCCACGTCCCGTGAGAGCGGGTCAGTGGTCGTGGGCCCGTCGGCACCGATTACGACCCGATCGCCCGCCTTGACCGAGCCCTGTACCGGAACAATCTCCACGAAGCCTTGCGCTGACAGCCCGGCTGTCACGACGACGGTCCGGACGACTCCGGGCGAATCTTGAATCTGAAGCTGGGTACTTCCTGTGGCACGAACAGAAAGCGCGCTCACCGGAACAATCAATGCCTCGCCATTGGTCGTCTTCGTCGGTATCGTTATTCGTACGGACGCACCGACCAATTGCGTCGAGCTGTCTTCGGGGGCTATCTCGATGGCGATGTGCTGAGCATCAGTGCCGCGCAGGCCTGGCTTGTCGGCGAGAAAGGTGATCACGCCTTTGCTGCTGTAGGAATACTCCGGTGCTTCGATTGTGGAGAGTGCGCCAATACGAGTCAGCGTCGCTTCGGTTGTCAACAGCGCAGCGTCAACGGCAAGTCTGGTGCCGCTTACGGTCATGACTTCAGCCGTTGCCGGATCACCACGCTTGATCTTCGTATCGTCGATCCGAAGTGGGAGGCTGGGAAAGAAGACGAGTTCGTTCGCCGGTACCTGAACGCCCACGGCGCTCGTGTACCTTTCGAGGTCGGACTGCAAGCGGGCAACCTCAGCAGTCGCGACTCTGACAGCTTCGCCGAGGTTTGTAGAACCGGCACCGGGACGGCCCAGGGCCGGGAGTCGAGCTTCCGCCGACTCGACACGCATGTCGGAATCCGAAATGGCTTGTTGATTCGCCGTGGCCGTGAGTGCATTTATGCGTCGTAGCGTTTCGACGTCATTTTGCGCCGCGGCCAAGAGAGCTTCTACCGGGGAAAGAGTGATCTGCGCCTGGCGAAGCCCGACTTCAGCCTGTTTCAAAGCCAATTGACTGTTGGCGCGGTCGCCGGCCGTCGATAGTGGCAGACCGGTCAGCGGGTCCACCCCGGCCGTTGCGTTCTCGATCCGTTGTTGAGCCTGAGTCGCCCTCGATTTCGCGGTGGCAAGAACTGCCCTCTTCGTCGCCATATCCGCCGCCGCAACGGCGTTGTCCTTCGCGGCTACCGCCTCGGCGAGTGCCAGCGCCGCCTGGGCATTTCTGAGGGAAGCGATGACATTGAGCTGTTCTTGCTGTGTCAGTCCGTCGAGAACAAATGTCGATGCCCCGCTGAGTTTGGTGCGCGCTTCCGCTCCGGATGCTTCACCGGCGGCGCGTACGCTGTTGGCAATCGCTTCTGAAGCAGACACATCAGCTTCGGCCGCGGCGACCGCCAGAGCGGCCTCGCTGGCGCCATCTTGCAACAGCGTGAGTTGCTGGGGCGTCACGGTGACACCGGTCGCCACGTTCACACCCGACGCAACGAGTCCATCGCGCCGGCGAGCGTCGTCGAGAACAATTCCGGCCACTTCTGCGGCCGCTTGCTTGGTCGCGAGATCAGCACCTTTGTTGAGGAAGTCCGCTTCTTTGAGGGCAAGATCCGCCTGGCCCCTGTCCGCATCTCGCTCTGCCGCGATTCGAGCAGCAGCCGCCGTTGCTTTCGCGGTGTGTACTGCTGCCTTTGCGTCGATGATGTCGACCGGCTTCGCACCCGAGCGGTTGAGGAGTTCCGCCTGTTTGGCCTGAAGGAGGCGATCGGTAGCAATACTGAGCGCAGACTCGGCGACTCGAAGCGTGGTGCGTTGTTGGTCATTCGGCCCCAACGCCTGATACCCAGCCTTGGCATACCACTTCGTCACTGCGGCGCCGGTTGCCCCGTCGTAGTGATCGTCCATGGTTCCGGGGTTCAAACCTTGACGCTGAAGGAACTCTTCCAGTTGGCGGACGTCGGCGCCGATCGCGCCGGGTCCGAGATCACGAAATCCGGGCGTAGCTCCCTTCACGACAAACACGGGTCGGCCCGAAACGACCATGGCGACGTCGCCCTCATTCAGCGTCGCTCCTTTCACCGGGGCCAGACTCACCAAGACGGGCGGGGGACGGAGAGCTGAAGGGGCGAGCACGACCACGATGGGATCGCTATAACGCATCGTGCCTCGAATGATCAGATCCGAGCTGAGGACGCGCTTCTCCACTGGATAGGTGATCAGCGATGCCTCCGGAGGTGCCGCCTCGGCCGCCAACTTGGCGGGTGACTTCACCCGAGATGCTGCGAGCCAGCCGGCGCCAGTGGACACGCCGACAGCAAGCGCCATTCCAGCTGCGACGACCGATCGCCTCACTTACGCTTCTCCAATTCGGACTGCGCTTTGGACAGGAGCACGGCGTTCTCCTGTGCGAACTTCTTCACGTACTCGGCCTTCACCTTGTCTTCAACGTCCACGACGTACTTCTCCTCGCAGCCGAGGTCGGCCTGTGCCGTGGCAATCTCCTCTGCCTGCAACTGCGCCAGGGCGGCCTTGTCATATGCGGGAAGGGCGTTGGTTCCGAACACCAGTGGGCTGAACGTCCCCTCTTCGCCCAATGCTTTCGCCGCCGCGGGGCCGACCAAAGCAGCAAGCTTCTCGGTGATACCCACGTCGACCGCGTTCGGCTCCGAGTACTCGAATCCCAGCTTGCGCATGCAATTCGCCCAATCCGCTCGGGCTTTGACCAGGCGCTCGTCGGCCTCGGCGCGTGAGTCGAGTTCTTCGATCTTCGCCAGCGCCGACACAACGTTGGCCCCTCCGAACACCGCTGTTGTCGCTTCCTCAACGCAACCTCCCAGACCACCGAGGTCACCGGTCTTCGCCGCTTCCACGGCGCCCGAGACGGAGACGTCAGCCTTGCCGCCGGTCAAAGCGACGTCGAACGCCTGCTGCCCGGCGGGATCAAGACCACTCCGGTACGTCACATTGGGATCCACGGATTTCGACGACTGGCTGATCTCCACGACCTTTTCAAAGACCGTGCTGATCCCGTAGCCGAACTGGCGCCGGAACTCGTCATCGGTGAGCCCGCTGGTCCCAGTGATCGCCGCCTTCGTGGCATTCGGGTCAATCGGTACGTACACGAACCCGGCCTTCTTCATGCACGTATTCACGAGTTCCTCGACCCGCGTCTGCATCACTGCTGAAGCCGCAACATCGAGGCCCAGTGGCGAATCCACGGCGGCCGACTGGGTCCTGCCGTTGTCGGACTTACCGCTGCACGCCGCCAACGAGGCAACAAGCGCCAGCAAGACTGACGCCACAACGGGAAGATTCGCAGTTCCGTAACGAGCACGTAGGTGACTACCGACCGGATTCATGTTCATTCCTCTCTTCATAAGACTTCCGACCCCTTCATGTCTGCATAGCTACACGCGCGAAGAGAAATTGGTTCGGCCGCTGCTGAGCGGATCCGACCGATACATGGCAAAAATGATGTTTCTGGATGCCTTTACGAGCTAATTGACAACGTCTGATCGATTCTGTATGGTCACGTCACGTTGCTAGCCATCCCGACACTGCGACTTCGAGACTCGAAATCACAGTTGCCAGTACAGGTTCTCGACGCTTGTTCTGCTGTACGTTTTTGGCAGAGCGAGTATGGACACTGACGCTACAGAATCCGTGCTGAGTCCTCGCTGAGAGGCCTGACGTGCCGTGCTTCCCCGCACACAGGCCCCCCGCCTTGCGCTGGATCCCAATCGACGCCTCACTAGGCGCGCCTTGAGAAGTCCCATCTCCTCACCCCATCAGTTGCAACGGCAATCCCGCATCGCCATTCAACACCCTCGGCAATCGGTTTTACCGTGCGTACCTAAAAGCTGTATTCGACCGCGTTCCTCTTCATCACACGCAAAATAGGTCGCTCGTAGTTACAATCTAACGGAAGGCATGCTCGGAATGAGACGGATCATTACGTGGAGCCTGAAGGCCAATCGGGCCGTGGTCGCGTTTGCGGCTGCGCTGATCGTCTTTGGCTTCATTCAGCTGAAAAGTGCACGGATAGAGACGCTGCCGGAGTTCGACCCGCCCCGCGTCGTCGTTCAAACCGATGCACTTGGCTTGTCCGCAGAGGAGGTTGAACAGCTTGTCACCGTTCCGATAGAGCAAGACCTCCTCGATGGTGTTCCGTGGCTCGACACCATTCACTCCAGATCCGTGCCTGGCCTCTCGTACATCGAAATGGTCTTCGATCGGGGCACGCCGATGTACCGGGCCCGCCAGGTGGTACAGGAGCGGATCAGCCAGGCGGCCGGCCTGCCAAACGTGTCACGCCCTCCCCAGATGCTCCAGCCCCAGGCTTCGACAAGTCGTACGGCGATGATCGCACTGTCGTCGAAGACCCTTACACCCATACAAATCGGTGTTCTCGCACGTTTCACCATCCGACCACGACTGCTTGCCGTCTCCGGTGTGGCGAACGTGGCGATCTGGGGTCAACGCGAAAGGCAGTTGCAGGTGCTGGTTGACCCGGCGAAGCTCCGGGAAAAGCAAGTCTCGATCGAGCAGGTAGTCAGCTCAACCGGAAATGCCCTTTGGGTATCGCCCCTTACGTTCCTTGAAGCATCGACCCCGGGGACCGGCGGGTTCATCGATACGGCCAACCAGCGTCTTGGCATTCAACACAATCTCCCGGTGATCGAGCCAAAGGATCTGGCCACGATCGTCATTGATGACACCGTGGGTGTTCCGCTGACACTTGGCGATGTGGCGACCGTGGTCGAGGATCACCAGCCGCTCATCGGTGACGCCGTTGTCGGGAACGCCGGTCAATTTCTCATCGTGGTCGAGAAGCTTCCCAATGCCAGTACTGCGAAAGTCACGCACGACGTAGACGAAGTGTTGAAAGCGCTACGGCCCGGACTCGTCGGGCTCAACATGGACTCGAGCGTCTTCCGCCCAACGGATTACCTGAACCGCTCAACCTCAAATCTCTTCCGATCGCTGGTTGTTGGCACGCTGTTGGTGGCAGCCGGCCTCATCCTGCTTCTTTTGCGATGGAAGAAGGCACTCATCGCGCTTACATCCGTGGCCGCCTCGTTCATTGCGGCTGCGACGGCGCTGAATCTGATGGGAGCAACATTCAACGTCGTTGTCGTTGCCGGCCTAGCCGTCGCCGTCGGTGCGGTTGTCGAACAGTCGGTGAGCGACGTTAGTCAGGCGCCGACCGCTCTCACCAGCGCCGACGGCAACGCGATGCCTGCAGTAAACGGAACGCGGAACGCGGCGCACGACTCCGTGAGACCGGCCGTCTGGGCGACGGTGATATTTGCCGTTGCGATGCTGCCCATCTTCTTCCTGAACGGCGTGTCCGGGGACAGGTTCTTTCCACCGGTCGCCATCTCCTGCCTTGTGGCGATGATCGCGTCCGTCGTTGTTGCTTTAACGCTTACACCAGCTCTGCGCAAGCTACTGAGAGACCTGACCGAAGGCGACACTTCGCTCACCACGCGCTGGATCGGGCGAACGTACACCAAAGCACTTTCGGTTTTCGGACAGTCTGCGATTCCGGCACTCGCTACGGGAGGTGTGCTTCTTATCGCTGGAATAGGTGTCATACCTTCCATGGATAAAGTGCTCCTCCCCAAGTTCAAAGACACCAACCTGATGGTAAGATGGCAAGCTCCCTACGGCACGTCGCTACCGGAGATGACGCGGATCATCAGCCGGGCGACTGCAGAGCTGCGAGCGGTTCCTGGCGTTCGCACGGTCGGTTCACAAATCGGTCAGGCGGTGGGTGGAGACCGGCCGGTCGGGAGCGACTCCGCGGAAATGTTCATCAGCGTCAAGCCGAATCATTATTCGAAGACGGTAGGAACAATCCGGCGGATTGTCCTCGGCTACCCCGGTCTAAGTCATCGGGTGACAACATATTCCGCCGAACGGCTTCGCAAGTCCCTCGGACGCAGCCGGGACGAACTCTCCGTTCGGTTGTTCGGACAGGACTTTGACGTGCTTCGCGAGAAGGCTGAAGAGATCAAGGATTCGTTCTCCCAGATCAAAGGAATTTCTAAAGCGCACATATCGTCCCAACTAGCTGAACCGACAATTCAGGTGGAGGTGGACCTGTTGAAAGCTCAGGCGCTCGCCATCAAACCGGGCGACGTCCGACGTGCGTCGGAAACCCTGCTCTCCGGCCTTCGGGTTGGAAACCTGTTCCAGGATCAGAAGATCTTTGATGTCACGGTCTGGGGCCGACCGGAGATTCGAACGAGCGTCTCGAGCGTCCAGGACCTGTTGATCGACACACCGGCCGGGAAAGTAATCAGGCTGGGCGACGTTGCGAACGTAACGGTCAGATCAACACCACCGATCATCGAACACGACGACATTTCTCGCTACATCGATGTGACGGCGAATATTAAGAGGCGAAACGTGGGAGACGTCACCTCCGATGTTCGAAAGGCTCTCAAAGGAATCTCCATGCCTCAGGAGTTTCACACGACCCTTCTGTCGGACTACTCCAACGAGCAATCGTCGCAACGCCGAGTGATGGCCTTCGCCATCGCAGCAATCATCGGTGTCTTCCTCGTTCTGCAGGCCGCATTTCGAAGTTGGCGTCTTGGAGCGATAGCGATTCTCGTGATCCTCGTTTCGGTGACGGGCGCGCCGGTCGCCGCCCGCATCTACGGACCGCCCATGTCAATCGCTACCGTCTCGGCGATTGGTGCGGTGTTTGCCTTGGCGACGCGATTCACCCTTCGTACCATCGAGCGGTACTTGGCTCTCCGGCACGACGGACGCCCTCTTGACGCAGAGCTGATGCTTCTCGGGGCCCGATCGCGAATCGGACCGATGTTGAACGCAAGTGTTCTGACCGCTCTCGCCCTTGCTGTGGTTCTCGCCTTCAACAACGTCGCAGGCCAAGAACTGCTCTTCCCGATGGCCGTGGCAACCCTCGGTGGCCTGGTGACGACGGTGATCGCGCAGCTGTTCGTCCTCCCTCCGTTGTACGTCCATTTCGGACCCAAAGAGATTCTGCCGGCCTGGAACATGGACGAATTGGTCGACGCGTCGGAAACACCTCAACTCGATTTGGTCGGATCATGAAACCCGACCTGATGGCAAAGACAACGGAGGAACGGACGATCATGGAAACCACGATGAAGATGACGAGGAAGTTCAGTCTTCGAAACATGCTCTTCATGCGAGTACTCATCGTTGGGGTGATCTCGCTGGCCGGCTGCTCCAGTAGTGCGGGTGAGGACGACGCGACAAAAGACGCAGCCAAGATCGAGGACATTCAGGGTTCGCCGCTCAAGCGGGTGACCCTGACCAAAGAGGCTGCCGCCCGCATCGACTTGAAAACAGAAGATGTGAAGATCGGGCCTTCCGGTCTAGAGATTCCGTATGGCGCAGTGCTCTACGATCCAGACGGCAAGACATGGGCTTTCGTAAACGTGAAGGGTTTGTCCTTCCAGCGAACGGCGATCACCGTAGAGAAAATCGTCGGTGACGTAGCATCACTCACCAAAGGTCCTGATGAAGGGACGAAGGTTGTGACACTCGGAGCGACTCAGTTGTACGGCGCCGAAATCGGCGTTGGCGACGAATAGCCGAACGAAGCCTTCGTCATGTTGCGATGGATAATCAAGAATAGTCTCCGATTTCGTTACCTTGTCGTTGCTTTCTCCGCCGGAATGATGCTGTTCGGATTCAACGCCCTGCAGAAGATGCCGGTCGATGTCTTCCCGGAATTCGCTCCACCACGCGTGCAAATCCAAACCGCCTGTCTGGGGCTTGCCGCCTCCGAAGTTGAGTCACTGGTAACGATTCCCATGGAGCAGGCGTTGAGTGGCGTTCCGGGTCTCGAAATCATGAGATCCAAGAGCGCTTCGCAGCTTTCGTACGTGGAGCTGACCTTCAAGCTCGGAACCGACCAACTCAACGCTCGACAGCTCGTGCAGGAGAAGCTTTCGACGATACAGAACATTCTGCCGACCTGGGCCGCACCTCCGGTCATGATGCAGCCACTGTCGGCAACGAGTCGTGTGATGAAAATCGGACTGTCATCGAAAACCATTTCCCTTGAGGACATGTCGATGACCGCATACTGGAAAATCCGGGCCCGGTTGCTTCGGGTGCCCGGAGTCGCAAACGTCGCCATCTGGGGCGAGCGAATCAAGGCGTACCAGGTGCAGGTCGAGCCGAACAAGCTGACCAGTGAAAACGTGTCCCTCGATCAGGTGATGGAAGCCACCGCCGAAGCTCTCGATGCGGGAATTCTCAAATATGCCGGTGGTGGGTTCATCGGCACCGGCGGGTTCATCGATACGCCGAATCAACGTCTGGGCGTTCGCCACAAGTTGTCCATTGTCACGCCGGAGGATCTCGCGCAAGTCGCCCTCGTCCAACGGGGCGACAGGGTTCTGCGCATTGGCGACGTCGCAAAGGTCGTCACGGGGTCGCCGCCTCTTGCCGGAGACGGAGTAATCAACGGCGGCACCGGGTTGATGCTTGTCGTTGAGAAACTCCCGTGGGGCAACACGCTGGAGGTGACTGAACAGGCCGAAAAGGCACTGGCGGAGATGGGGCCCGGCCTTCCAGGCATCGAGATCGACACAACGATCTTCCGTCCGGCGAGTTTCGTCGATGAGGCGATCGATCACCTGACCTCGTCTCTCATCCTTGGTGCACTGCTCGTCTTGATCGTGCTCGGCCTGTTTCTTTACGATTGGCGTTCGGCATTGATAAGCGTCATCACGATGCCGTTGTCGTTGACCGCGGCCGGGCTCGTGCTTTACGCAAGGGGGGCCACGATCAACACCATGGTCTTGGCAGGCCTAGTCATCGCGCTCGGGGCAATTGTCGACGACGCGATCGTTGACGTCGAAAACATCGTGCGTCGCCTTCGCGAGAACAATTCCAACGGCAGTCCGAGATCGACGGCTGCGGTGATTCTGGCTGCTTCAGTCGAGGTCCGTGGAGCGGTTGTCTACGCGTCGTTCATCGAAATCATGTCGCTCGTGCCGATCTTCTTCCTGACCAGCCTTACCGGATCGTTTTTCCGTCCGTTAGCGATCACCTACGCATTGGCTGTCACCGTTTCGCTCTTGGTCGCACTCATCAGCACACCGGCATTGAGCATGATTCTCTACTCCCGAAGCGGCGTCGCGTCTCCTATGTGGGACCATCACGAATCTCCGGTGGCCGTTCTCCTTCGAAGGGGCTACCGACGCCTGCTCACCCCACTCCTCTCGCGCCCGATCCCGATCTACGCGGTCGTGACAGCGGTGGCCATCGGTGGTGTCGCACTCGTTCCTACGCTTGGGCAGTCACTTTTCCCAACCTTCAAGGAGAAAGACTTCTTGATGCACTGGATCTCGAAGCCGGGCACCTCAATCACCGAGGAGCGACGGATTGTCATCAAAGGCAGCAATGAGCTTCGGGCCATTCCTGGTGTTCGCAACTTTGGATCCCACATCGGACAGGCGTTCCTCGGCGAGGAGATCGCCGGTGTTGACTTCGGCGAAAACTGGATAAGCGTCGACCCGAAGGTCGACTACGAAAAGACCCTCGCCAAGATCGAAGCAGTAGTGGCGAGCTATCCGGGAATGTTCACCAACGTGGAGACGTATCTCGCCGAACGCATCAGCGAGACCATCACCGGACAGAGCGACCCTCTGGTGGTGCGCCTCATCGGCCCAGATCTCGATGTTCTGCGAACGAAGGCCGAGGAAGTAAAAGATGCCTTCGGCGAAATCGACGGCGTGAAGAACGAGCACGTCGAGTTGCAATTGCTCGTGCCTCAGATCGAGGTCGACGTAGATCTGCTCAAGGCGAAACAGGCGGGGGTGAAGCCCGGAGACGTAAGGCGCGCAGCCGCCACGATCATGGCGAGTGAAGAGGTTGGTGACGTGTTCCGTGACGGCAAGACCTACGACGTCGAGGTATGGAGCGTGCCCGAAGCACGCAACAGCATTCACGACATCAGCGAGATCCTGGTCAACGGTCCGAACGGCGCGAAGGTCCGACTCGGTGACGTCGCCAAGGTAAGTATTCGGCCGACGCCGAATGCCATTAGCCACGAAGGGGGATTCCGTCGTCTCGACATCTCGGCCGAAGTTGAGGGGCGTGATCTCGGCGCGGTCGCCCGCGACCTGGAAGCGAAAGTGGCGAAGATCAGCCTGCCGCTCGAACACACGGCCCAGGTTCTTGGTGAGTACCGGGAGCGGCAAGCGGCCCAAAACCGCCTTCTCGCCTTCGCTGCCCTTGCCTTCGCAGGGATCGTTGCGCTCTGCCTCGCCGTGTTCCGAAACTGGCGCGACGTTGCTCTGCACCTGATTACGCTTCCCATTTCTCTCGTTGGCGGGGTGTTGGGTGCGTACCTG
The DNA here is from genome assembly GCA_031368095.1 of Actinomycetes bacterium. Lineage (GTDB taxonomy): Bacteria > Actinomycetota > Acidimicrobiia > Acidimicrobiales > JANYDT01 > JANLQX01. Next base: position 1,959 of record JANLQX010000428.1, on the reverse strand, counting down.
AGCGGCGGCGTGCTCTCGATCGGGTCCTTCGTCGGCTTCTTCACCGTCGTCGGTTTGACCGCGAGGAACGGCATCATGGAGATCACGCACTTCCAACATCTGGAGAAGGAGGAACGGGTTCCCTTCGGTCCTGATCTTGTGTTGAAGGGCGCCACCGAGCGTCTGGCGCCGATCCTCATGACAATGCTCGCAACTGGCCTTGCGCTTGTACCGCTTCTGGTGCGAGGCAACATCTCCGGTCAAGAAATCGAGTTTCCGATGGCATCGGTCATCCTTGGTGGCCTCTTCACCTCGACGCTTCTGAATCTCTTCGTTGTTCCGTCGATGTACCTGCACCTGGGGAAGTCCAAGGCGGAGCGACAGAGACTCGCTCGCATCGCGGTGGTCGCGACGTGAACACAACCGAAGGAGTAACCATGAATGTTCGAATCAACCGTCCGGTACCGCCGCATAGGAAGGTCATTCCCCTTCTTGCCGGGATTGCCGCTCTCGCCACATTTGGAAGTGGATGTTCCTCGTCATCGTCTGACACGACGGTTCAATCTGCGGCCTCGACCGAAGCCACGACGACAGGTGCGACGGTAAAGAAGACAGCGGCCAATCGACCTGTGGTCATACCCGGCAAATTCACTCGAGAAGACTTTCAGCTCGCGAACTTCGACGGGACATCGATCAACATCGACAACAAGTACTTTCCGTTGATCCCGGGCGCTCGGCATGAGTATGACGGCTCCACGGTGGAAGAGGGAAAGACTCTTTCGCACCGGGTCACGTTCACCGTCACCAACTTGACGAAGGTGATCAACGGTGTGAACGCCGTCGTTATCTGGGAAAGCGACTTCACCGAAGGTGAGCTCGACGAGGACGAGTTGACCTTCTTCGCCCAGGACAAGGCGGGCAATGTCTGGCACCTTGGCCAGTACAGCGAACTATGGGAGGCGGGCGAATACACCGCCGGCCGCACCTGGTTTGTCGGCCACCCATCCGACGCCAAGGCGGGGATCATGATGAAGGCCGATCCAAAACCGAACACGCAGGACTGGTCAGAGGGATTTGCGCCCGCCCCGTACTTCTGGAACGACCGGGCACACGTGCGGTCATCGACTGAAAAGACCACGGTGCCGACCGGAACGTACGACGGAATACTCCTCACGGAGGAATACAACGAAGAGGAGCCGAGTGCGATACAGCTGAAGTACTACGCGCCCGGCGTTGGTGTGGTTCGCGTTGGTTGGGATGGAACTGATGAGTCAAAGGAGTCACTCGTCATGGTGCACACGGAGAAGCTCACGCCCGAGAAGCTTGATGCGGCGTCGAAGGGGGCGCTTGAACTTGAGAAGAGGGCGCTGGTGTACGCAACGGCCGATCCGTCAGTGACAAGAACATGAAGGGCTATCGGGTCAATGCCGAACGTCGGTCGCGCCATCGCGTTCCTGTGTCGAGAGGTCGCTTGGCCGAATGACGGCTTCGCACACCTGCAACACTGGATGTCGTGCGAGTCTTGCTGGTCGACGACGAAGATCGCCTTGTCGACGCGATGAAACGGGGCCTGCATCGTGAGGGTTTCGTGGTCGACACAGCGCGCAACGGCGAGGAGGGTCTTTGGCTGGCTAAGGAGAACGATTACGACGCCATAATCCTTGACATCATGTTACCGAAGCGCAACGGGTATCAGGTGTGTGGGGACTTACGCCAAGCAGGTATATGGACTCCAATATTGATGCTCACGGCGAAACATGGTGAGCACGACCACGCCGAAGCACTGGACACCGGGGCAGATGACTTCCTCACGAAACCGTCCTCGTATGTCGTTCTCGTTGCCCATCTCCGAGCGTTGATCCGCCGTACCAGCCGAGTTCGCCCAGCGATCCTGAGCGTTGGAGATCTTCGACTCGACCCGGCCCGACACCGCTGCTGGAGAGGCGAAGTCGAGATCGAGCTCACACCGCGGCAGTTTGC
>JANLQX010000390.1:0-8796 GCA_031368095.1 Actinomycetes bacterium | reverse complement strand
CATCAACACGGCGCGTGGTGGCATTGTCGACGAGACAGCGTTGTTCGACGCCCTCTCGTCGGGCCGCATCGCGGGCGCCGGCCTCGACGTGTTCTCCGAGGAGCCGTGCACCGACTCCCCGTTGTTCACCCTTCCCAACGTCGTCGTCACACCGCACCTTGGGGCCAGTACCCGGGAGGCCCAGGACAAGGCTGGCGACACCATTGCCGACATGGTCGAGCTGGCGTTGGCCGGTGATTTCGTGCCGTTCGCGGTGAATGTCGATGCCGCGGCAGCGAGCGAAACGATCCGACCGTACCTTCCCCTCGCCGAACGGTTGGGCTTGTTGGTGGCCGGCCTTTGTGGCGGGACCCCGGCCGAGCTTGCCATTACCTTCGCCGGGCAGATCGCCGACTACGACACGCGTATCCTTCGCCTTGCCGTGCTCAAAGGCTTGCTCGGTGCCGTTCACGATGACCAGGTCACCTACGTGAACGCGCCGCAGTTGGCCGAGGAGCGAGGCCTCGCCGTGACCGAGACCAAGAGCTCACTGTCGCTTGACTACCGCTCAAAGATCGAACTGCGAACGTCGTGCGGTCACTCGTTGGCGGGGACCATTGCGGGACTTCGGATGGAGCCGCGGATCGTCATGGTCGACGATCACGCCGTGGAAGTTCCGCCGTCGCGCCATCTTCTCGTGGTCCGCAACGATGACCGACCGGGAATGATCGGCGTCGTCGGTGTGACCATGGCCAAGTACGAAGTGAATATTTCGAACATGGCCCTCGGCCGTTCCGATACCGGCGGCAGTGCGCTCATGATCCTCGACACCGACAATGCCGTGCCTGCCGCCGCGCTCGCCGAACTCCGGTCGGTCGACGGCATCCTCGGCGTCGACCCCATCGACGAGTCCCTACGAGGCTGAGCAGGTCTCCTGGTCCTACAATGTCGGATAGAATCCGACATTGTGATGGATGGAATCGCTCAATCCCCCATACTTTTCCCCAGCCCGGTCCTGACCGCGGAGGAGCTCGCCGTCGTTGCGATGATCGACGGATTGCAGGAGGAGCTCAGGCAATCCGTTCGGGAGCCTCGTCGATGGGTCGGGTCACTTCGACGCGTGTCAACGGCGCGATCGATTCAGGGTTCAAACAGCATCGAAGGCTACGACGCCTCTCTCGATGATGCGGCTGCTATCGACCTTGGCCAAGAGCCACTCGACGCGTCGGAGGAGACAGCGCTGGCGCTGAGGGGTTACCGCGATGCAATGACGTTCGTTTTGCAAATGGTCAGCGATGATCAGTTCGCATATAACGAGCAGTTGCTGAAGAGCTTGCATTTCATGATGACGAACCATGACCTGAAAGCGCGCCCCGGCCTTTGGCGGGCGGGTCCGATCTTCGTCGAACGAGAACAGACGCAAGAGGTCGTCTATGAGGGAGCTTCTGTTGCGCTCGTGCGTGGCCTGGTGGCGGCGCTTGTCGAAACCCTGAATCGGCCGCCGATGACACCACCGGTCGTGAACGCGGCAATGGCGCACCTAAATCTCGTCATGATCCATCCGTTCAGAGATGGGAACGGACGGATGGCGCGCTGCCTCCAGACGTTGGTGTTGGCTCGCCACGGCGTTGTTTCGCCCGTCTTCTCGAGCGTTGAGGAATACCTCGGACGCAACACGCAGGCGTATTACGACGTACTTGCGCTCGTCGGCGGCGGCCGATGGCAGCCGGGGCGCGATCCTCGCCCGTGGATCCGATTTATGTTGCTCGCCCATCTTCGCCAGGCCCGGACGATGCTTCGACGAGTTCGTGAAAGCGAGCGACTCTGGGTAGAAATCGAGCGATTGATGATCACCCACGGGTTGGCGGAGCGAACGTTTTCCGTGCTGTACGAGGCGGCGATCGGCTTCCGAGTCCGCAATGCGACCTACCGAGCGTTGCTTCGACCCGACGAAGAGATCACCGATGCGACCGCATCTCGCGACCTGCGTCAGTTGCTCACGGTTGGCCTCCTAACGGCGGTCGGCGAGAATCGAGGCCGACACTACGTAGCCTCTCCGAAGCTACGCGCGCTGAGGAAGTTGATATCCGACGATCGCGATCCACGAGACGATTCCGACCCGTTCGAGAACGCTCCGTTTCCTGTCGCTCCGGGGCGGCTCTTCTAACGGCGTCCGAACTAGTGCGAGAAGCGGGTTCCGTTGGCTTCGCGAACGCGAGTGGCCATGGTGGCGAGAAGCTTCATGCCGAAGCCTGGGATGTCGGCAAGTGCGGTCGAGAACTGCGACGGGCCGAGGACCAGAAGGGTGGAGTCGGTGATGGCCGTGACCGTTGCGGAACGAGGACGCTTGTCGATCGGGGCGAATTCACCGAAGTGAGTTCCCGCTCCGAGGGTGGTCACGAGCTGACCGTCGATCTCTACCTTCAGCGCACCATCGTGAACGATGTAGCACTCGAACCCGGTCGAACCCTGCTTAACAACAACTTTGCCGGCGGTCACATCGACTTCGTCGCAGAGGCGGGCCAACTCTTTCAACTCCTTGTTGGAGCAACCGGAGAACAACGGTACGGCGGCGAGATGGGCAAGCTTGTCGAGCTTGGGGGACTTGGACATGAACGATCCTCTGTCGATGATTTCGGGACGTGGGTCATCATGGCGTAGTTCGGCGGGCTTTTCCTGTCGAGCGGCGAGTACGTACCGATTGACGGGAGGGGTTCGGTCGACGATGCTCTCCGCCGTCCCCTTCGAAAAGGCCGTAATGACCAGAGCATCGTTCGGAAAAAGATTCCTCGCCGTTGTTGTTGACGGCATCATCGTGGGCGTGGTGACTGGGATCGTCTTGAAGATCGGCGGAGCCAACCTCGGCCAGGTCCTTGGCGGTGCCATCGGGCTGGCGTACTACGTATATTTCGAGGGCGGCCAGGGCGCCACGCTCGGCAAGAAGGTGCTCGGTCTTCGGGTGATCTCCACGGCGGGCGCCTCGCCGATTGGCTACGGGTCGGCGGCCGTCCGCTACGTCGGGCGAATCGTGTCGGCTATCCCGCTGTTCTTGGGATTTCTCTGGATGCTGTGGGACAAGGACAAGCAGACGTGGCACGACAAGATCGCCAGCACCTACGTCGTCGAGGCCTAGCGCAGGCGTCTCTCGGATGCGTCGTCAGCCGTGGCGACGCATCCAGCGGTGAAGTCGGAGGGTGATTCCCAGCCCCGCAACGGTCAGCGATAACGACACCACGTGAGCAGTTCGGTATCCAGAGGCAATGGCTGACCGGGCAGTCGCGCTTACCTGCGACTTGTCGTTGCCCTTCAGGAGCGGTCGGATTTCTTCGAGATTGCCGATTCGGTGACGGATCACACCAAACAGCACCCCGCTCACCGCGGCGATGCCGATCGTCGAGCCCAGGTTGCGCAGAAATTGATGGGCGGCACTGGTGCGGCCCATCTCGTCCGCGCCAGACGATCGTTGCAGCAGCGTGATTCCGGCGTTGGTCACGGCGCCGACTCCCGCTCCCTGAACGAGCGATAGGGCAGCAACAAGGGCGACCGGGGTGGACGTCGAATAGGTGACAAGACCGACGACGAGCGGCGGGATGGCCACCATGAAGCCGCCGATCATCACCGACGTGTTCGTGACCCGGTCGAGAAGTCGACTGACAACAATCGACGCAAGCGTCCAGCCGAGGGCCAGGAACGTGACGGAGAACGCCGCTAATTCTCGCGAACGACCAAGAGCACCGGTCACGAAGAGCGGGACGTAGCCCTCAACGGCCAGTCCCCCGGCGAAGAGCATGAACACCGCCATATTGATTGCTCCGAACGGCCAGCCGGTGACATGGCGGCGTTCGAGAATGGGCGAAGGGCTCCTTCCAGCGTGGCGCCAGTAGAGCGCGCCGACAACAATGGCGAGTCCGGTCGGCACAACGGCTCGTTGGTCAAGTTCCGTCGCTCCGACGAGGAGCAGCGTCAGGAAGGTGCCGAGAAGGACGAGGCCGCGGAGGTCAAAGCGCATCCGCGCGACACCGGGTTGGCGACCCGGCAACCGATTCCAGCCGATGAGCATGGCGAACAGCGTGAGGGGAATGTTCACCGCAAACACGGCCCGCCAACCGAGTGGGGTCCGGACCAATGCGGCGGCGAGGGCCGGTCCGGCAAAGGACATCACGCCCCACACCGTGGAGTTCGCGGCGAAGGCGCGACTTCGTAGGTTTTCCGGGAACGTGACGCCCACGGCCGCCAGCGCCACGGCGATGACGAGTCCGCCGCCAACGCCCTGAACCGTGCGAGCGAGGATGAGCGTTTCCATGGACGGGGCAACCGCACAGGCGATGCTCGCCAGCAAGAAGCTCACGAGGGTGATGCGGTACACCCGACGCAGGCCGAGTCCGTCGATCAGTGGGCCCGACGCGAGGGCGGCAATGGTCAGCGTGAGGCTGAACGCGGTGAACACCCAGGGCAGAAGTCGAACGCGGCCGAGGTCACCAGCGATCGAACTTTGGACCGCGGTAACGCCGAGTCCGTCAAAGGCGGATAGCGAGATCGCCGTGAGCGTGGAAATGGTGATCGAGCGGTACTCCGGTGAAAGGACCGACTTCGACGTGGAAGTTGGGGTGTCGAGACTTCCGTTACTCACGTGGCAGCGATGCTGAGCTCGCGCTCGAGAACTGCGGCAACGCCGTCGTCGTCGTTCGAGGCAGTGACTTCGTCGGCGGCCGCTTTGGCCAGCGGGTGGGCGTTGTCCATGGCGACACCGTGCCCGGCCCACGCCAGCATGTCGATGTCGTTCGGCATGTCGCCAAACGCGATCACGTCGGCGGCGGTTGCGTCGAAATGACCGGCAATGCGCGCCAACGCGTCGGCCTTGGTCACCCCGAACGGCATGAGTTCGACGAGGGTGTTCGGACCGAGGTCGTCGCCCATTGACCCGAAGGTGACCGTTGCGTTGTCGCCGATCAGATCAGTAAGTTCACGTAGTATATCCATGCTCATTTCGGGATGACGGAACATCACTTTGGTGATTTGACCGTCGAGAAGCTCTTCCAGGGAAGCAATGCGTGCTTCTCGGCCGTGCAGGAAGGCCGAGGTGTACTCGGGGGTATGGCCGAACCCGGAAGGCCCGTCGACGGCAAACCTTGCGTCGGGAAGCAACGACCGGATGGCATTGGCGGCGGCGAGGGCGGAACTTCTCGGATGGAGGCGTTGGTCGACAATGCGTTCGTCGGTGAGGTCGATGACCAACGCCCCGTTCGAGCAGACGGCCAGACCGCGGTGACCCGTCATCTCGGCGATCGGATGGACCCAGCGAGGGGGGCGGCCGGTGGCCAGGACAAACGTTGAGCCGGCGTTGACGACGGCGTTGAGGGCCGCCTTGGTGCGTTCGGCGAGGACGCCGTCGGACCGAATCAACGTGCCATCGATGTCCGAGGCCACGAGACGAAAACGCACAGCCGTCGAGGGTAGACGCTCATCCCGGGCAGACGCTTCTTGGGTCAGCTCAGTGTTCTGGGTCAGCTCAGTCGCCGTAATGCGACTATCCCGACCCAGCAACGTGAGCTGACCCAGTACTTACGTCGGGGGCTCGGGAGGCGTCGAGAATTCACGAAAGGCCGCCAGGGCGCGGGGGCCGTAGACGGTTCCCGGGCCGCCGTTCATCACGATCGCCACGCCGATCGTTTCGGCGACTTCGGCTTCGGTCGCACCCTCGCGGGCGGCCCCCCGAGCATGGGCGGCGATGCAGCCGTCACACTGCTTGGTGATCGAGATCGCCAACGCCATCAACTCCTTGTGCTTGGCGCTTACGGCTCCGGCCTTCATCGCCGCCGCATGAAGGGCACCGAAGCCCGCCATGACGTCGGGGATGTCTTCGCGCAGCGCTCGCGCCGGGGCGCGCAGGTCGTCTTGGATCTTTCGGGCGGATTCCATGGGGGCCTTTCAGGCCGGCAGTCCGGCGAGGAATTCGAGGATTGCGGCGTTCACCGGTTCCGGGTTGGTGAGATTTGCGGCGTGAGCCCCGGCGACTTTGACGACGCCAGTGCAGCCGACGAGTCCGGCGGCCGTGGCTTCAGCCTCCTCCATCAGAATCGCAACATCTTCCGTTCCGTGAATCACGAGGGCCGGACAGGTGATCTCCGTCAATCTTGCCATGATGTTGTCGCGCTCCATCAGGCATCGCGACGGCTCCACCATCTGCTGAGGATCGCGTGCCTTCCACTTCGCAATCCACGGGGCACTTGCAACCGGGTCGCCGACAATGATCGCAGCAACCGCGTTGACGAGATCATCGACGGGGCCAGCGGCCAGCCAGAAGTCGACCATTCCTTGATTCGCGGCGCGCTGATCGTCAGTGTACGTATCACCACCAGAGTCGAGAAGGATGAGTGCCCTCACTCGCGCCGGGGCGAGCAACGCGGCGCGCATCGAAAGGAATCCTCCTTGGCTCATTCCGCCGACGACGGCGCGCTCGATGCCGAGGTGACTGAGCAGACCGAGGCAGTCACCCGCTGAGTCCCAGTACGTGAACGGCTGGCCGTCCCATTCCGTGCGCCCGAAACCACGTTCGTCCCAGGTGATGACTCGGTAGTCGTCACGCAGGGCGGCGACCTGGTGGACGAACATTTCCTGGTCCATCAAGAAGCCATGGCCGAGGATGATCGGCGGACCGTCGCCACCGGTGTCTTCGAAGAAGAGGTTCTGCCCATTGACTGACGCAAATGCCATGGGCGGAACGGTACCGGCTGTGGCGTCCGCGCACCTCAGTCCGTTTCCCGCGCACATCGTTCGCCTCCCCGCGCACATCGGCCAAAAATCGGGCCGACGACGTGTATTTGGGTTGAGGTGCGCGCCGCTGTCGCTGAGGTGCGCGGTGGCGCCGAGGAGGTGCGCGTCGTCGACGAAGTTGGGTAGGGCGCACCTTCCGTAGACTGAGCCGCACATGGAACGACGTTCCGATCAGCGGAACACCCGGAAAGGTTGCATCATGGATTTCGAGCTGTCCGACGAGCATCAGATGTTCCAGAAGACCATGCGGGACTTCGTCGATCGTGAGATTCGTCCGGTGGCGCGCGACTGGGAACACGAGGGTCGCTATCCGACGGAGATCGTCGAGAAGATGAAGCAGCTCGGTCTGTTCGGCATCACCATCCCGGGCGAGTACGGCGGCATGGATGCCGACCTCGTGACCATGGCGATTGTGTTCGAGGAGATCTCCAAGGGCTGGATGGGGATCGCCGGCATCCTCGGCAGCCACTCGCTGGCCTGCAAGATGATTGTGAGCCACGGCACCGAGGAGCAGAAGCTGCGATGGCTGCCCGAGCTCGCCACGGGCGCTCGTCGCACCTGCATTGCGCTCACCGAACCGAATGCCGGGACCGACCTCCAGAGCATTCGCACGACGGCCAAGAAGGTCGAAGGTGGCTACGTGCTCAACGGCACGAAGATGTGGATCACCAACGCCCGGTACGCGAACCCGATGCCGGTGCTCTGCAAGACCGACCCCACCACAACGCCGCCGCACAAGGGCATGAGCATGCTCATGGTCGAGCAGGGTTCTCCCGGCCTGACGGTGACGAAGGACATCGGCAAGCTCGGTTATAAGGGCACCGAGTCGTGCGAAGTCGTGTTCGAGGATTGCTTCGTCCCCGACGACTGTCTGCTCGGCGGCTACGAAGGTCGCGGGATGCAGATGGCGCTGGGAGCGTTGGAGATCGGACGCGTGAACATTGCGGCGCGTTCCGTCGGTATTGCTCAGGCCGCGCTCGATCAGGCGCTTCGGTATACAAAGGATCGAGAGGCCTTCGGGCAGTCGATCAACAACTTCCAGGCTGTGCAGATGAAGCTCGGCGATATGGCCACCCAGGTGCAGGCGGCGCGCCTGTTGACCTGGTGGGCGGCGTGGCGTTCCGACAAAGGTATGCGCGCCGACATGGAGTCGGGCATGGCGAAACTGTTTGCGTCGGAGGTGGCCATCACGTGCTCACTCGACTCGATGCGCCTTCACGGTGGCTACGGCTACTCGACGGAGTTCGAGGTCGAACGGCTCTATCGCGACGCGCCGCTTATGGCCATTGGTGAGGGCATGAACGACATTCTCAAAACGGTGATCGCGAAAGCGCTCATTGCTGAACTGCACTGACCTGTGCGTTCCCTCGTGTTCGGTGCACCTCTTCCTCGAGATTCGTGCACTCGTTACTCGTGTCCTGCGATAGTCCGTCATACGGATACTCTTGACGTATGACGATGCTCAGCTTTCGGGTCGACGATGCTGAGGCGGCGTCGGCGCAGAAGTGGGCTGAGGTCCTGGGGGTCGACAAATCAGAACTCCTACGCGACGCATTACATCGCTACCTGGTGCGTCTCGCCTCGGAGCATGATGCCCGCCTTTGGGAGGAACAACCGCTGACCGACGACGAACTCGCGCTGAGCAAAATCGCCGTCTGGGGACCCGCTGAAGACTGGTCGGACTGGGCAAGTGCGGCACGGTGAGCTGTGGTTCGCGGCGACGCCCGGTGGCGATCGTCCTGTGCTGGTTCTGACGAGAGATCCCGTGGCCGATCGGATCGGTTCCGTTGTTGTTGCCGGTGTCACGAGGACCGTGCGTGGCCTGGTGTCCGAACTTGTCCTGACCGTCGACGACGATGGTGTGCCGAGCGATTGTGTCGTGAGCTTCGACAACATTCACACGATTCCGCGTGAGTTGTTTCGGCGACCCATCGTGTCCCTGCGGCCCAGTCGACTAGCGGAAGCCTGTAGTCGTCTGCGAGACGCAACCGGCTGCTAGTGGGGGGAGTGAAGCGTTAGCTGACATCGATGGCGGCGAGCGCA
>JANLQX010000363.1:0-17254 GCA_031368095.1 Actinomycetes bacterium | reverse complement strand
GCCAGCGCCGGGCTGAACCTCCACTTGGATCGGTTCGCCTACCGAGACGGTAGTCGCACGACCGGAAGCCGCTCTTCCTCGGTTTGCATCACTGATCGCTGGTCCGGACACCCTCCCCTCGATGATCTGAGGATTGTTGGCGCCGCGGGATGCGACCCATCACCGATTGATGTCGCAACCGCCGAAGGAAGGGCTCGCATTCTCGGCTTCGTGTGGCCCGATCAACACGATCGGCATCGAGATACCGCTGCGGCGATTGGCATCGCCAGATCGAACCCACGTCGACTCGATCGAGCGCAAGCGATCGACTGGCTGCGATCTGAATTCGCCGAACGCTCACCATCGAGCACGACCGTGGTGATGCATTCCGTCGTCTGGCCGTACATCACCATCGACGAACAGCACGAGGTCAACGCCTTGGTCGAGGCAACGGGTCAGTCGGCGACGAGCGACGCTCCCGTCGCGTGGCTCAGCTTCGAACCGCCGGTGCTCTTCGAGACCACTGCGATACTCACCCTGCGCCTCTGGGACGGAAACGCCCACGTTGGTCGCCCGATCAAACTGGCGGAATCAGGGATGCATGGCCAGTGGGTCCGCTGGCTGTGCCCGTTCAGCGGCACCGCTTCTCAAGACTCCATTCGCGCTTAGAGATACAAGCCAGTGGTGCCGTCGATGCGGTCGGCCGCCACGCCGTGGATGTCGCGCTCACGCAAGAGCAGATAGTCCTCGCCACTGACTTCGACCTCATAGCGATCCTCGGGGTTGAACAGCACGCGATCCCCGGGCTGAATAAGTCGCACGCTCGGGCCAACGGCAACTACTTCGGCCCACGCCAAACGTCGAGAGATCTGGGCCGTCGACGGAATCAGCAGCCCGCCTTTGCTCAGCCGATCACCATCGCTGGCCGGGATCTGAACCAAGACCCGGTCGGCCAACATCGTGATCGCAAGTTTGGTGTCGACAGGAGCCACTGCTCCAGGCTACCGGTGGCGGCCACGAAGACTCTGTTCCTGCGGCACTGCGCCACTCCGCTTCGCTTCATTGCTCGCAACACGAGACACCTGACCCCGAAGGTTGGCACCACAACTCGCTCGCCGCCAGACCCATCTGAGAGAGTGGCGCATGACCGCACGTGTTCTGTCGAATCCTGACCTCGCCATTCCGACCACCATCGACAACGTCGACGCGGCCTGGCTGAGTGCGGCGCTCGGCACCGACGTCACCGCCGCCTCCCAGGAGCGAATCGGTGAGGGTGTCGGCCTCGTGGGCGAGTTGGCCCGGGTGCATCTCACGTATTCCGACTCCGCGTCGGAGCTTCCGGCCACGATGATCGCCAAGGCCCACACTCGCGCCGCCGACATGCTGCCGATCGCCCAGTTCTTCGGGCTCTATACGACCGAGGTGGGGTTCTACCGCGACGCCTCGTCACGGTTCGGCGTCCGCACCCCGGCGTGCTTCTACGCCGACGTATCGGCCGAGGGAACGCAGTGCATTCTCCTCCTCGAAGATCTCGACGGGTCACTCGCGCTCGATCAGATCACCGGATGTCCAGTCGACCGCGCCGATCAGGTCATCGACGCTCTTGCCGTTATGCACGCCGGGGGTTGGGACAACCCGGAACTGCAGAACATCGGCTGGCTCCGTCCCTTCGATAACCCCGCCTACCTATCGGTCGGGGGCCAGATCAAAGCCGGTCTTCCCACGGTGATGAAGCGCTACCCCGACCTCGATCCCGACGTCTGCGAAGCGGCCGCGCTCTTTGCCGAACATGTCCCGGCGATCTACGCATGGACGGTGAAAACAAAGCCGATGACGATCTCGCATACCGATCTTCGCCTGGACAATCTGTTCTTCGACCTTCCTGACGGTTCGCCCCTGGCGATTCTTGACTGGCAGCTCACCGTTCGTGCGTCGGGCGCCTTCGACGTGAGCTACTTCATCTGCCAAAGCCTCACCGAAGTCGATCGTCGAGCGCACGAAGAACGCCTCGTGCGCCGCTGGCATGACGGGCTCGTGGCGCACGGCGTCGCGAGCTACTCCTACGACGACGCATGGGAGGACTACCGACTCAACATCGCGTCGCAGTTCGGGATCACGGTTTCGAGTGGCATCTACGAAGCACCCAACGAACGAGGCCGTCTGCTCGTCGAGACCCTCGTTCGACGAAATTTTGCGGCCGCTAAAGAGCACGACTCCCTCGGCCTGCTCAAGGCATGGATCGCTGAGCACGGCACCAATGCGGTCTAGTTCGCAGCTTCCGTTGCTCTGAGCCAAGGCTACAGAAGCTGCGAACTCTCGCCACGATCGCCGTAGCCCTTGGCGAGAAGGTCGATGAGGACGCCGTTCGTCCAGCCGAACCCCTCCTGAACGGCGTACTCACCACCGCCCACGGGACGGCCCGGCACATCCACGTCGTACTTTTCAAGGAGCGTCCCGTCGGCGGCGAACCCGGCTCGACATGTGGCGATCCACCGAGACGCCACGGTGGCGGCGTCGTCGACAAATCCATAGGCGCGCAGACCAACGACGGCCCACCACTGCAGCGGCGCCCATCCGTTCGGGGCATCCCACTGTTCACCACTTTCGAACAACGACGTACGCAGACCGCCAGGCGCCAAAAAACGTTCCATCAGCGTGGTTCGCATCGACGCGGCCTGCGCGGCGGTCGCAATTCCTTCGGACAAGGCCGTCACGCCCGCGAGGGTCAACGACGGACGAAGCGTTCCCGAGGAGGCATCGAGGTCACAGAACCAGCCTGCCTCTTTGTCCCAGCAGAACTCCTGCAGGGCCACCCGTCGAGTGTCAGCCCGTCGAGTAAATTGCACAGCCAACGTCTCGTCACCGGCCCATCGGGCGAGGTCGGCAATCGTCCACTCCAAACGCATCACGAGCGCATTGAGATCACATGGGATGACGTCGGTCGTCTCAATGGTGCTGAGGTCGTCGTGAATCGCGCACCACCGCGATGAGAAATCCCAACCAGACGCGGCGGCCGCCCGAAGACTTCGGAACGCCGGCCCTCCTCCACCGAGCACCGTTTGTGTGTCTTCGGCGAAGGCCTCCGGCCGAGCTGTGTCCTCGTCGTCCCAGTAGCGTGCCCACTGCTGTCCATGGGCAACGACCACCCGCTCACCCGTTGTCCAATAGTCGTGTTCGAGAACCAACGCCGGCAGGTACCATCGCCCGTCCACTCCCGCATCAGTAAGCGCGTTGACCATTGCCGCCAGCATGGGCGGTTGACTACGACTGGAGAGATACGTCCGGCTGCCATTCGGTATGTGGCCATATCGATTGAGTAGCGACACAAGGTTATCGACCATGCCCCGGAACAGTTCGGTCCGACCGTGAGCCAGGAGGCCGAGGCCGGTAAAGAACGTGTCCCAGTAGAAGAGTTCGTCGAAGCGGCCGCCCGGAACAACGTACGGGTTCGGCAGTGGTTCGAGCGAGCTTCCCGCCGGTGGATGGTCGCTCGTCCGAATCAACGAATCCCAGCAGGTCACGAGGTAGTCGTCGAGTGACGATTCGGCTCGGTACGCCTGAGTTGACGACGAGCGGACGTCGAATCGCTCGAGCACAAAGGCCCGAAGTTCGACCGCCGACATCGGACTCGCGTTGGTGAACTCCCTCGTGATCATGGCCGCATCACGTCGGGGGGCGGCGTCGACGAACGTCTTCGAATCAGCAAAGACTCCGCTGAGCTGAACGGCCCGGAAGAGTTCGCCATCGGTGGTGATCCCCACGCCGTCAGCTCGCCTTCGGGATAGGTCGCACCGTCACGCCAGCGCGCTGTAAGACAGCCTTGGCCTCGCCGACGGTGTGCTCACCGAAGTGAAAAATCGATGCTGCCAACACGGCGTCGGCGCCACCGATCACCGCACCGTCAACGAGATGTTCGAGGGTGCCAACTCCGCCGCTGGCGATCACCGGCACCGGAACGGCATCGACCACGGCCCGAGTCACCTCGAGGTCGAATCCATCGCGGGTACCGTCTCGGTCCATCGAGGTGAGCATGATTTCTCCGGCGCCACGTCGGGCCACCTCGACGGCCCACTCCACCACGTCGAGCCCCGTTGGCGTCCGCCCGCCATGGACGAAGACCTCCCATCCGGCGCGACCGTCGGACCAGCGACGCGCGTCGATCGAAACGACCACGCACTGGGCGCCGAATTCCGTGGCGATCCGGTCGATGAGCAGAGGGTCCGATACTGCCGCCGAGTTGGTCGACACCTTGTCGGCCCCGGATCGCAACAACCGTCGGGCATCATCGACGGTGCGTACGCCGCCGCCCACCGTCAGCGGAATGAACACCGTTTCGGCGGTGCGGGCCACGACGTCGTAAACCGTCGCACGGTTGTCCGAAGATGCGGTGATATCCAAGAAGACAATCTCATCGGCCCCCTCGGCGTCGTAGCGGGCGGCCAATTCCACCGGGTCTCCGGCGTCGCGCAGACCAACAAAATTCACGCCCTTGACCACTCGCCCGCGGTCGACGTCAAGACAGGGGATCACCCGCACCGTGTGCACGCTTCCACCGTAGTGACCGAGCCCCGGCCCACACGCGCCAAGCTGTTCGGTGATGGCCCGTCCTTTGTCCGCCGCCTGTGCGATGGTACTGCTCTCGGCCGCCAGCGCTGGTGCCGCCACCGGTACGACCAAGGCCGGGAAAGTCGCCACCCCTGTCCCCAAGGCTGTTGCGGCTGCCGTGATCGCAAGCGCGACCCCGGTGGCGGCTCGTCTGGGCGCCAAGCTCGGCCGGCCCAGCTGCCCACCGGTGGAGAAAGCCCGGGCCGGATTGACCCTTCAATGCACCGTCGCCTTTGACAAGAACGCAGTGGCCTGGCTGGTAACCCTGGCTGCTGGTGGCACGCTGAGCGCCGGTCCGACCTTTCCGGTCGTCAGCCGTCGTCAGGCCGAACTGGCCGCCGGACCGGGGAGCAGCTGCGCGATGGCGCCCTTCGTCGGGGTGCCGATCGGAGCGACGGTCACCTGCTCGGTGGCCAAATCAACGATCGAACTCACCGTTCTGGCCGACGGAGCACTCGGGCGCCGTTCCCTCCCCTAGAACAGTCGGAGCACGTTCGAAGGTCGATCGCGCAGCTCGTCGTAGTCGACCTCGACCCATGCGAACCCGCGATCGGTGGCCAATACCTTGGCCTGCGGCTTGATCTCCTGGGCCACGAACATTCCCCGCACCGGCGCCAGCATCGGGTCACGATTCAAGAACTCGACGTACCGGGTCAGTTGTTCGACCCCATCGATTTCGCCGCGACGCTTGATCTCGACGGCGACGGTGATGCCATTGGCGTCTTTGCAGAGGAGATCCACCGGACCGACTTCCGTCGGGTATTCACGACGAATGAGCGTGAGACCGGGCGCCAACACATCGGTACGTTCGCTTAGCAGTACCTGGAGTTCCGCCTCCACGCCTTCCTTCTGCAAACCGGGGTCGATGCCGAGTTCGTGGCCAGTGTCTGAGTGGATTTCATGGAGGGTAATGCGCAGCGCCTCACCCTTCGGGTTGGCCACGATCCACTCACCCGATCGGCCGTCGGCCGCCATCATTTCCCGAACAGTGTTCGGTGCATTCATCCAATTCAGCGGCTTGTAGGCACCGCCATCGGAGTGAATGGCCACACACCCATCGGCCTTCACCATGATGAGGCGGGTGTGCTCCGGAAGGGTGGCGACGAGACGCCCTTCGTAAACAACAGTGCATCGAGCAACAACGATACGCACGCTTACGACCAACTACCAGCAACATCGACCGAGGCCGTCTCGCCGCCAAAGGCCATCCGAACCCGTTCTTCGTCCGCATCAAAACGCACGTTCACGTTGGGCATCAGCTGGCCGTGCGGATAGCGGGCGTACTCCGTGCGCCCTCGGGGACAGCGGACGCCGTTACCGTAGGCCATCACGTCGACATCGAAGAGGGCCACGTCGGCCCAGGTTTCGGCGTGGGAATAGACCTCCAGGAAAAGGGGGGCGCGTGGTTCGATACGTGCTGGCGTGCCCGGCACTCGGCGGGGAAACCGGATCGCGCCGACCCATGTGGTCTCGCCGACGGTCTCGGGCCGCGCCAAACCGACCCGGGAGCCGAGGGCGGTGAACGAGAGATCGAACCAGTCGAATTCGCGACCGTCGACCACGTCGAGTTCGGTCCGAACGAGCGAAGCGCGATACGAACCCACGCTCCAGTCGATGTTTCGGCGCACCCCGACAAATCGTCCTTCGTGCGTGCCTAATTGGAAGAAGCCGTCGTCCGCCACCCGGATGTCGGATGCGTCGAAGGACCACCACGTGGAGAAGATCAGCCCCTTCCCGGTTCCCTCGCCGGAATCCGGGTGTTGGATATCGGTCTGTAAGCCAAAGTAAAACTGCGATCCGTCGATATGGCCGGAGAACGGCGCCAAATACTCGCCGACATCAATGCCGGGATCGGCGTGAATGGTGAGGTCGAACTCCAATACATCGAGAGGTGAGGCAAATTCCCAGTGCACATACAGTGCGTGACATGGCATCTTGATCCGCTGACTCAATGGCCCGGTCGAATTCGCTCCACCGAGCAGAGCGGTGATCCGTGACACGATGCCCATGACCTCAGTCCTTCCTTCCAGGCTGAAGTGTTCCGGACGACGCAGCGATGCCTTCGGCCACGGTGAACCGGTGTTCGTAAATCGCCTTCCCGGCAATGGCGCCGAGCAGGTCCCGCCCGTCGAGGCCGGAGCGCAAGTGGCGAAGCGCAACGAGGTCGGCGAGCGAGGACACCCCGCCGCTGGCGACGATGCCAATCGGTGACTCGTTGAGGGCGCGGGACAGTCCGTCAAGATCGGGCCCGGTCAGCATCCCGTCGCGACCGATCTCGGTGATGACGGCCGCCGCCACTCCGCAGTCGGCGAACCGGGCCAGCAGGCCAAAGAGTTCGACCCCGGTACCCGCCGTCCATCCGTGAGCCGCCACCTCGTAGGACCCGTTGACCAGCAGGCGAGCATCGAGTCCTACGGCGACCGCACCCGGGCGAGTCGGGGCCACAGCGGCGACGAAGTCCGGATCCTGCACGGCCTGCGTCCCGACCACCACGCGGGCCACGCCGCACGCCAACAGCTCGTCGATATCGGCTTCGGTGCGCACACCCCCACCGGTCTGTACGCTGACATTCAGCGCGCGTACTTCTTTGACGATGGCGGCCACAACCGCCCGGTTGGTTCCCTCGCCGGTTCGGGCGGCGTCGAGGTCAACCACGTGTATCCATCGAGCGCCGGCATCAGCGAACGAGCGAGCCATGGCGACGGGATCGTCGCCGTAGACGGTCTCGTCGGCGTACTCACCTTGACGCAGGCGAACGCAGCGACCGCCACGCAGATCGATAGCCGGATAGAGGTCCACGCGGACTACCGGCCCGACAGCACAAGCGCAGCGTGTCGAACAAAGTTCGCCAGCAGGGCAATGCCGGCGTGCGACGACTTCTCGGGGTGGAACTGCGTTCCCATGACCGATCCGTGTTCGACGACGGCGCCGACGGGGCCGCCGAAGTCACAGATCGCGACCACTGAATCGTGAAGTTCGGGAGCGAACGAATGGACGAAATACATCCACCGATCATCCTGGGCGACAAGGCCGTCGAGGAGTACGGACGGGCGGCCACCGTACGCCTCCACCACGTTCCACTGCATCTGCGGAAGTTTGACGTTGCCCGTCACCCGTCGCACGGTTCCCGGCACCAGTCCCAGGCCCGACACGCCACCGTTTTCTTCCGACCCGTCGTGCAACATCTGCATGCCGACGCAGATACCGAGGAACGGCATCGACGAACGCGCCACGTCGAGGACTACCGATCGAAGCCCATACTCGTTGAGGGATTCCATGCACCGACCCATGGCTCCGACACCGGGCAGCAGCACCCCGTCGGCGTCGGCGATGGCGGCGGCGTCGCTCGTGACGACCACTCGGGCGCCGGCCCGCTCCAACGCTTTGGACGCCGAGTGCAGGTTGCCAATGCCGTAGTCGACAACAGCGATCAGCGGAGCCGGCGCGTTGATCACAGCACGCCCTTCGTCGACGGCACCGTCCCCGGCGAGTCGATTCGCACCGCATCACGAAGCGCTCGGGCGACCGCCTTGAACGACGCCTCGATGATGTGGTGGGTGTTCTTGCCGCTGATCATGCGGATATGCAGCGTGACCATCGCCGCGGTCACGAGGGCGCGCCAAAATTCCTCGGCGAGTTGCGGATCAAACCCCGGCTCACCGAGGAGGAACGTCTCACCGCGCCCGCCCGACGGGTCAACGTCGTAGACAAAAAAAGGGCGACCGGATAGATCGATGGCTACGTCGATCAGGGCTTCGTCGAGTGGCACCGCGATCGACGAGAAGCGCCGCACCCCAGCCTTGTCGCCGAGCGCTTCGCGCAGCGCTTCGCCAATCGCGATGCCAACGTCTTCGATCGTGTGATGGGTATCGATTTCGAGGTCTCCACGACAGTTCACGGTGAGATCCATGCCGCTGTGCTTGCCGAGCTGGGCCAGCATGTGATCAAAAAACGGGATTCCGGTCGACACGTCGACTAAGCCGTTGCCATCGACGGCGACCGTGACCGAGATCTCCGTTTCCTTGGTCGTCCGTTGGCGGGTAGCGGTGCGGGCAGGATTCATTTCAGGATCTCCGTGAGAGCGGTGAGAAATCGATCGTCCTCGGCGGGCGTACCAACGGTGACCCGCAGACATCCGGCGAGTCCGGCCCACGACGCGCAGTTCCGGACCAGGACACCGCGATCGACAAGACCTTGCCAGACCGTGTCGGCATTCGCGGCGAGGGGTCGGAACAGAATGAAGTTGGCCGACGACGGCCACACCTGCGCATTCGTGGCCGCCAGCGCGGTGCTGAGCCGATTTCGTTCGGCCACCAGTTCTTCGACCCGGGCCCGCATCTGCGGCTCAAAGCGCAGGGCCAAGCGCCCGGCGGCCTGCTTCATGGCGTCCAGGTGATAGGGCAGCACGACCTTGTCCAGTTCGGCCACCACCCACGACGGGGCAATGCAGTACCCGAGCCGTGCCGCCGCCATCGACCACGTCTTGGAGAACGTCCGAGTCACGACCAGCGGCCGCTCATCGTCGAAGAGTTCTTGGGCCGACCACGGCGCGAACTGCCCGTAGGCCTCATCGACCACCAGGAGTCCAGGCACGGCCGAGACCGCATGAAGGGCCGCTTCGATCACTGGCCGTGGTTCGATGACCCCGCTCGGGTTGTTGGGCGAGCACAGGAACGTGACAGAAGGCGCGGCGTCGTCCACGGCCGCAGCCACGTCATTCGGGTCGAGCATGAACGACGCCGAGCGGGCTCGTTCCACAACGGTGGCGCCGACGACGCGAGCGATCTGTGAGTGCATTGCGTACGTTGGTTCGAAGGTCAGGACGCTTCGCCCGGCCCCGGAGTAGGCCAGCAGGATCGACTGCAATACCTCATTCGATCCGTTGGCCACGAAGACCTGGTCGGCGCGCACCCGGTGTAGCTCGGCAAGATCGGCGCGTAACGCGCTGGCGCTTCGATCCGGATAGCGGTGAAAGTCGATCGCTCCGACCTCGTCGGCCAGCAGCTCCTGCCACTCCGCCGGCGGAGGCATCGGGCTCTCGTTGGTGTTCAGACGCACATCGACGCGCACCTGCGGCGAGTGGTAGCCCTCCAGGGCGAGCAGGTCCGGGCGAGCCGAGACCCGACCCGGTGACGAACTCCCCATAAGGCTCACGACGCTAGTTGCCGGGTCGCGCGCTCGCCGACGGCCACGGTGGGCGCCCCATGTCTCTGTCCCTGGTCGCCGGACCCTTCGCCGACGGCCACACTGGGCGCCCCATGTCTTCTACGTCGATCAAACCCGAGCTGTCCTCGATCCAATCAGCGCTTGAGGACCTCACCCGACGGCTCGACGACCTCGGTCGGTCCGAGCAACGGGAAAAGGGTGGCGAAGTCCTCGGCGCCGAACTGCTCGCCGTCGAATCGACGCTCCGGACCGGTCAGCGACGCCTGGCCAAGATCGTCGACCGCCTCCGCTGACGGGAGGCCACAGAGTTACAGGCCGAACGATTTGGCCATGAGGCCGCGCGTGCGGTCGTCGCGCGAGCGAGACCGAAAGACCGCCATCGAGCTGAGGGCAGCCATGGTTGCGGCAACCATCAACGCCAACGCGCCGACAAGCCTCACCGGTGACTGGCGGACCTTCACAATGGGCGTCACCGGCGAGCGGAGCGAATCGAGCCCGACCAGGTCTTGACGAAGCAACGAGGTGATCGACCGTCCGTCGCGCCGGGTCACGAACACGATCGACGTACCCGGTCGCAGGTTGGGCGTGGTTGATACCCCGTCCACGAACACTCGAGCCGATGCGTCGGTCGAAAACGCGGCACTGAGTCCCGACGCGTCGACTACTCGGACGTCCCCGTCGACCTGCACGTCCGTGCGGAACGACAGCGGCCGGAGGTCGAGGATCCGGGCAGTCCGGGCGGCAACGTTGGTGAGCCGCTCGGGGACATCGACGATGGCGGCCGACGGGGCTTCGGCGGGACCGAGCAAAAACAGCGTCCGGCGCGACCCAGCCGGCACGTTCAGCGCCAGCGATCCGCCGATGGCCTCGGCGCTGTCTCCGAGGCGGATCACCTGGTCGCCCGACGGAACCACCACCGGGGCCGTGGCCTCCAACGACGGAACCCCGCGCGCTCGGACGCGGCCGCCGACGGACACGGTTACCGCCGAGTCGCCGTCGAGCGCATTTACGATCTGCAACGAGCCCATCGTTACCGGATCGACCAGCTTGATCGAAGGTTTTTTCGACGCCGAAGCCGATCCGCCGAGATCGAGCAAAACGGTCACCACGGCCACGGAGGCAACGAAGCCGGCGGCGCGACGACGGACGGATGGCATCGCCTCTCGTATCGGCGCCGGCTGACGCATTCTTGATCCAAGTAGGTCGTACGAATCATTGCGACGCGCATACGCTGCTTCGCCTCATGGTCCGTCCGCGCACCCCCAAAGGCCGGGCCACGGCGGTCCGCTCCCGACTCATCGAGCTCTACCCGGAAGCGATCTGCGAGCTTGATCACCAGTCGCCGTTCCAGTTGCTGGTGGCCACCATTTTGTCGGCCCAGTGCACCGACAAGAAGGTCAACGAGGTCACGCCGGCGTTGTTCGCGAGGTACCCCGAGCCGGCCGATCTTGCCGCCGCTGACTCGACGGAGCTGGAGGAGTTGATCCGGCCGACAGGGTTTTATCGGGCCAAGGCCAACAGCCTGAAGTCCATGGCCGCTCGCCTGGTGGAGTCTTTCGACGGCCGGGTACCCGGGCCCCTTGACGACCTCACATCGCTCGCCGGTGTCGGACGCAAGACGGCCAACGTCGTGCGCAGCGTCGCCCTCGGCCTGCCCGGACTGCCCGTCGACACGCATGTGATCCGGCTGATGCATCGTCTCGGGATCACCGACGAGGTCGATCCCGTCAAGATCGAGCTCTTTCTCAACGGCGTGATTCCCTCCGACGAGCGGGGCGGCTTCAGTCTGCGGACGATCCTCCACGGCCGACGTGTCTGCGGGGCCAAGAAACCCGTCTGCGCCGAGTGTGGCCTGGCCGACCTCTGCCCGAGCGCAGGCACCTTCTAAACCACGCAGCGCGCTTCCACCTCCGCCCATGGCGCGCCCTCGCTTCGCCTGGCGCGATGTGTGCGGGCATCGCCGCCGCATCGCCGCCGCATCGCCCGGGGCGCCGGAGTCCTGCCGGGTACGCTGATCGTTATGGACGTGACGGTGCTCCCGACCCTCACCACCGAGTACCGGGTTGCGGTCCAGACGCTCCTCGACCGGGCGGCGGCGGCCGACGGGCACTACGCGTTGAGTGACGATGCCTGGATGGCCTTCGTCGACGGCACCGCCACCGACTTCGCTGCGGTCCTTGGCTTGGAAACCAACCACGACCATCTCATCGCGTATGGCCAGGTCACCCGGGCCCTGGGCGACGGGAGTTGGACCATCCACACGGTTCTTGATCCGCATCACCGCTTCGGCGCCATCGACGATGCGTGCTCGCTCATCGCCGCCGCCCTTGATCACATCGACGCTCATGGCGGCGGCGACGTGCAGTACTGGGTGTCGCATCCGAGTGCCGCACACGACGAAATGGCCGCACGCTTTGGCTTCACCCGCGGCCGCGATCTGCTGCAGATGTGCGTCGACCTTCCACTGGAGGAGCGCACCGACCTCGTGACCCGCGCCTTTCGCGTCGGAGTCGACGAGGCCTCGTGGGTTGAGGTCAACAACCGGGCGTTCGCCTGGCACCCTGAGCAGGGCGGATGGACGCTCGACGCGGTTCATCGTCGCGAGGAGGAGTCGTGGTTCGACGCTTCCGGATTCCTCGTCCATGAGATCGACGGTTCCTTGGCCGGCTTCTGTTGGACAAAGGTGCATCGTGATCCAGTCCCGATGGGCGAGATCTACGTGATCGCCGTCGACCCCGACTACGCCGGACGCGGCCTCGGCCGGGCGCTCACGGTGGCCGGCTTGGCATCGCTCGGCGCCAAGGGGCTCACCACCGGCATGCTGTTCGTCGATGCCGACAATGTCGGCGCCGTGCGGCTCTACGACAAACTCGGCTTCCGCGTCAACCACGTGAACCGGGCCTACCGGACGAGTCGACCACGCGCGTAGCACCCAGCCCGTAGCGTTGTTGCCTATGACGCTGATCGCTCTGGTGCTCGTGGCCTCTGCGGTGATGATTGCCCTTGCCTTCGTCAACCGTGACCGATGAGTGAGCCCGTCGCCGTCGAACTCGGCCGCATCCCGATTCGCACGCCACGCGAAGTGGCGCCACGGTTTCGCTTCGACCTTGGCCCCGGCGACCTTGCCGGCTTGCTCCCCGGTGAGCCCGCCTACCGGACCCGACAGATATGGGAAGGCCTGTATGACCAGGGCCGCGACATCGACGAGCTCACCAACGTGTCGAAGCAACTGCGGGCGCGACTCGCCGACGAGCCGACGATGGCCACGTCGCTCGCCGTGATCGATGAGACCGCCGACGAAGGTGCCACCACCGTCAAGTGGCTCTGGCGACTGCATGGCGGCGCCGAGATCGAGACGGTGCTCATGCACTACGACGATCGCTCCACCGTGTGCATCTCGTCGCAAGCCGGGTGCGCCATGGCGTGCGGGTTCTGCGCCACCGGGCAGGGCGGGTTCGAGCGACACCTAAGCGTCGGCGAGATCGTCGAACAGGTCGTGCGGGCGCGACGACGCGCCGCCGACGATGGCCGGCGACTGTCCAATGTGGTCTTCATGGGCATGGGCGAGCCAATGGCGAACTACAACGCCGTGTGGGGTGCCGTCGAGCGGCTGCACGGCGATCTTGGTCTCTCGGCCCGCCACCTCACCATCTCCACCGTCGGTCTCGTGCCCGGCATTCGTCGGCTCACGGAAGAGACCTTGCCGGTGAATCTCGCGGTGTCCCTTCATGCCGCGAATGACGAACTCCGCAATGAACTCGTGCCCATCAACCGCACCTATCCGCTCGACGCGCTCGCCGATGCGTGTGCCGCCTACGTCGATGCCACCGGCCGACGATTGTCGTTCGAGTGGGCCCTCATCGCCGACACCAACGACCGGATGAGCGATGCTGCCGAGCTCGCCGACTACGCCCTGATGCTACGCGCGCATGTGAATCTCATTCCGCTGAATCCCACGCCGGGCTACCCGACGGTCGGCACGGCGCGCCCGGGAGTCGTCGCCTTCCGCAACGAGCTCCTGCGCCGAGGCGTGAACGCCACGATTCGCCAGAATCGCGGCACCGGCATCGATGCTGCGTGCGGGCAACTTCGGGCGACGCACCGCGAGAAGGACCTCGGGAAGAACTGACTCCGTCGCCCAAAACGCTGCGCTGCTCCGCTTCGCTTCGCTGCTCGCAACACGAGTCGCCTCGCCAGGATGGTCTGCTCCTGATTTAGTTCAGTTGGGACCTTGGCGACGCGGCCTCTACCGTTGCGACCGTGACCAAGATCGCCTTCGATTCCATCGCCAACCACGTCGGGGAGCACCTCGGGTACTCCGCCTGGCACAACGTGACCCAGGAGCAGGTCAACCTGTTCGCCGACGCCACGGGTGACCACCAGTGGATCCACATCGACGTAGAGCGGGCCAAGGCCGGCCCCTTCGGTGGTCCGATCGCCCACGGGTATCTGACCCTCGCCCTCGCTCCCGTCCTCCTCGGCCAGGTGCTCCAGGTCGAGGGAGTCAAGATGGGTGTCAACTACGGGACCAACAAGGTGCGTTTCCCGTCGCCCGTGCCGGTGGGCTCCAACCTGCGCCTCGGCGGCAAGCTCCTCAGCGTCGAAGACGTGTCCGGCGGCAAGCAGGTCACCGTGGAGGCCACGTTCGAAGTCGAAGGCGCCACCAAGCCGAGCTGCGTCGCCGAACTGGTGTTCCGCTACTTCGGCTAGGCCCCGACGTTCGTTGGATGGTTGGCGACGCACTGCCGTCGAAACGACGTCGCCAACCACCCAACGTGTCGCCAACCGTCCAACGGTAGCGACACACGGTCGAGGGCTAGCGGCCGTCGTTCACGGCGTCGCGGCTCACGTCGGCGAAGAAGCCGACGTAACCCGGGTTCAGGCGAATGGCGTCTTGCGCCTTCTTGCCCGAGCCGAGCTTGACGTTCTTGCCGGCAAGCACCACGTTCTGCATGTTCGACGGATCGATACTGCGAGCGATCTGGGCGAGCACGAGCATGTCGGTCGGCTTGATATTGGTGTCGGCGTTGTCCTGCAGCACCTTGATCCACCGGACGAGCCCGGGAGCATCGCTCACTTCTTCACGCAACTTGGCGAGCGTATAGAGCAGTACCGATCCCTGGTTGTACGACCGGGTGAAGTCGCCGTTGGCCACACCCTTGCGGTTCCGGGAGAACGCCAGTGCGGCATCACCGTTCATGGCGAACCAGCCCTTGGCGAACCGAGCGCCGGAACTCGTGTCGCTCATCGCGGGATCGACGAGCACATTGACCCCGCCGATGCTGTCGACCATCTTGACGAACCCACCGAATCCGGTGAGCACATAGTTCTCGACGCCGAGGTTCGAAAGACGATTGATCGATTTCAGCAACGCTTCGGGCCCACCGATGGCAAGGGTCTCGGTAAGCTTTCGTTCGCCGTTGTCGGTCGGCACAATCGAGTCCCGCGGAAACCCCACGATGATGCCCTTGTTGAAAGCCGGGTTCCACAGCAGGAGATGCATCGAGTCGGCCCGTGACCGAGTCACCGGCTGACCGACCCGAGCGTCGGTCCCCACGATCAGAAGCTTGTAGATCTTGTTATTCGGAACGATTTTCGTGGTCGCCGCTTCGAAGCTCTTCTCACCGGGCAACGAGGCATCGGAGGAGGCGGTTTCCCAGGCAAAGGGGGCGGCCGGCTTGGGTGGGCGACCATTTGGTGCCCGAAGCGACTTGCTTGAAGACTTTGAGGCGGTCTTGCTGCTTGCCTTCTTGGTGGTCTTGGTGGCGGCGAGAGCCGGACCGACGGTGAGAGCGCCGGTGACCGCCGTGGCGAGGGCCGCCAGGGCGAGGCGTCGAGAAGTGGTGAGGGAACGAGTCATGAAAGATTCTCCTAGGGAGCCGTTGGCAGTCGCTTGGTGTCGACCACTCGTGACGGGCGGGCACCGTCTCAGATCTCGGTGCCGGTGTTCGGGAACCATCAAACCCTAGGCGTATGAGCATCTGATGACGGGGACCTGTTGGACTCGAAACGATCGTGAGCATTGTTCGAGAAACTGCCTGGTCAACGGGTAAATTCATGATCAACGGCCGGTCGAGGTTGAGTGAACGGGGTGAAGCGCACGGGCGTTCGCCCCCGAGTGGCCGTGACCACGTACCATGCCCCGGGTGAGCGCAGCCAACAACACCCCCGGCCTCGACGACTGGCGAGTCGTAGCAAACCAGAATTTCAAACTTGCCGGCGTCGACCCGGGCAGCACTCCCGGTGCACCTGGCGAGAAAGGCAAAACGGAGAACGCATCGGTGGAGCTTCGCAAGCGATTGCGCCTGGTCCAAGATCGCTTCACGGCCGAGAAGACGCGCAGCGTGCTGGTCGTCCTTCAAGCCATGGATGGTGGCGGCAAAGACGGCACCGTAAAGAGCCTCTACGCCGGGATGCATCCCGTTGGTGCGGAGGTGACCAGTTGGGGTGTCCCCAACGAAGACGAGCTCGCCCACCAGTTCCTCTGGCGCATCAAT
Source organism: Actinomycetes bacterium (assembly GCA_031368095.1). GTDB lineage: Bacteria > Actinomycetota > Acidimicrobiia > Acidimicrobiales > JANYDT01 > JANLQX01. Next base: position 1,007 of record JANLQX010000363.1, on the reverse strand, counting down.
CATCGACTTCCGGCCCACGGCAAGGTTGGCATCTTCAATCGATCGCACTATGAAGACGTGCTCGCCGTGCGCGTGCGCAAGCTGAAGCCTCCTTCGGTCTGGCAGAACCGCTACTCGATCATCAACAACTTCGAGCTGGGTCTCGTCGACGAAGGCACCGAGGTCGTGAAGATCATGTTGCATATCTCTCGCCAGGAGCAGGCCAATCGTTTGCAGGCGCGCCTTGATCGTCCGGATAAACGTTGGAAGTTTCGGCTCGGGGATCTCGAAGATCGCAAACTCTGGCCTAGTTATCAGCGTGCATACGATGATGTCCTCGACCGGACATCGACCACCCACGCGCCATGGTTCGTCGTACCCGCCGACAAGAAGTGGTACCGCGATTTTGCCGTACTCACGATCGTCACCTCCGTTCTGGAGGCAATGAAGCCGGTCTATCCGGCCCGCCACGATCTCGATGGGCTTTGCGTCCCGGGTGCCGTTCGGATTGAAGCCGACACAGCCGCTACCGCCACGCGGACCACTTCGCCCGAACCAAAGCGCGCCAAGAAGTCGGGCATTGGGGATGACGCGCCCTGATTTTCTGGTATCCGATGGTGTCTAAGGTCACTAGCCTAGAATTGAAACGCCGTTCCTCCAGGTGGAACAGCAGAGTGCAATCCCAGGAGGATTCGTGAGTATCCGAACGTCTCGCGTCGTCGGAGTGGCTGTTGTGGTCGCCCTCGCCGGCCTGACCCCGTCGCTGGCTCAGGCGGCAACGCCGAAGGCCGGCGGGTCCTGCAAGGCCAAGCAGGTCGGATCGTCCGCTACCAGCGGGTCGACCAACCTCGAGTGCAAGAAGAGTGGCAAAGCGGGCCGGTGGGTTCGCGTAACCGCCACCACTGCGGCACCCACCACGCCGCCCACCACGGCCCCGCCAACGGCATCCACCGCCGCCCCGGCGCCGGCCGCCAGCGGTGAGAGCGGACGAGGCGTCACCGACTCCACGATCAAGATCGGGTTCATCG
>JANLQX010000349.1:0-10477 GCA_031368095.1 Actinomycetes bacterium | reverse complement strand
CGAACTTTTCGACGACGGTGAGGAGGTTGCTGCGGAAGTCTGACGTCTGCTCGTCGTACCGATCGCTGAGGTCAAGACGAACGTCGTTGGCCTTCTTGGCAGCCATGGTGGCCAGACCGACGACGGTGTGGCCGGCGTCAGTCAGTACCGAGCGGAGTTCTTGGATATCGAGGGCGGGGGTTTCGAACATGGTGAAAACGATAGAGGCTGCTGCTAACTATTGCAAGCAAAACGCTTGCGATTTGATGTGACCTTGGTCGCCGTCCACCCGAAGCTACGGTTGATCGGGCAATGGAGGCCCAGGGAGAACTCGATCTGGCCGACGTCGAGAGCCGTTCCGTCGACGCTGGAACGGCGCCCGCCGACGCTGGCGCCACGGTGGTCGCCGTGGTCGTGACCCGGAACCCCGAAGCGGCCCTCAACGACACCCTGGCCTCGCTGGCCACGCAGGATCACCCGGCCCTGTCGATTCTCGTGATCGACGACGGGTCGACCGAACCGGTACTGGACCGGGTGGCGGGCGTGGCCCCGGGTGCCTACGTTCGCCGCTTCGACGAGCCGGTGGGCTACGGCGCCGCCGCCAACGTCGTCACGGAGATGGTCCAGGGCGCCGCCTACTACCTGTTCTGCCACGACGACGTGGCGCTGGCGCCCGACGCGGTGCGCCTTCTGGTCGCCGCCGCTGTCCAGCAACAGGCGACCATCGCCGGACCGAAACTCGTTGCGTGGGAAGACCACGAACGGTTTTGGTCGCTCGGCTACGCCGTCGACCGCTCCGGCCAGATTGTCTCGCCGATCGAACTCGACGAACTTGATCAGGGCCAGCACGACCAAGTCCGAGACGTGACCGCCGTGCACGGTGCCACCATCCTTGTCGCCAGCGAAACGTTCACGGCGATCGGTGGATTCCTGGCGTCGTTGACCGACCCGGCGTCATCCGTTGTCGCCGGATCCGAAGTGGCGGGAGGCCCGGACCTTGGCGAGGACACGGACCTGTGCCTGCGGGCCCGTCGCCACGGAGACCGGATCGTCGTCGTCCCCTCGGCCCGCGTGGCCCATCAGGGTGCGGTTCATGGTCTTCGCGGACCCGTCGTGGGCGGCCAACCAGGTCGCCGGTCCGCCGAAGTTGCGGACACCGCGCCGGTGGCGGAACAACGACTCCTTCGAGAACGGAACCGGATCCGGTCCATCATTTCGGGTGCGGGACCCACTCGGCTCGTCGTCCTCGTACCGATTCTCCTGGCGCAAGCGATACGCCATGGTCGCCAGACGAGCCCCGTCACCGGACGACGCCAAGGCCGGTTCACCGCATTGCGGCTGGCGTTCGGAAGTCGAGCCGAACGTAAGTCGGCCAGGGTCCTGGCCAATCGTGCGGGAACCGACGAACTGGGACACGAACTCGTCGCCGTGAGTTCCCGGCTTCGGGCCGACATCCGTTCCGACGTCACCGCCGACAGCGCTCGCTTTTGGCGAGCGGCGGAGCGAGCCCTGGGGAGTCGCCGTGGCGGCCGTTTGGCGTTCGGTAGTTTCGCCTTCGTGGCCGCCGTCGTGGTCTTTGGGTCGCGAGGCCTGCTCGGGTCGGGCGTCGGACGCGGCGGGCGGCTGGTGGAATTGCCGCCGCTCGGTGATCTCTGGACGCAGGTCATGGCGGGATGGCACGAGGCTGGTCTTGGTCAATTCGGGGCCGCCGCGCCCGGCCTGATTCTGACCACCCTGTTCGGCACTGTTCTGTTCGGCTTCACGGGGCTGGCTGGCACGCTCCTGGGCGTCGGTCCGCTGGCCATCGGGGCTCTCGGAATGTTCCGGGCGGCGAACGTCACGTCCGACGTCGAGGGACGAACCGAACACCGCAGCGGAGTGGCGCTCGCCGCCGTCGTCACGTACCTGCTCGTGCCGATTCCCTTCGACGCACTCACCAATGGTGACCGCGGCGCACTATGGGGCTACGCGCTGCTGCCGTGGCTCATGTCGGGAATCGAACGCCGCAGTCAGTCTTCGATCGACGCACCCACGCGCCCGAAACGACTTCGACTCTCCGGTCTGGTCGACGTGGCCGGTCCCGCCATCGTCCTGGCCGTTCTCGTGGCGATGGATCCAACCGCGACGATCGTGTGGGTGCAGATACTGGCGTTGGTGGCCGTGGGCGTCGCCCTCACGCAGGGTCGAGACGTTGCGGTGCGGGCCGTTGCATCCGGCGGTGCTCTTCTCATCGGCGCGCTCGTGCTCCTGGGCCCGTGGGTGGTCTCACTGGTTCGAGCCCATGGGGCCGGATGGTCCTTCGCCGGAAGCGACCGGGCCCGAACCGTGCCGTTGCGGATCGACCAACTGTTGCGGCTCCAAACGTCACCGAACGCGGCCATCGGCACGGCCGCGCTGGCGGGTGCGTTCGTGGTCGCCGCCGCTTTTCCGTTGTTCGTGGCCGATGGTTCTCGACTCGCACTGTCGATCCGCTGCTGGGTCCTCGTGGTCGGATCGGTACTGCTGGCCTGGGGCATGGGCCGAGGGTGGCTCCCGTCGGTCGTTTCCGGGCCGTCGCTCATCATGGTGCCCGCCGCCTACGGATTGGCCCGAGCGGCCGGCGAAGGACTCGGGGCCCTCGTTGGTGAAGTCCGCTTCCGCGGGTTTGGATGGCGTCAGGGTCTGGCCGCGCTCTCCCTGGCGTCCGTCGCTCTTTCCGCCGTGCCGATCACCGCTGCGGCCGCCGACGGACGCTGGGGTCGACCCGTACGAGCGCCCATCGACAAGCTCGGCTGGATGCGAGGCTTGACTAACGGTGGATTTCGCGTCGCCTTCATCGGTGACCCACTCGTCCTCCCCGCCACCGCCGTTCGCCTCGGTCCGAGCCTGGGAGTCGCGATCACGCGTGACGGCGTGCCGACGGTGGCCGATCAGTGGGTGGTGAACGAGACCGGTCGAACGAAAGCGTTCGCCGACAGCCTCACTCTGGCGCGCCTCGGTGCCACGACCCGCCTCGGGGCCGAGCTCGCTCCACTCGGCGTCAGGTACCTGGTTCTCGTCGAACGCGACCGAGCTGGCGGTCCCCGGAATCGTGTTCCCGCCGATGTTCGTCAATCGCTGGTGGAACAACTCGACCTTCGTGCGGTGGACAGCGGCGTCGACCTCACCGTCTACGAGAACGATGCCTGGGTCCCGGCCGTGTGGTCGCCCCTTGCCTCGTCGGGCCTCGAGGTCAACGGAAGTGTGAACACGGCGGGTGCCTCCAACGCCCTTGCTCCCGCGGCCCTCGTCGGCTCTGTCGGGTCCGTTGACGCAAACGGTGATGCCAGGATGCTCGAGGGTCAACGCCTGCGTCCTCCTTCCTCGGCGTTCGAAGGTGTTCTCGAAGCCGACGCCGACATCGTTGCATCCGTTCCTCCGAGTCGATATTGGCGGCTACGGGTCGGCGGCCGCTCGGTTGGGCCGGTACCACTCGCCGGGATCATCGACGCCGGGGGGACGACCCGGGTCAGCGCGCCGCTCGCCGGCTACACCTCGCCGGAGTCGGGGACGGCCCGACTCGAACCGAGGCGACCGTTCCCCGTGACTACTGCCCTTCTCGCCGCAATGGTGCTGTGGGCCGGCGCGCTCGTCCTCGTGGCGGTCGACCGGCATCGGCGTCGGTCCCTCCATCTGGCGTCGGCGCTCGCCTCGTCGGGCGCTGCGGATGAGGACCCCAGCGAGCCGTCGGAAGAACTCGACGTCTTCGCCGACGACGAATTCGCCAGTCCGTTTGTGGCAGCGGCAACCAACGCGGTTCGCCGCACGTCCGAGACTCCACCGGACGAGACCCCGACCGACGGATCCGTCGCCGATGAGCTCTGGACGGCATTCACGAAACGCCGTCTTGGTGACGCCGAACGTCGCGAGGACGACGGACGTAGCGACACATGATGCGTCGTCCGTTTGCCATTGTTGCGGTGCTGGCAACGCTTGGTGCGCCGATTGCCGTCGACCGTTTCGTGAACCGATCGTCGCCTCCTGAAGCGGTCCGGGCGGCCGATATCAATCCGTCCGCCACGGCCACCGCATCGGGGACCTCGACCTGGTTCTGTGGATCAGGTCGAACCGGCACCGATGGGCAACCCGACCTCACCGTCACCGTGTCGAACCCGACCGCCGACGATGTTCCGGGGCGAATCACCTGGTTCGCCGAAGAGATCGGCCGCGCCCCGGTCGTGCAGGCGCTCCTGGCCGAGGCCAACAGTCGCAACGACGTGACGGCCCCGTCGGCCGCGGCCGGTGGAGCTATCGCCGCACTCGTGGAGTTCGACGCAGGTGGCATCGCCGCCGAGCAGCGAGTAGTCGGTACCGATGGCGGCGCCGGTGCACTGTGTGCGTCCGATGCCAATGCCCGTTGGATCACCGCCGATGGTTCGACCACCATTGACTCGTCCACCACGCTCTCCGTCTTCAATCCCTTTCCCGAAGATGCGCTCCTCGACGTGCGGTTCGTTACCGATCGGGGCGCGGCGATTCCGGCGGCGTTGCAGGGCATGTCGATTCCGGCCCGCAGCGTGCAACGAATCAATGTCGGGGATTTCGTTCGTCGACGACAGCGAGTCGCTTCGATCGTACGCGCACGTATTGGTCGCGTTGTGGTCGGGCGAACGACCACCTTCGACGGTTCCGGCACGGCCAAGGGTACGACGATCAGTCCGGCGTCGTCGACGCCGTCGCCAACCTGGTACTTCGCCGCCGGTGCGATCTCGGCTATTCGTCGAGAGCACTACGCCATGTTCAACCCGACCCGCCAACCGGTCACCGCCATCATCGACGTCTTGGTCGACGGTGTCGCCGGCGTCGAACCCTTCGAGATCGACATTCCCGCGCTCGGTCTGGCGGAACTCGTGCCCGGTTCGGAGTCCCGTATTCCGCGCGGGGTCGGATACTCCGTGGTCGTCACGACGGCCGACGGAACGCCAATCGTGGTGGAGCGCACCATCGACGCAACCGGACGTCTCCGCCGAGGCTATGCATCGTCACCTGGCATCGTCGCTCCGGCCGAACGATGGATCATTTCGAACGCTGAGACCTCGTCGAGGCGCATGGATGACGTGGCTCTGCTCAACCCGACCGACTCCGATGCGGTGATCTCGTTCCAGACGATTGGGCCGAACGGCCTCGTGGCGGTCGGCGGCGCGCAGGACGTTGTCGTCGGTCCGTCGGCTCGCCTCGACGTGCGCCTCGGCGACTACACCGACGTGTCGGCTACATCGCTCATTCTCAGCTCACCGGGAACCCCGATCATCGTGGAACGCACGTCGCAGCGAGTGGCAAAAACGGGAGACCGACCCGAGGTCATACCCCTGCCCACCGTGGTCCCTCCGGGTATCCCGCCCTCGCCCGTTACTGCGCCATCAGCGACCACGGCCTCCGTCGCGGCACCGGCGCGACTCGCGCTCGTTGCGGTAGCCGCCCCGTCGACGGTTCCCGTTGGCGTCGCTACCTCCTCCAGCAGCACCACCACGACCACCACCACCACCGTGGTCGTTACTTCCACTGCCGCTGCCGCTGCGACCACCTCCGTTGTGGTCAGGCCCACCACCGTTGCTGGTGCCCCCACGACGACGACGGTCCCCGCCACGCCCGCTCACACGGCCGTGGTGCGTCGCCTCGCTCAGGCGGCCACGGGGCTCTCCGTCGGTGGGGCGATTCCGCTCCCGTAGTTCTCGTCTTGGTTACAGGGAAGAAGCGGACGCCGGTTGTGTTGTCGGAATCGTCGCCGCAACGTCGGGCACAGAGGGAAGGTTGACGATTCGCCGAACTCGTTCGCCGCTGACCGTTTCCAGTTCCAAGAGTTGGCGAGCCAGCGTGTCAAGCGCCCGGCGATGCTGCCCGAGGATCGCTGTGGCCCTCGACTCCTGCTCGACGAGAATCCGTCGGATTTCCTCGTCGACCAGCATGGCTGTGGCCTCGGACTCATCTCGACTGCGAGCCATCTGCTCACCCAGGAACACGTGATCGTCGGAGCGCCACGCCATTGGTCCGACCCGGTCGCTCATGCCCCACTCCCGCACCATGCGTCGAGCAAGTGACGTTGCTCGGGACAGGTCGTCGGCGGCACCTGTGCTCACCTGACCGAACGTGAGGAGCTCGGCGCACCGGCCGCCGAAGGCGAGGCAGATCTGATCCAGCACATCGCTTCGCCGCAACATGGCCCGGTCGAACGGCAGCGACACCGTGAGCCCGAGCGCCGCCCCACGCGCCACGATCGTGACCTTATGGAGCGGCCCGGTCGACTTCAACAGCACGGCGAGAATGCCGTGACCGCTCTCGTGCGTGGCGGTGACTCTTCGTTCCTCGTCGGAGAGCACCAGAGATGGCCGCTCAGCGCCGAGCAGCACTCGGTCCCGGGCGACTTCAAGATCACGGGCACCGATGTCGTTCGATGATCGACGTACGGCTGCCAGCGCCGCTTCATTGAGAAGGTTGGCGAGGTCGGCCCCGCTCATTCCGGGCGTGGTGCGCGCGAGCGCATCGAGATCAACGTCAGTATGCATACGTAGTGATGAAGTATGCACGCGTAGTATATCGCGGCGTTCGTCGCGATCGGGGAGGGGCACGTCGATATGCCGATCGAAGCGACCCGGGCGAAGCAGCGCTGCGTCGAGCACGTCCGGACGATTGGTCGCACCCAGGACCACGATTCCACTCGACGACGAAAATCCGTCGAGCTCGGCCAACAACTGATTCAGGGTTTGCTCGCGCTCGTCATGGCCACCCCCGACCCCAGCACCGCGTTTGCGGCCGACGGAATCGATCTCGTCGATGAACACAATGCACGGCGATGACCGGCGAGCTTCGGCGAAGAGATCGCGCACCCGAGCGGCGCCCACACCGACGAACATCTCCATGAAATCTGACCCGGAGATGGACAGGAACGGCACACCCGCCTCGCCAGCCACCGCTCGGGCCAGCAGCGTTTTGCCGGTGCCGGGCGGACCGATCAGAAGGACGCCCTTCGGAAGGCGAGCCCCGATACTGCGGTAGCGATCCGGGTTGCGAAGAACGTCAACGATTTCGGCCAATTCCGCCTTGACCGACTCCGCTCCGGCGACGTCGGTGAACGACACCGCGTCGGGGCCCGGCGACGCTCCTGGTTTGCCCGCCTTGGTCAGGAGCGCCGTGGAATTTGTCATGGCGGACCGGGCGTCGGTCGGACGCCGGCGCATCACGAGGGTCAGGGCGATCAGGACAATGACCAGCGACGCCACGATTGGACCCCACCGCTCCGCAGCATTCGTTGGCGCCGCCCGGAATCGCAGTTCGGTGGATGCCCCCAGGGTCCGGCGTTCGTCGGGTGCCATCTGTGCCGGGCCGGTGGTGCGGAAGTGCGACCCGTCAACCAGGGTTCCGGTGACCACACCGGTGTCGTTGGTGAACGTAGCCGACCCAACCTGACCGCCGCCGGCACGTTCCAAGAACGTTGACCAAGTGAAGGTGTCGGCCGGAACACGGCCCAGTCGGGGAAGGGTGACAGCCCCGATGACCAGCACCGTTGCTACCACCAGCGCCCAAATCGGTGGTCGCCGACGCCACCAGGGAGCGGCTCGACGCGCCAGGCTGCGCCGCTGCGTTCGGTTCCCGCCGAGCCGCTCGCGCAGGGCCCCGACGGACGGTCTCGGGGGGACCGGGCGGGGGGCAAAACGGCCGTCGGGTTCCGAGACGCTCGCCCACGCGCCCACCTCTCGCGGGGCCGGACCAGCATCGGGTCGGTTCGCTTCGTCACCCACCGTCTCTCATCGTAGTTTCCCGCCAGCCGGCGCAGTCCGGGCGGATCGGTCCGTGCCGACGTGGCGCCATAGCCGGTTCCGCCGCCGAAATCGCGGCAGCGGGATCCGTCGACCGGACAACGTTGCTCGGTACCGTGATGCGATGCCGATCGATGACGCCGCCACGCGCACGCTCCGAGCCGCCGGAATCGGTCTCGCCCCCCGCAACGAACGCCTGGCCACCGCGGCCGGTCGACACCCGGCCCGAGAAGTGTCCTACCGCCTCGGCTACGGTCCGGCAGGCTCCCCGGTTCGGTCGCCCCGCACGGCTGACCCCTCCGCTCCCCGCAACGGTCAGGGCCATCGGTACTGTGCCCGCCCCACGTGCAGCCGTGAGGCCGTCGCCACCATGTCCTACGACCAGGGCGCCCGGACCGTCTTCCTCGGCGGCCTGAGCCCCGAGCGCGATCCGGCGTTTTACGATCTCTGCCGGTTTCATGTCGACCGGCTCACTCCTCCCACGGGTTGGACGGTCGATCGCGGCCGACCGACCGTCGTTGCCGAGGAGCCGGCCGAGCAACCGTCGGTATCGCAGTGGCCGTCGATTGTCGCTTCGGACCTGACTTCGGTGCTCTGAGCGTGGACGACGGCCCGTCTCGGCCAGGAGTCTCACCTGGTGCCGAGCTTGGCCTGACCGCGCTGTTCCAATTCGGGGTCTTCGTCGCCGTCAACCTCGCCGTTCTTCCGTTTCTGACGAAAGACGCCAAGGTCGGTGGCGGCCTGGGCCCCATTCTCACGTCGTTTCCGGCCGGATGGCTGGTGATCGCCGCCGGGCTGATCACGATCTACCGGATGCGAGGCACGCGTTGGCGCGGTGCCGTCGGCTTCGACGCCGTCCGCCCGATCGACGCCCTCGGACTACTCGTTGGCGCCGCCCTCCAAGCCGTGGTGGGCATTGCCTACCACCTGGCTCGCGTCGGCGAGGATGACCTCGCCCGCCCGGCCCGCGAGCTCGCCGATCGCGCCGGGACGATCGGTGTCGGCTTCGTCGTCCTGGCGATCCTTGTCGTGGTCGGCGCACCGTTGTTCGAAGAACTCTTTTACCGCGGGGTTGTCCTCAATGCGCTTCGCCGAGTTGCCGAAGAACGAACGAACGGACCATCGGCTCGCGGCACGGTCCTCGCCGTGATCGGAAGTGCCGTGTGGTTCTCACTCATTCATTTTCAACCGCTCCAGTTCCCCGCCCTTGTCGTGGTCGGTCTCGTCTGTGCCGTGGCCCGTCTGCGGACGGGACGGCTGGCCACGTCGATAGCCGTCCATATGGGGTTCAACGCCGTGGCCATGATCACGTTGGGCCTCGAGCTCTCTCGCCGGTAGGTCGCGCGGCACACCCGCGTGAGGCGGAGGGCTCAAAAAAGTGAACCGCCGCTCAAGTCTGTAGCGAGGTGTGCCGATGAAACATGCACCTCACCGCTGGGCCACTGTTTCACCCGAAGCCGTTCCTGCGACGTACGAGTCTCACCACACCGCCACCACAATGCGGTTCGTCCAAGGAAGAAACACGGCCATGACCTGCCCGCTCTGCAAGATCGCCAACCTCGTCACCATCGCCATGACGGTGAACCAGCGTCAGCTCACCCTGCATTCATGCAGTCGGTGCGAGACCCGCTGGTGGAAGGCCGACGGCGATCAGGTAGGCCTCGGCGACGTGCTCCAGGCGGCCCGCAAAACGGCCTGAGGCCACTTTCGGACGCGGCCTCGGCGACGTGCTCCAGGCGGCCCGCAAAACGGCCTGAGGCCACTTTTGGACGCGGCCTCGGCGACGTGCTCCAGGCGGCCCGCAAGACCGCCTGACCTCGTTTTGGGCGCGGCCCGGGCCGTTGGGGGGTAGCCGGTAACGTTGGGAGGCTTCCAAGGTTCTCCCGTGGCCCCGACTCCTCACCCGCTTCCGTCCGCTGAGCCGTTGGGCGACTCTCGTCGCCCACGGGTGCTGCTCACCACGGAAGGCACGTACCCGTTCGCCTTCGGGGGCGTGAGCACGTGGTGCGACATCGTTCTGAACGGCATCGCCGGTGCCGACTTCGACGTTTTCGCTATCACCGCCGGCGGAGTCCGCCGGCCTCGGGTGTTCGATCTGCCCGACAACGCCGCGCTGGCTGGTCACGTCGATCTGTGGTCCGAACGGGTCACCACCCGGCGAACCGTGCGGGCAGCCAAGCTCCGAACGGAGCTGGCCGCTGAGCTCGTTCACGGATTGCTGGCGTGGGACAGTGATCCCACCGTGGTGGTACCGGGTCTGGTCTGGTGTCGACAGAACCCCACCCTCGTGCGGGCCGCACTCCGGCACCGAGACGCGTGGGTTGCGTTTCGGTCCGCCCTCGGCGTGGTTCTCGCCGCCGATGCCGATCACGCCACCACCCGTGTCGCCCCGTCCCTCGACGAGCAGCACGTCTGCGACCTGTACCAAACGCTGTGCTGGATTGCTCAGGCCGCGTCGGCCCCAACACCATCGGGCGACGGCGCCCCTGACCTGGTGATCGTGACGGCGGCCGGATGGGCCGCCATCCCCGCAGTTGTTCACCAGGCGCTTCATGGCACGCCGATCGTGCTGTCCGAACACGGTGTGTACGTGCGCGAGGCGTACCTGGCGGCGATCCGGTCCGGGGAATCGGCGGGAGCGCGGTGGGCCCACACCCGCATCGCCCGGGGTTTGGCCCGTTTGACGTACGCCGCTGCCACGGTTGTGGCCCCGGTGACCAGCGCCA
>JANLQX010000306.1:0-20188 GCA_031368095.1 Actinomycetes bacterium | reverse complement strand
CCGGCGTCGAGAGAACGGTGAGCTCTCGCCGTGGAGCGGTCCGGATAGGCCATGGCGTGGCGGGCGGAAATCTCTATGGCCACCTCTTCGAGGCCAATGCCACCAAGGCGCGAAACGGTGCCGGTGAAATAGCGGTCAACCAGTTCCGTACTCAGACCGATGGCTTCAAAGACCTGGGCACCCATATACGACGAGACGGTGGAGATGCCCATCTTCGACATCACCTTGAGCACCCCCTTGCCCATGGCCTTGGTGTAGTTCTTGATGGCCTTGCGCGGGTCGGCGTCGAGGTCTCCCTCGCGGATCATGTCTTCGATCGATTCGAAGGCGAGGTACGGATTGATGGCGCTTGCTCCGTAGCCAATCAATAAGCACGCATGATGAACTTCACGACAATCACCGGTTTCCACGATGAGACTCACGCGGGTGCGCGTCTTCTCCCGGATGAGGTGATGCTGCACGGCGCCGGTGAGAAGCAGCGACGGGATCGGCGCCAGCTCGAGCGACGAATCACGGTCGGAAAGGATCACGATCTTGGCGCCTTCGGAAATGGCGCCGGAGACTTCGTGGCAGATCTCGTCGAGTCGCTGGGCCAGGGAGAGGCCTCCGCCGGCAACCTTGTACAGACCCTTGACCACATACGGCCGGTAGCCGGGCAGGTTGCCGTCGTCGTTCACGTGGAAGAGCTTGGCGAGATCGATGTTGTCGATGATCGGCGATGAAAGCGCGATCTGGCGGCATGACGAAGGACCCGGATCGAGCAGGTTGCCCTCCGGTCCGATCGATGATCCGAGGCTCGTCACGAGCTCCTCGCGGATGGCATCGAGCGGCGGGTTCGTCACCTGGGCGAAGAGCTGCTGAAAGTAGTCGAAGAGCAAGCGCGGGCGCTTTGACAGCACGGCAATCGGGGTGTCGGTCCCCATCGAGCCGAGCGCTTCGAGGCCGGCCTTGGCCATCGGCTTGACCAGGATGTTGAGGTCCTCCTGGGTGTAGCCGAAGGTGAGCTGACGACGCAGGACCGAATCGTGGCCGTAGATCGGCTGCTCGCGGGCCGGAAGATCGTCGAGCTGCAGGAGACCGGCGTGGAGCCAGTCGGCGTAGGGGTGCTCGGTGGCCAACGACTCCTTGAGTTCGTCGTCGTCGATGATCCGACCCTGGGCGGTGTCGATGAGGAACATGCGACCGGGCTGCAGGCGCATCTTCTTGATGACCTTCGACGGATCGATGTCGAGCACGCCGACCTCGCTCGCCATGATGACCACGTCGTCGCTGGTGATCCAGATCCGGCTCGGACGCAAACCGTTGCGGTCGAGTACCGCACCGACAACCGTGCCGTCGGTAAAGGCGACGTCGGCCGGTCCGTCCCACGCCTCCATGAGCGACGCGTGGTAGCGATAGAACGCCTTCTTCGCCGCCGACATCGACGTGTGGTTCTCCCATGCCTCGGGGATCATCATCAACATCGCGTGATGCAGCGGGCGGCCACCAAGGTGCAGCAACTCGAGCACATTGTCGAAACTGGCCGAGTCAGATCCACCGGGCAGAACGATGGGAAAGAGACGTTCGAGGTCGCCGGGAATGAGGTCGCTCTTGAGCAAGGCCTCGCGGGCCCGCATCCAATTGCGGTTGCCCTGCACGGTGTTGATCTCCCCGTTATGAGCGATATAGCGATACGGATGGCTGAGGGGCCAGCTGGGGAAGGTGTTCGTCGAGAAGCGGGAGTGCACGAGGGCAATCGACGATTCGATGCGCTCGTCGGTGAGGTCGAGGAATAACTCGTCGAGCTGCCCGGTGGTGAGCATGCCCTTGTAGATGTGCGTGCGGTAACTGAGGCTCGGCACGTAGATTCCCGGGATCTCATTCTCTGCGCGCTTACGAATGACGAAGGCACGGCGTTCGAGGTTCATGTCGTTGAGATACGGATCGTTGCCGGTGACGAACAACTGACGGAACGACGGCATGACCGACCGGGCGGTCGTCCCCAGCATCGATGGATCGACGGGGACGTTGCGCCACGCCACGGTGCGCATCCCTTCTTCGGCGGCGATCACGTCGATCGCCGCCGCCGCCTTGTCGGCCTCGACGGGGTCCGATGGTAGGAAGACCATGCCGGCGGCATAGCGTCCGAAGGGCGGAAGGGTGACGTCGACGTCGGACAGCACCGACCGGAAGAAACGATCGGGTGTCTGAATCAGGATGCCGGCCCCGTCACCAGAGTTCGGCTCGGCTCCGGCGGCGCCACGATGCTCCATGTTCTTCAGCGCTTCGATGCCCTGACGGACGATCGAATTCGACTTCACGCCCTTGATGTGGGCGACGAAGCCCACGCCGCAGGCATCGTGTTCGAAGCGGGGGTCATACAGGCCCTGCTTGGCGGGCGCGTCGGAGAAGGGCAGCGGTGCTGGGTGGGCAGCGAATTTGCGAGTGAGAGAGACGGGCGTAGGGGCCATAGCGGCAAGCCTTTCCGAGGACGAACGGGCTGAGAGGTGAAATCGGACGGTTCTCCCCAACGGGGGCCGCCAACGGCAACGACACAGGATTCGCTCCTCGGGACAACGCTGGCCCGACGAACTTGAGGGACCCTAGCAAAGGCCGGGGCCAACGCGTCAGGTGGATTTCTCCTGTTCACTCACGAGATCGTGTCCAGAATGCGTTCGAGCAGGTCATCGAAGGTATCTACGGCCAGCAGCTGGGGAAATTGGGCCTTCACGTTGTCCGGAGCATGGAAGAGGAACCCGGCCTCGGCGGCCAGCAGCATCGACGTGTCGTTGTACGAATCCCCGGCTGCGACCACGCGGTAGTTCAGCCCCTGGAAGGCCTGCACCGCCGCCCGTTTCGGATCGGGCATGCGCAGGTTGTAGCCAACGATCCGATCGTTCTCGACGATGAGTCGGTGGCAAAGGATCGCCGGCATACCAAGCTGGGCCATGAGCGGCGCGGCGAACTGCTCGAAGGTGTCGGAGAGGATCACCACCTGCGTGCGGAGTCGGAGTTCGTCGAGGAAGGCCGCCGCGCCGGGGAGGGGGGCCAGGCCGCTGATGACGTCCTTGATGAGGGACATAGTGAGGCCGTGGCGGTCGAGGAGCTCGATCCGGTGATTCATGAGCACGTCGTAGTCCGGCTCGTCACGGGTCGTGCGTCGGAGTTCGGGTATCCCCGTCCGCTCGGCCACCGCAATCCAGATCTCGGGGACGAGCACGCCTTCGAGGTCGAGGGTCACGATCGTCTGCTTCGGCTCACTCACGACCGCAAGTGTTAGCCGATCTGCGGTGGCGTCGGCGCGGTCAGTCTATGTTCCGCCCGGGACCATGGCGCGGACCCAACGGCCGTCGTTTCGCTGGAAGGCGAACAGGTCGCCCTTTACAAGGCGGGTTTGCTTGGTCGGAACCCACGCGTTGCCGTCCCACCGCTGAAGATCGCAAACGTTGCATCCAAGGCGACGAATCCACTGACGAAGCGTCCCGGCCGGCGGCGGGATGTCGAACACGTCATCGGCTCGAAACGTCGGTCCACCACCGGCGACGAAACGCCAAGGCTGATTATTCCGACGCGCCTGTTTTCCGGGATACCACGACACCCGGTACTGGAATGTTTGATCAAGTGGACCGACAATCGCGTACGACATCTGGGCCTTATTGCGTTGGATCTGCGGCGTCACCACGAACAGCGTGCCAGGTCCCACATCTGATTGCATTTGCGGGTCGAGAACCGGTCGAATGCCACCCCAGGGAAACCAGGTGTCTGAACCGATCGCCAGTCGTTGTATTGAAATACTGGTGTCATAAAATCCCCGTTTGCCGGTCCCCCACATCATGATCGGTACCACTCCCCCGCCGGTGGGCACATGCCCGAATTCGATGCATGTATATGAGAAACAGTTGGCGATTGATGGGAACAAGGCAGCATCAGCAGGTCGACTTTTCAAACTAATGCTCACAACCAGAATCGGTGTTGCGAGGAAACGGATGATTCTGGTTCGAGTCATCCGAGCCGCCAGCGCGATGCAGATCCGTTCGGGCCGAGGACAACTGCAGTCGAACCGCTGCCGTTGAGGTTCGCTGAAAAATACTGCGACCGAATGGTGAACGAGCCATTCGTGGATTTCTGCAACCGCCATTGCATCTCGAAGGCAGTCGGAAATGAGCCTGGTCCACCAGGACAGCCGTTCTGATTGACCGTTGTGGAGTTGACGCCGTTGAGGCAGATGCCCCAGTGCTCGATCATGTACACCTCGTCGCCATAGGGAATGTTCCCTTCCCACCTGATTTGCTGCATCGGTAAAATTCGCCACTCCGCTGGACAGTCTTCTTGGACAATGGCGACCCCGGGATAGTGACTCCCACTCGGGCGACCCAGACATTTCCCGGTGTCGACGTTCCGTATCGATTTCACCATCGCCAGCCCGTCGACGGCGTTTAAGGTTATCGACGGCGTTTGATTCGCGTAAAGCTGGACGGCCTTGAACGGCGAAAAGAAATACCCCGCAAGCCCGCAAACCCTGATAAGAGGTTGATAGTTGGTGACGAGATCGGGGCGGTCATCCGGAGTTCGAGACAGGATCCCGAGGGCAACGCTCTGCCCGGGGCGGCGGAGATAGCCCCCGCTGTCACCTGTGCACGAGACTTCGCCCCAACCCTGACCGGCGGCGAATCCATTGCCCCACCACCTCACCTTGTTGAGGTTTTGATTCACCCCGTCTTCGCTCCCGCACACCGTTTGCATCTTGCCTCGATATGCCGAGGCGTTCACGTAGGGCGATTCGTCACGAATTGATGACGCTCCCTCCATACACATCATCTCGCCCATGTACTCGGTGGGCGCTCCCCAGCCGGTCACATATTCCATCCCGTTCTGGCCTCGGAGCTCCGGATTAGAGTCAATCGGTACCGCGACGGTCATCAAGAGCCCGGTCTGCTCACCCGGGTCGAGGTCGATAAGGGCGGTGTCCACAATGGGTGTGACCGTGTCCGTATTTGGCGTTTCAAATGCTGAGTTGGCCCGGTAACTACCGATCTTCACACCGTCGTGGGTTACGTCCTGTGCTGTTCCACGGGTTCCCGCGGCAATGCAGTGCCCGGCGACGAGCATGGTCCATCGGTTGTTGGTGGTGTCCTGCAGGATCATGTTCGATGTGCACCCGGTGGCGCCGCCGAGTCGGACCCCGGCCTTCGCCCCAGCCGCCGACGCTGTTCGCCCGGCGGCGGGTACTAGATCAGCCTGCTTGCTCAAGGTTCCCGGAACCAACCCCGCTGTTCGCAGACGCGCGGTGATCGCCGCCCCGTCGCCCGGCTGTTTACTCAAAAGAATCTCGATCGAATCCTCATACGGACGGTAGACCGCGCCCGTTACCTCAATTCCGAGGTCTGCGACCGACGACGAGATCTTCTTTCGTTCGGCCCCGTCGTAGACCCGGTCGTACATCTTCTTCACCTGATTGACACCCACTTGGGCGTCCCAGAACTCGATCCGCCAACCTCGGGGAGCGAAGGACTTCACCACCTCGCGGTCCGCGGCGGTGGCATCACGCGTCACGCCGACTCGGAGCGCGGGATCGTTGATCTTGTTGTTGACGCGAAACCACGTGGCCCGGTCTCCGACCCTCGCCATGAATTCGTCGCTTCGACTCTCGATGGCAACGACGGCATCGAAATACGCGTCAAACGTGAGCGCTTCCGCGGGGGTCAACAACACCCCCGCTCGGTCGGTGAACTTCGGGACACCGTTCTTGTCCATCGTGGTCGTTGCTTTGGCGAAGGCAGTCCTCACCGACTGCTCGTCACTCCGTAACCCGATGTCCGACCTCATCGACCTCTGAAGATCAATCGCTGACTGCGATGGTTCGGTGACCGCCGAGTCCTTCGCGGTGGGTGGATCACCTTCGGCCGAGGCAAAGCGCGACGGAATCGCTATCGCCCCCCCCCAACACGGCAACAACGGCAAAGACTTTCCAGGAACTACAACGCACGACGACCTCCGACTAGGTAGTGGGCATTCCAGCGATGACGAGCGTTCGGCGAGTCACCTACCAAAATGTACTTCCCAGTCAGCGTGCGGAGAGCGGTGACCGATACCAAGGGAACAAGGTCCCTCCTTCTCGTTCAGGAGGGACCGACTTCGTGGTCGGTCGCATCCGTTGGATCGGACGATCAAGTTCGCCCGGCGGTGAACCGATGTTCAACCCGTGAGTTCCACCTCCCGCGTCGCTGCTCCTGCGGCAGCCGCTCCCCCGCGCTGGTTGAGCCGCGTGACCCCGGCAACAGCCGGGACAACGCTGACGCTCACCGCCATTGCCGCGAGTGCTGCCACACCTGTGGTCGACCCTGACGTCTTCTGGCACGTCGCGGCCGGTGAATGGATGCTGAAGTACCACCGCATTCCCAAGGCCGACCCGTTTTCGTGGACGGCGCCAGGACGGAAATGGATCGCCCACGAATGGCTCACCGAGATCATCTTCGGTGCCCTCCATCGCCTCGGTGGCTGGCCTGCGTTGGTCCTGTACGCCGTCGTGGTCATCACCGCGTCGTGGGCCATCGTGGCTCGCACGTGTCGACGCCTTGGGGCCAGCAACGCCTGGACCAACGTCGTCACCGGAGTCGCCGCCCTGTCGTGTCTGCACACCTGGGGAGCGCGTCCGCAGATGCTCTCGCTGTTGTTCGGAGCGATTTTGGCTGACCTCTTGGTGCAGGCGTGGCTGGGACGACCACGGGCGCTGATCTGGTGCGCCCCGATCATGCTCGTGTGGTGCAACATGCACGGCGGCTACATGTTCGGCATCTCGATGCTGCTGCTCTTCGTCGGTGGTCTCGTCGGCGAGGTTGTCCTTCGTCGTCTATGGACGACGCGCCGCGAAAATACGTCCACCGTCAACGCCTCGTTGCTGATGTGGAGCGTCGGGTCGCTCATCGCCACGGTGGCGGTTTCGCTCGCCAATCCGAACGGCGTCGAAGGATTCCTTTACCCGTTCTCGTACCTGGGCGACAACGCGTCGACGCGCTATATCGAGGAATGGTTCTCGCCGACGTTCAGCCGGTTGCAGTGGTGGCCATTCTTTGCGCTCGTCGCAGTCGGTGCGATGGTGGCGTGGACGCAGCGTCGAACGATGCCCGTATACGCCGTCGTCGGCATGGCGATCTATGCCGCACTTGGCGTGCAGTCCGTGCGCAACATCACCCAGTTCTCGTTCTTCGCCGCACCCTTTCTCGCCGCTGCTCTCACTCAAGCCTCGGTGTCGGCCCGGTCACAACGACCCGTCGCCCCAGGAAAGAGTGCATTCGCCACCGTCCTGCCGATGGGAGCACTGATCGGCTCTGTGGCCATTGCCGCCATCGGCATCGTCGCGTTCACCCCACAGGCCAACGCCGACGCCCAAGCCACGGAGTTCCCGGCCGCCGCCGCCACGTATCTTGCGGCGCATCCGACGACGAACCTGTTCAACCAGTACGACTGGGGCGGATACCTGATTTGGCGCCTCGACCAGCCGGTCGGCATCGACGGCCGTCCGGATATGTACGGCGACACGTTCGTCGATCGCTACGTCGCCACGTGGAATGCCCAGCCCGGCTGGGAGAACCACGTCGCCGATGCCAAGGTGAAGTCGGTGCTCGGCCGGCCGAATGCACCGCTCGTGAGAAAGCTACGCGCACAGACGACCCTCTGGAAGGTCGCCTACGAAGACCGTCTCGCCGTTCTCCTCGTCCGCCACTGACGAGTTTGATCACCACCGCTCGCTCAGCGAGCACCGGCGCGCAAACTCGCGACGGAGGAGCAGTTAGGGCTTGACCCGGCGGCCGATGCGGCGGACCTGACCGAGCATGCGGAGCGATTCTCGGACGGGATCGACCTTGGAGCCGGGCTGGTGCGTCCAGCGAATCGCCATCTCATCGACGAGGTACCCCGCTCGGCGGGCTCGCAAGAGGACCTCCACGTCGAAGGCAAAGCCGTCGGTCTCGAGCGCTCCGAAGAGCGCCGTGGCCACGTCGGCCCGGAAGATCTTCAGCGCGCACTGCGGGTCGCGCACACCGGTGGGCGCGAGGAGGTCCGTGACCCGTCGAAAGACCACCGACGCCGCCCGGCGCACCCGCGGTTGGACCGAAGGGTCCACGAGACGTTCCCCGACCACCATGTCGCCCTTCGTCAGATGCAACCGGTTGAGCGCCCGACGGATCTCCAGCGGATCGAGCGAGAGGTCGGCGTCGACGAAGCCGACGTAGGGCGTGGTGGCCGACAGGACGCCGGCGCGAACGGCGGCGCCCTTGCCCGCATTGGCGGGCAGCGCCAACACCGAGGCGTCGGTCAAACCGAGTCGGGCGATACAGGACTGCGCCACGGCAACCGTCGCATCGGAAGAGCCGTCGTCGACGAGAACGAGCCGGATGGCATCGAGGCCGGCCTCGGCCAGCGCCTGCAGGGACCCCTCGATGCGGGCCGCCTCGTCGAACATCGGGACAACCAGCGTGAGGCGGGGAAGCGAGCTCGGGACGAGTTCGTCCTCGGCCACGCGAAGGCGGTCGCGAACGTAGGCCGCAGTGGGCCGCTCCGGGCGCAGCCGGGCAGACGCGTTTCGACGTTGGGGCGACACCACGGAAATCACTTCGGCACACACGGCGACCAGGTTGAGGATCCGTTGACCACAGACGAACGTCCGGCAGTACCGTCGATAGACGTGCCGTTGCCGTCCACCACCGCCGTCGCCATCATCGGGTCGGGGCCCGGCGGGTCAGCGGCCGCAATCGCCCTGGCGCGGGCCGGACGCCAGGTGACGATGATTGACAAGGCCACCTTTCCCCGGGACAAATGCTGTGGCGACGGTCTGACCACCGGCGCGCTGCGTCGTCTCGACGCGCTCGGTCTCGATCCGTCGACCATCCCGAGCTGGACCTGGGTCGACGATGTTCGGATCACCCCGCCCAACGGCCGTCAGCGTCTCTTTCCCCTTCCCCGGGGCATGGGCCACTTTGCCGCGGTGGCGACCCGCATGGAGCTCGACGCGGCCCTCGTGCGGCTGGCGGTCGACGCCGGAGCCAAGGTCCACGAAGCGACCACACTGACCGGGCTGGAGCAAAGGCCCGATGGGGTGCACCTCACCGTCGACACCGCCGATGGCGCCACCACACTCGTGGCCGAGCGAGTCATTGCCGCCGACGGCATGTGGTCACCCACCCGCAAGTTCCTCGACGGACCCTCTCGAACCAAGACCCCCTATCTCGGTGAGTGGCACGGGTACCGCCAGTACGTGAGCAACGTCCACACCGAAGCGTCAAAGGACCTGTGTGTGTGGTTCGACGCCGACCTTGTCCCCGGCTACCTCTGGTGCTTTCCGCTCGCCGACGGTCGGGTCAATCTCGGTTTCGGGGTCGAACGTCGGCCCGGGCTGAAGACCAGGGAGATGAAGGGGCTTTGGGCCGACCTGTGCGCTCGCCCCTACCTACGCGAGGTCCTCGGGCGCGAGCCGGTCTTCGAAGGCTCCCCGAAGGCGTGGCCCATTCCGTGTGCCCCGACCGACGCCGCCGCCGCCATCGGACGCGTACTCTTTGTCGGAGACGCGGTGCGGGCCTGCGATGTGCTCACCGGCGAAGGAATCGGCCAGGCATTGCAGACCGGAACCATGGCTGCTGACGCAATCCTACGTACACAGAGCTTTGCGGAGACCGCCATCGTTTACGAGAAG
Source organism: Actinomycetes bacterium (assembly GCA_031368095.1). GTDB lineage: Bacteria > Actinomycetota > Acidimicrobiia > Acidimicrobiales > JANYDT01 > JANLQX01. The sequence goes on along the minus strand of JANLQX010000306.1, from coordinate 10,521 downwards.
GAGCTGCATTCGCATCTGGCCCCGGATCACCGCATGGCCACCGCCCTCGAGCGCATGATGCGATCCAAAGCAGTGGCCAATGGTGCGGTGGCGATTTCCGGCTCAACCGACTGGACCCGGCGAAACTTCGCAAGGTGGCTCTTCGAGGACTATGCCCGGGGAATCGCCCTCACGCCGAAGCGTTGGCGAAAGGGCCTGATGAGCGGCGCCGGCGCCTTCCGCAATAACTAAGCGCGCTGTAGATCTGGCATCGCCCGTCGATGACCGGACTCCAGCGAAACCTTCGGCAAGACTCGACAAAGCCACCTTGGCATCCACCAGTTTCGCGCTCCCAGCAATTCCATGGTGGCCGGGACGAGAAGCATGCGCACCACGGTGGCATCGATCAGCACGGCGGCCGCGAGTCCGAATCCGATCATCTTGATAGATCGGTCACCGTTGGTGAGGAAGCCGCCGAACACCATCACCATGATGGCCGCCGCCGCGGTGATGACCCGAGCGGTGGACGCCAATCCGGACGTGACGGCCTCGCTGTTGTCACCGGTGTGATCGAAGCGTTCCTTGATCGCGGTGAGCAGGAAGACCTCGTAATCCATGGACAGACCGAAGACGATGGCAAAGAGCATCATGGGCGCCCACGGTTCGATCGGCGCGCCGCCGGTGACTCCCAAGAGCGAACCGAACCAGCCCCACTGGAACACCGCGACCATGGCGCCGTAGGCCGCGCCGATCGACAGCAGGTTGAGGATGACCGCCTTGAGCGGCACGAGCAGCGAGCCGAACACCAGCATGAGGAGCAAAAAACTGAACGCAAGAACGGAACCCATGAAGATCGGAAGCCGTGAGCTCATGATCTGAGCAAAGTCGATGTCCGACGCCGTCTGCCCGCCAACGTGGGCTTCCAGGTTGTTGCCGCGAGATGCCAACGGGATCACATCGTTGCGCAGTCGGTGCACCAGGCTCGCCGTCGACCGGTCTTGCGGGCCGGTGGTCGGAATGATCGTGATGGCGGAGGCGGTGTTGTCGGCATTCGGGGCAACACCGAGCACGATGGCCACGCCTTCTGTCGTCACCAGGTTCTTCTCCAGCGCCACCAGGGCGTTGCGTGAGGCGGCGTCAGGGGTCGCCGCGGCGATGATCAGTGGTCCGTTCACGCCCCGGCCGAAGCCCGAGGAGATGAGGTCATAGGCCTCACGGGTGGTCGAGCCCTTGGCATCATTCCCATGGTCGGCCGAGGCCAGGTGCATCCACCCAACCGGCAAAACCAGCGCGCTCAGCAGTGCCGTCCCGGCGACGGCGAACAACGCGGCGCGACGCTGGACCAACCGACCCCACCGATGCCACAGGGTCTCCTTCTCCGACGACGCCGCCCGCTTGGCCCTCGCTCCAACACGACGACCAAGCAAGGAGAGCAGCGCCGGAAGCAGCGTGATCGCGGCCAGCACGGCCACGAGCACGGTGGAAGCGGTTCCGAGCGCCAAGCCTCGAAGGAACGGCAGACCGATGAGGATCATGCCGAGCAGCGAGACCATCACGATCGAGCCGGCAAAGACGACGGCACGTCCAGCCGTTCCGATCGCTTCATCGAGTGCATCCTCGGGCGCCGCACCGAGCGCCAGCGCATGCCGGTAGCGGGTGATGATGAAGAGCGCGTAGTCAATGCCGACGCCGAGGCCCACCATCACCGCCACCTGGGTGGTGAACTCCGGAGTGTTCACGACGCGGGCCCAAAGACCGAGGGAAGTGGTGCCGATTCCGACACCGACCAGTGCCGTCACGATCGGCACGCCCATGGCGATGATCGACCCGAAGGCGAGCAACAAGATCACCACGGCGGCGGCGATGCCGATGAGTTCACCGCTGCCGTTCAGGCCGCCTTCACTGAAGGCTCCGCTGGCAAACTCGACCCGAACGGCGTCAGAGTTGAACGACTTCGCGGCGGCCAGAACGGCGTCCACCGTGCGCTGTTGGTCATCGACCGTTCCGGTGAACTCGAACGAACCCTGACCGATGCGACCATCGGAAGAGATCAGCGACCCTGCGTCGAACGGTGATGACGGGCGGTCGACGAAGGCGATGGTGTCGAGGCGTCGAACGAACGAGGAGATCGCCTCGCTCTGGGCGTCGAGGCGAGCTCCTGGGGCCGCGGCGAACACCATGGTTTCGCGATCGACATCGGTCGAGGGCATCTTTTCGTCAAGAAGGCGATAGGCGCGATCCGAGTCCGTTCCCGCGAGGCGACCGCCGCCGGAAAACGTTCCGCCGAATGCTGAACTCAAGCCGATCACGGCGACGAGGCCCACGATCCAGAGGGCGAGCGTGCGCCAGCGATGACGGAAACAGGACTGAGCGAGTCTGACGATCATGGGATCCATCGTGCGGACCGCGCGTCGCGGAGCGAACCGGGGATGTCCCCAAAAGTCGCGCGTGCGCGACCCCCAGCAAACCCTGATCGACCCTGACCCCGCCCTCAGGGTTGCGCCGCACGGCCGACCGGTCAGCGAACCGAATTGACGGTGGAGTCCAGCGGTATCTCCGGCGGACGACCGGCGGCCGCGAGCTCAGCGGTTCCCGAGCGGAATGCAAGTTGGCGTTCGCCGTGCACACGAACTCGACGCCGAGTACGAAGGAGTTTCGGGGTGAATTTTTCTACCTGGCGATCCGACGACCAGTGCGCCGGCGGAGCCACGACGACGGTGGCCAAACGAACAAGGGTGGTGTCGTAGTTGACCCGCCATCCGCAGAAGTCGGCCCACGCCTTGTCGTGGTCGGGTTTGAGGGGCAGACCGGCGGCCTCAAGTTCGAAGTACATCAAATCGAATTCGCGTCGAGCGATGCTGATCGGATCGGTCGGCTTCGGATCGTCGTTGTGCGGAATCATGAAGTAGTCGGCGATTCGACGAAGCGACAAAAAGCCAGCGCGCAGACAAAGTGCGGCCTCGGCCGAACGTTTGCGGTCCAACACGCTGAGCGACAGTGCCGCCGTGTCGAGCACACAGCCGGCCGCCGTGATCCATGATCGGTCGGGACGCGGCGACCGGAAGAAGTTCAGCGCGGCAAAGTTCGTGTGACTCTCCTCCACTTCGACGAACCAGTCCTCCCAACGGCTGAAGAACGGTTCCAGCTCGTCGATTCCTCCCACCATGTTGAACCGCACCAGCATTGTGACCGGAGAGGGCGGCGTGCCAGCCCGCGACTCGAGGAGTCCGACGAGCACCTCGCGCTTGGAGAAAGCGGCATAGATGGCCGGGAGATACGAGATCAGGAGCGCGACCACGATGAGCCCGACGGCGGCTTGGGTGAACGAGAAGATCGCCGCCGGACCGTTGCGTCGGAACATCACGCCGAGCGTGAGCATGGACGATCCACTCACGTAGAGCGCGTCGGGCCACGAACTGGGATCGAGCGCCCAGTGGACACCGGCAAATCCGATGATGATCAGCGTCACCCACATCATCGGCAGGAGAACGAGAGCGACGGGGGCGTAAAAGGCGAGTCGCTGATCGCGTTTGCTCCAGGGCAGTCCCTCACGGGCGTACACCCGCATCACCCCGCGCACCAGAGTGAAGACCAACCGGGTGATTCGCTGCGAGGTTCCCCTCGGGACAACCACGAGTTTGATGGCCGAAAGGAACGTCGATGCGGCCAACATCAGGCCACCGGCGCCGATCGCGATACGACCGACGATAGCGAGCGACGATGAGGAATCCACCACCTGATTGTTATCGTGACGCCAGCGCCTCGCGACCACGTTGTCATCACCCGGGAGAATCATGATCGAGCACCATCTGGATATCGCCACCACAAGCGGAGCGATGAATACGTTCATCACCCATCCGGAAGAAGGTGGCCCCCACCCGGTCGTGTTCTTCTATATGGACGCTCCCGGCAAGCGGGAGGAGCTCCACGACATGGCCCGCCGCCTGGCCACTGCCGGGTACTACGTCATTCTGCCGAACCTCTACTACCGGGCCACTCGGGAGTTCAACATCTTCTCGGGCGATCCAGCGATGACTCGTGAAGCGATGTTTACCTTGATGCACGGGCTGACCGACGCAATGGTGGCGAGCGACACGGAGGCGCTGTTCGCCCACGCCGACGCCGACCCGGCCGCCGATGCATCGCGCGTGGGGTGCATGGGTTACTGCATGAGCGGCCCGTTCTCTTTTGCCATGGCGGCGATGTTCCCGGACCGGATCAAGGCGGCCGCATCGCTCTACGGCGTGCGCCTCTTCGGCGACAACTCCCCTGCCCCCCTCGCCGCCCAGGTCAAGGGCGAGCTGTATTTCGCCTGCGCCGAGTTCGACGACTACGCGCCGAAGGAAATGGTCGACGGGCTCACCGCACACCTCGCGGCAGCGGGGACGAACGCTCGGGTCGAGTGGTATCCCGGAGTACATCACGGCTTTGCCTTCCCGACCCGTGGAGCGATCTACGACAAGCCCGCCGCCGAGCGTCACTGGGAGCGGCTGCATGCGCTGTTTCAACGCAACCTCGGTTGAGGACGTTGCCGGAGTCCATTTTCCTGACGGACGGTAGGGTCCAACCATGGATTTTGACCTTCCGGCCGACGACGACTCCAGGCGAACCGACATCAGGTCCTGGTTGGCGGCGAACCCCAAGCCAACGGGCCGCCAACTCGCCGACGCGGGGTATGTCGCGCCCCACTGGCCGATTCCCTACGGCCTCGGCGCCGACCCCGAGCACCAGCTGATCATCGACGAAGAGCTGCGCTGGGCCGAGGTTCGTCGCCCAAGCAATGCCATCGGTATCGGGTGGGGTGGGCCGACGATTCTCTACGGCGGAACCGACGAACAGAAGCAACGCTTTCTCCCAGGAATCCTCTCCGGGGAGGAGTTCTACTGCCAGCTCTTTTCCGAACCGGATTCCGGATCGGATCTCGCCTCCCTGGCCACCCGCGCGATCCGAGACGGCGATGACTACATCGTCAACGGCTCCAAGATCTGGACTTCGGGAGGACACCACGCAAAATTTGGGATCCTCATCGCGCGTACGAATCCGGACGTCTCCAAACATCGCGGGGTCTCGTACTTCGTCTGCCCGATGAACCTGCCTGGCATGACGCTCACGCCGATCATCGACATGACCACCGCGCACTCGTTCAATCAGGTCTTCTTCGACGATGTTCGGCTGCCGGCGGAGTACCGGATCGGCGAAGAGGGCGACGGATGGCGACTGGCCAAAGTCACACTCGGCAACGAACGGGTTTCGCTATCGGGCGCTGGATCGCTGTGGGGCACCGGGCCGAGCGCCTACGACCTGTTGGAGCTCGTTCGCAAACAGGGCGGGGTAACTGATCCGGTCCTGCGGGATCGCCTTGCCGCCCTCTACATCGAGGCCGAGACCCTACGCCTGATGAGGCTACGTACGCTTACTTCTGCGCTCCAGGGACGCGAGCCGGGGGCTGAGGCGAGTGTGCAGAAGCTTCTTGCCGACGAGCACGGTCAACACGTGATGGAGACGGCCAAGGAACTTGTCGGGGCCCACGGCATGCTGTCGGGTTCAGGTCCGGCCGGCGCCCTTCCCATGGCTTCCGGTGGCGCGCCCACGGAAGTCAATTTTGCTCGGTCGCTGTATCCCGACGTCGAGCCGGTGTGGCACTACGGCTACCTCTTTGCGCCCGCTCTCACGATCGGCGGTGGCACGTGGGCCGTACAGCGCAACATCGTCGCCGAGCGTGCTCTCGGCCTCCCGCACGACGTCGACGTGGAAAAGGGCAAGTCGTGGTCGGAGAACCGTCGGGCCTAACGCTCGGCTCGTCCCGCTACGTAGCGGGCAGTGCGGCCTCGGCGAACGTCGCCGCTCGACGGAACCCGACCCGTTCGTAGACCCGGGCCGCCGCCGCGTCAGCGGCGCTCAGAAGCACCACCTCAGCTCCGACATCAGCGCAGGCGCCGGCCAAGGCGCGTGTGACGGCGTCGGCGATCCCGCGTCGACGGTGGGTCGGAAGGACGGCAATGCCGACCAGTTCGGCGATCGTCATTCCGTCAATGGCGGCGGGGATCGCCGACCCCACGGCGACGATCCCGTGGGCCTGGTCGCAGGCCGCGACGGCGATAAGTTGCCCGGACTCAAGGCGCGCTCGCGTCCATGCCACTGCGTCCGGATCGTCGGCGATGGCGTCTCGTTCAGTCGGGCCGGCGCTACCGATTGACGTTCCGCCGTGAGAGAACGCCACGTTGGCGACCCGACGATGGTCGGCAAGGTCCGAAGACGATGCGTCAAGGATCGTCACCGTGTCCGCCCACGGCGAAGCCACCCGGTCGACGACCCGGGGATCGCACGCCAGCAGGGGTCGCTCGGTGACGACGAGTCCGGCGGCCGCACACGCCGGGCCGACTCCTGGCGCCGTGTCAACAAGCCACTCAAGTGCCACCGACTGCGCTCGCGCCCGTTGAGCGATGGACACCGCCTCGATCTCGTCGGCGGAAAACCGCGCCGCCACTGGAAGCGACGGACGGGCGTAGTAGCCCCACGGCCCCCGCGTGATGAAGACGGAGAACGGACCGATGCGAACCTCATCCGACGAAGAGCGGGGAGCGGCATCAAGGTACCGATCGATCAGGCCGACGAGATCATCGGTGCGCATAGCAACTCACTGCGTGGCGGATGCCGGCCCGTACCGCGGGGGTGCGTTGGTAATCGCCGCCCAACGCCTCGTCCCGAATTCGAAGTGCCACCATTCCTGCTGAAGCACAACGAACCCAGCCGCTCGCATATGCCAATAAAGCATTCGTCGAACGTCGCGATCGATCGCCAGCTCCGCCTGCCTTTCCAGAGCGTCGGCATGAGCCCCGTCGGTGAAGTCATCAAATCCTGACGCCGGGGCCAGCGCGATCCCGTCGACGGTGAGCGTCACGTCGACGGTGCCGCCGGTCAGGTGAGGCGGCGGGGTCAGAGGATCGGGATTCGGATCGGACACGAATCCGGGCGGAAGAGTGTGGTCGGCGTAGGCGGCGGCGAAGAGTTCGGCCTGGAGGTCGAGTGGACGCCATGCGTCGAAGACCGCCAGGCCGAAGCGATTGGGTAGCGAGTCGGCAACTGCGCCAAGACGCTCGAACGCGCCGGCGCGCATGAGCGTGGTCGGAAGAGCTCGACTCCAGCCGGCGTGCCAGTAGTTCGACAGCGTACGGATACGGCGATGGATGATCGGCACCAGGGACTCGTCGACCGGATCCGTGACCGTTGGCATCGCCGCCGGTTCGATGAGCGCCGGCATCGGCGCCTGCTCACCCAATCGCAAATCAAGATCGGCAAACACCGTGGCGGCGGGAACGGTGAGCACCGGCCGATCAAAACCTGCAGTCATGCCCGGACCGCGTCGAGCACCTTGGCCACGCGCGTCATGTAGTCGGCGGCGTTGGGCAGATCGAGCACGGGGAGCATGAACTCCGATATGCCGTGCACTTCATAAAGATCGCTGATCTGGTGGACGCACTGGTCGGTCGAACCGGCGATCACGAAGGGCAGAACCCATTCGTCCTTCACCAGTCGCCCGGCGGCGGCCAGACCGCCGGACATGGCGGCGCGAATAGCCTCGCGGTCATCGTCGTTCATGCCGATTCTGGCCCGCACCTCCGGCTGGGAATCGACGAGGCGATAAGTCATATGTGGACGTACCATATCGAGAGAATCACGGTCGGTGACAACGAGAGTCGAATAGCAGATCCTCGGCGCATTCTGCGTTCGAGCCGCACCGGCATGTACGAGCGCAATCGCATCGGCAATGCCGTCGCGGTGAAGGAAGTCGAGCATCACTCCGTCGGCCAGCTCGCCGCCCAGCGCCAGCATCTTCGGACCGCGCCCGGCCAACCAGATCGGCAAATCAGGTCGGGCAAAGTGCAGGCTGGCATTCATCAGATTTCCGATCGACGTTGACGCCGTGACCGGCGCACCGAGGAACAAACTCCGGCACATCGTGATGAGCTCGCGAACGGCACTCAGCGGCCGACTTCGATCAACTCCGAGTGGGCCGAGGGTGAGGCTTCCGCCCGCCCCGATACCCACGAAGGCGCGCCCGCCGGAGAACTCGTCCAGGGAAGCAATGGCGGCCGCCGTCGTGGCCGGGTGACGGGTGTAGGCGTTGGTGATCCCCGGCCCGATCTCCATGCGGCTGGTCGCAGCCGCAATCGCCGTCATCGTGACATAGACGTCGCGGGTCGCCAATCCCTCGTCGTAGACCCAACAACGGTCGTATCCCAGGCGCTCAGCCAGCACGGCCAGCGCAACAATGTCGGCGATCGGGGCTTCCGGCATCAAATTGACGCTGGTACGAAGCGGAGTACTCACTCACATCGACCGTAGTCCGGCCGCAGCCGCAGGCAAGTGGTTGACTTCACAGGGTATGGGGATTGATGCCGTCGACATCGAGGTGGACGGACGCGCGGTGCGCGTGAGTAACCCCGACAAGATCTTCTTCTCGGCCATCAAGGCGACGAAGCTCGATCTGGTCCGCTACTACCTCTCGGTGGCTGAACCGCTGATGCGAACCGTGCAAGGTCGACCCATCACGATGGAGCGCTATCCCGATGGCGCCAGTGGCAAAAGCTTTTACCAAAAGCGGGTACCCGTGGGTCCCGAGTGGCTCGTGACGACGGAAGTTTCTACGGTCAACGGAACGCCGTCGGATGCACTCGTCCTCGCCGACATGGCGCACGTCGTCTATGCCGTGAACCTTGGTTGTCTCGGATTTCATCCGTGGCCGTTCCTCGCACGGGATCCTCAGCACACTGATGAACTTCGCATCGATCTGGACCCGTCCCCCGGCGTCACGTTCGACATGGTACGCGAGGCCGCCTTCGTCACCCGCGACCTGCTTGGCGAACTCGGGATCACCAGCTACGTAAAGACCACCGGGAGTCGCGGTCTGCATGTCTACGTCCGCGTTCGTGAACACGTCGATTCCTATGCGGTCCGGGCGGCGGCGGTAGCGTTGGCCCGCGAGCTCGAACGCCGTCGACCCGAATTGTGTACGGCGGCGTGGTGGAAGGAAGAACGCGGTACCCGGGTCTTCGTCGACTTCAACCAGAACGCGCCGCACAAAACGGTGTTCGGCGCCTGGGCGGCGCGACCGCGCGTCGGCGGACAGGTTTCGACCCCCGTGACTTGGGCTGATTTGGTTGGCGTATCGCCCGACGAGCTCACCATCGAGACCGTTCCGCCCCTCCTCCTCGAGCGAGGCGATGCCTGGCTGACGATGAACGACGATCCGCAATCGATCGAGACCCTCCTCGAATGGTCCGCCCGTGACCTGGCCGACGGACTCGGCGACGCTCCATGGCCGCCGGTGTATCCGAAGATGCCCAACGAGCCGCCTCGAGTCGCGCCCAGCCGGGCGAAAAAACTTCCCTAGACGGAACTACGGGGCCTTCGTTTTGCAGTCCCCACCGAGGATGCCGATACGAAACGCTCGCACACGGTCGAAGCCCCGTCCCGGCTGCGGATCGTCGCCCGCGAGGGCGAGCATGGTCTGCGCCGCTTCATCGAGATCGCCGGGTGAGAGCTGCGAGTTCTCCGGCGTTTCGAAGTCGACCAGACCCGAAGCCCAACTCCCGGCGAGACAGTCGGCCACGAACGAGTCGTTCGTGGAGGCCGCCCCCACCGTCGCGCCGTCGTCGATGGCCAGGGACACCGAGGTCCAGGCGAGGGCGAGGACGGTGGCCGGCGCGAAGTCGCCGAAGCGGTCGTACCAGCGCTGCAGACCTCGGCGATCGAATCGCACCGACCCCGCCCCATCGAGGCAACCGCTGACCGACTTGGCGAGTGACCCGACAAAACGGAGAGGACGGCTGCATGCCTTCTTTCCTGCCGCGGTAGTTCGATCGACGATGGCGATGCCGGGGCGCGCCACATTGGAAGCAACGAGCGAGGACACGACTTGCGGAATCAGTTCGGCGAAGGGCAGGTTGCCGCCTCGAAATCGCTCTTTCAGACTACGGAAGGCGAATCCCACCAGCGGAGGCAGTTCATCGGCGTAGGTCACACATTGCTTCGGACCCAACTCGTACCCATCTTGGAAGGCCCGAATGCGATCAAAGGCGGTGCCATGTGACCCGGCAAATCGCTGATCCAAGCCGACGTAGTCGCGGAATTCGACGAATCCCGAAAGCACGTCGTCGAGGCCCTTGTCGCGGAGCGCGGCCAACTTCGCTTCGGAGGGTTCCTTGGGGTCCAGGTCGGCCAGCCAAGCCCCGGCGAAACAGTCCGCCTGCTGTTCGGCATTGATGGTGTCGAGCTCGTCGGTGAGACCGGCGCGGTACTGGATCGCGTGACCCCATTCGTGAGCGAGGACAATGCCGAGCAGGAGCTCGCCGTGCTTCTTGGCCAGGCGCGGAAAGAGGCCTTCGTCATCCCACGCAATGAGGTCGTCACCCGGGCAGTAGAACGCGTTCTCCCTGATGAGAATGTACGGATACCTCGATCCGTCACACTTTGGGGTCACAGAGTCGGAACGGTAGGCGTACAGACCACCCTGGAGACGGCGGTACTTCGATTCGTAGA
>JANLQX010000297.1:0-11284 GCA_031368095.1 Actinomycetes bacterium | reverse complement strand
CCGGCGTCGAGGCAGGCCGTCTCGTAGCGACCGAACACGTCGGTCGGAACGGTGACCGTGGCCCCGGCGGAGGAAACGACGGCCACCGTGCCACCCTTGACCCCGCGCTCAGCGCCATCACGGACGCTGTTGCCGTTGGCGTCGATGTAGACGCTCCCGGACAGCACGCCGCAGGGCGGCGGGGCTGGGGCGAGGCTGGCGGGCGACGGGATCGTGGGAATGACCCCTGGCGCCACCGGCGAGGTGCTGGGCGTGGGTGACGCCGCCGGTTGCGGAACGGCCAGCGTCGTGGTCGTCGTGGAGGCCGGGACGATCGACGGGCCGACGACGATGGAAGGCGTCGGAGCGACGGTTGTGGTCGCCGTCGAAGCAGGAGTTGTCGTCGTGGTCGTGGTGGTGGTGGTGGCCACGGGCAGGGGGTAGAAGCCGAAGTCGACGGTGAGGTTCTCTCGGCCGTCCGCGGTGGTCGACGGCCGAGAACCTTGCACCTGCGTCTCGAGCATTGGTTCCCCGCCGAGCAACGTCACCTTGGGGCCGAGGGTGATCACCCCCGAAGCGATGCCGCCCGGACTGACCGAGCCGGCGGCGAGAGGAGTGTCAAGACCGTTGTCGTTCAGGTCGCCGTCGGTATCAGGACTGGCCTCTTGACCTCCTCCCGTCGACGAGCCCTTGCCGACTAACGGCTGGCCGGTGGCGAAGTTCGACGCCTTAAGAACGACCACGTAGCGGCCACCGGTAAGACCGTCGAAGCGGTAGAACCCTCCGCCACTGGTCGTGTCGGTTCGCAATGCCGCTCCGGTCGGAGCGCCCGAGGAGTCGGCGGCATAGAGCTCGACGGCCACGCCGTCGATTCCCGTCTCGCTACTGTCCATCGCCCCGGAGTTGTTGGTGTCGGCGAACACCCGGTTTCCGATGGCGTACTTCGGGAAGAACCCGAAATCAAGGGTGTGGTTGTTGGACCCCGCTCCCCCGGTGGTGGTGGAAATGACCGGCCACGTCCCGGCTGGCGAACCACCCGGGTCGGCGACGGGTGCGGCATCGGAGTCGGCCAGATCGTTGGAACCCTGGTCAGCCGTAGTCAGCAACAAGCCCGCCACCGGCCCGCCCGTGGCAAAGTCCGCCGGACGATCGACGCGCACGCTGTACGTCGAGGCCTTGGCGATCGACGAACCCTCCGAGAGGTTGGCGTTGGACACGCCCCCAAACAGGTAGGTGCCGTCGGTGCCGGTGACAGCAGTACCGATCTCGGTGTTTTCGGAGTCGTAGAGGTCGACGGCGACGCCGACCAACGGCGGCTCGCCCGGGTCCTGAATACCGTCGCCGTCGACGTCGATCCACAAGCGATTGCCCAGCTCGATCGGGGCCGCGTCACACAATGCCTCGATGTCACCCAACCCGTTCGCCTTGCCCATGCGAGCAGCTCCGGCCGGGCAATCCAGGTCGTAGTAGAGCTCGGCGCTAGCGGCACGACTGCCGTTGGCGTTGCTCATTGACCCAAAGCCGCCGCTACACGACCGGCCCGGGTCGTTGAGTGACGCCTGAAGGTTGGCGTGGCCCGGGACCTGAGCGATGCCGCCGGCACTGGTCTCGTTGTGGATTCCGGTCAGGCTGTCGCCGATATAGAACTCACGACCTCCCGGACCAGAGTTCGTGTCGACGCCAGCGGCGCGGGCAAAGCTTCCCGGACACGTTCCCGCCGCCGCCGATTCGACCTGCCAGGCAACGCCATCGGTCGAGCACGAACGAAGAATCTCGCCGGCCGGCCAGTTGTAGTGCTGGCTCGCTATGTCGGCCGGATTGTCAAGAGATCGAGAGCCGAGCATGTCCCGGTTCCGCAACGCCACGACGATGTCTCCGTCGACAAAACTGATTCCCGTAAGCATGGGCTGCTGCTTGATCTCGGTCCGGAAGGAGTTCGGCCCGTCGAGGGAGAGCGTGCTGTACGAGTTCCGCCACGGTCCGTAGTTCGCCGAGTTCCCGCTGTTGCAGGGCGGGTTGTAGACGGCACATCCCCGTTCGTACCCAAGGTCAAAGGCCAGCGCTGGCGTCGCCCCGAAGGTGCCGCTTGCCGGGTTGAACTTCAGCACCCATGCCTTGGGAGCAACGTCGGGCGTGGCCCCGGCTCCGACGACCCCGTCGCAGACGCCGCCGACCCAGATCGATCCGTCCTTGGCCGTCACGGCAAACGGTCGTGACGTCCCGTCGGCACCCGTGCATTGGCCGGTTGGGATGGCATACGTGGTCACGGTGGCCGGCACGGTCGGTGCTGTTCCCGACCCGATCGCCATTTTCAGGAGTGTCCTGGCTTCGAGGTTCACCGTCCAGAGAGTGGCGTCGTCGTCGCCGACGGCGAGGCCACCAAGGCCGTAGAGACCGACCTTGCCCATCGCTCCGTAGTCCTTGGCCCATGCGTCGGCGGGGGCACCGACGGCGTCGTTTGCTGCGTGTGGATCCGCCGACCCGCCACCGCCGATCGTGTTGAGGTCGACGAACAACGAGCCGCTGCTGTTGGTGGCCGGATCGACCTTGTAGATCGCCCACGGACCGTTCGGACCGTAGCCGGTATGGCCTTTGAGGTAGGCCGCGGCGAAGACCGTCTTCGACGAGCGCTGGTACGCAACGCCCCATGTGGAGCCGATCTGAGCGGCGGTAGCTCGGCCGTCGGCCACGTTACTGATCGTCGATGTATTTTCATCGAACACATGGATGTTCGGAGTTGTGTTGTAGGTACCGGTGACGTTGTTTCCGAACGTGAAGCAGGTCATGGCCAGCTTCGGCGTGGCCTGGCAGTAGTCGGTGGGCGCGTTGAATCCGACGCTCAGCGTGGCGCCAGCATCGACGAATTGCACGCTGCTGGCTCCGGCCGCACCCGGTTGCAACACACTCTTCAGGCCGGCTTCCATCGTGGTGTCGGGGGCGAATTCGACCCGGCACGGCGACCCGGGAACGGCCAACGTCAATGAACCGTCGGCGGCCGTGACCCCGGTAACCGTGGCCTGCACATCGTCACCGGATCCGACCACTCCGTCGGTGCCGGCTCCCGTGACGCAAACAGCCGCGGCCTTGACGGCTCCGAGTCCGGGTTCACCGGGAACACCGCCGTTCTTGGCGCCGCTGGCGTCATAGTCTCGGAACGCCGTGATGGTGAGGAAACCGGCGGCCGGCGGCGCGGCGATGGCGTTGGGAGTCGGGGTGACCAGACCGAATTGTACGGCGGAAGCGACCATGCCAACAACGGCGGCTCGGAGGAAGAAACGCTCGGCGGTTCGGGTTCCATGAGAAGAAAACACAGCAAAAGCCTCCACGGGGCAGGAATCGACGTTCTGTTTATCGGCATCTACGGCGAGAACCTGTTCTCCGTTCTCGTCATTGCTCTGGGCAACGTCGGCGAAGAACGTAGGCGTCGTACCGAAGTCGCAGTTGGATGGTGGGTTGTTCCCCCAAGGCAGAAACTCCTGTCAGTCTTTCTGGTGATGCGTGCCCAGGTGTTTTCCGATCTTCACCTCGACTTTGCCGGGTCCTTCCGACCAACTCCGGCTCCCGGCGCCACCCTCGCCATTGTGGCTGGAGATGTCGGCCACTCTCCCGATTCGCTCCGCCTTTTGTCCGGTTGGCCGGTACCAGTCGTCTTCGTGCCCGGAAACCACGAATACGACGGTGCCGACCTCGCCGACGGTGACGAGGAACTCGCCGATGTATGCCGTGAACTCGGCTTTACGTTGCTGAACTGCGCCGTGCACGAACTCACCGACGACCACGGCCGGCTTCGACTCGTTGGCGCATCACGATGGTGGGATTTCGACCTTCTGGGGCGGAATCGACGCGATGAATGCATGACGTTCGGCGAGCGATATTTGCGCCATATGGGATCGGCATGGAACGGACGTCCTCTTCATTCCGAAGAGGTACGAGAGCTCGCGCTCTCCCATCGGATCTGGTTGGCGAAGACGCTCGCGAAAAGCTTTGACGGACGGACGATTGCCATCACCCACAGCGGCCCCTCCGCTCGCTCCGCCGATCCGCGCTACGGCATGCGGCCCGGCACCGCCAGCTTCTGCAACGCCGATGACGACCTGCTCCACCTCGCCGACGTCTGGATCCACGGGCACCTTCACTGCGCCCACGACTATGTCGCCGAGCACCACAGTGGACATCGGACCAGAGTGATCTGCAACCCCCGGGGCTACGACCGACTCGGCGAACCAGCAGGCTTCATCGATCACCTCGTCATCGATCTCTAACGAGCACGCGCTCTTGCTGCGGTCAGCGAACGAAGAACGCTTCTGCGCCCCGTCTGTGCTGAATCGTTGCTGCGGTCAGCGAACGAAGAACGCTTCTGCGCCCCGTCGAATACGGCGGCATGTTTCCTCGAACAACGCCGCATCTTCTTCGAGCAGCGTCATGCGAAAGCCGTCGACCGGACTGGAGAAGCCGCTCAGCGGCACCACACAAACACCCTCGGCGCCGAGCAGTTCGTAGGCGAAAAACTTGTCGGTCCGCAGGGTCGACTTTCCTTCGAGCATGTCGAGGTAGCCGCGCACGTCGCCGTTGCGGGCCTGAAGTTTCGCCGTGTCGGGAAACGCCTCGGTGTCGATGGTGACCGTGAGATAAAACACGCCGTCGGGCACCACCGGCTTGAGTACCTCGCATCCGTCGAACACGGCGAGCGCAGTGTCGAGGCGGGCGCGGTACTTGTCGAGGCGTGACTGCATAAAAGCTGGGAATTCCGGATGGGTAACCAACCGAGGGAACACCACCTGCGGCAGCGTGGTCGAACAGACCTCGAGCATCTTGGACACGACGATCGTATGGATGTACCCGCGAAAATTCTCGTCACGGTCAGCGTTATAGACCTCAATCCAACCGCACCGGCTGCCCGGCCACGGAATCTCTTTCGATACGCCTTTCATGGAAATAGCCGGAACGTCGCCGACAATCTCCGACAATCGAACGATCTTGTTCGGGTCAAAAACAAGGTGCTGATAGATCTCGTCGAAGAGCAGGAAACAGTCGTTCTCGCGAGCAATGCGAACAACTTCGACGAGGTCCTCACGAGGATGGACCACGCCGAGAGGATTGTTCGGGTTGATAACGAGGATCCCGATGATGTCGGGGTTCTCGACAACCTGTCGTTCGAGGTCAGCGAGGTCGATACGCCCGCCCTGGTCGAGCATCAGCGGATAGGTCAGGTGGTTGCCACCGTGGTGGATGGCCTCGGCCGTGGCGTGCGACGGATACGTCGGATTCGGACCGATTACCCGAGCATCAGCCGGAAGGGTCGAGAAGAGCTTGTTGATGGCGTCGCCGAGGCCGTTGAAGAAGATCACATCTTCGACGGAGCACAGCGACGAATCGCTGTAGTGGTCGATCACGAACTGTCGAGCGGTGAGCTCACCCTTGGTCGGCGAATAGGCGTAGACCCGGTCGTCTTGAACCGCCTCCTCGACGACCGCTTTCATCCATACCGGAATTCGCTCGCCCTTGGCGACAGGGTCGCCGATGTTCTCCCAGATCATGGGGACACCCATCGACACGATCTCGTTCGCTATTTCGACGATCTCGCGAATCTCGTAGCGAAGGTGCTCGTCACCCTTCTTGATCAATGTCTTGCGCACAGGTCCAACCCTACCGGCCGGTTTCGCGAGGCTTCGGGCAATTCCGCGTGCGTGCGCTAGGAAGGTGGACCGTGTCGGACCAGTCCCATGATGACCAAGGAAAAGTCGGTGGACGGTGGACGATCGGACTCGATCTCGGCGGCACCAAGTGTGTTGGGGTTCTCCTCGACGAGGCGGCCGGCGTCTGCGAGGTGGCCCGGGTCCCAACGCCCCAGGGAACCGCCGCCTTCGTCGACGTCCTGGTCGGGGTGGCGCGTGATCTCCTTCGCCACAGCCCCGCACCCGTCGCCGGATTCGGTTTCGGTGTTCCGGGCCTGGTGTCCGACGTTGGGCTCCTCCGCTATGCCCCGCATCTGCCCGGCATCGTCGAAGTTGATCTCCTACGCGCGCTTACCAAACGGCTGGGCCAACACGTCGTGGTCGAAAACGACAACACGTGCGCCACGTGGGCGGAGTTCGATGCGCGTCGGGCGAACGTCAACCCGCAGTCGTTGCTCTACGTCGGTCTCGGAACGGGCATCGGCGGTGGCCTCGTGACCGATGGACGTCTGGTCCGTGGCACGCATGGATTCGCCGGCGAAATCGGCCACATGGTGATCGCCATCGACGGACCCGAGTGCGTATGCGGGCGCCGGGGATGCTGGGAGCTGTACGCCTCCGGTCGCGCCCTTGCCGAGCTGATGCGGGCGGCCGGGCTGTCGATCGATGATCGCCCCGCCGTCGATGGTGGCGACCTGCGTCGATTGCTCGCGCTCGGATCTTCCGATGCCGAGGCGATCGCCAAACGCTTCGCTCGACACGTGGCCGTTGGTGTCGTGAACCTCGTGCTCACGCTCGACGTCGACCACGTCGTCATCGGTGGTGGTGTCATCGGCGATGCCGCCGCCGCGGGGGCCGACGCCGCGCTGCTTGGTCGGGTCCGCCAGGCAATCGTCTCCGAGCTCGGCGATGCCGCCGACCATCGAGCGCCGCCCGAAGTGAGCGCCGCCGCCCATGGACCGCTTTCCGGAGCGATCGGCGCGGCGATGTTGGCCCGGCCCGATCAGCCAGAGGGCATCAGCCGGCGAGGCGGATGACCTCACCGAAGGGAAACGCCGAGTCCGGAGCCCCGCCCGGCATAACGACCCAGAGGGTCGGACGCGACGGCTCCATGTCGGGGAAGGCTCCGTAGCCGTCGGTGAGATAGACACAGACTCCCTCGTGGCTGTCGGCCACATCCACGGCGGCGAAGAACGGGGCAAAATCGGTTCCTCCTCCGCCCACCGGCGGTGGAAGCGGGTCCCCGCCCTGGAGTTCCCACGGTCCGTAGACGTCGGCGTCGGCGTACCAAAGGCGGCAGCGGACGCCCGGATAGGCACGGAGAATGGCGTCGAGCTCGCCCCCGAAAAGGGCAAGTGCGGCCTCGTCGATCGAACCGGACGTGTCCACGCAGACGTCCACGTCGAGGTCTTCATTTTCGAGGGTCTCCAGATACAGGCCGCGGTAGGTGAACCGTCGGTCGAAGGCGGCGAAATCGGACCTCGCCCGGGCCACGAACTGCCACAGCACGGCGCGCCAATCCACCGTGGCCGGGACCTCGAGCCCGAAGGCTCGGGCGACGCCGAGCGCCACGTCGCCGCGTCCGCTGGCTCGCTGCGCCGTGGCGGCCTGGCGGGCCACTCGGTCCCAGTGGCGCTCCATGGCGCGGGCGCGCTGCGCCCGTAGCGACGACGGCGTAGCTCCGTCACCGTGGCGGTCACCTTCGGGCGCGTCGCCCTCTCCGGGCAGTTCGAGCAGGTCGTCGTAGTCGGGGCCACCCGCATCGGAGTCGGGCTCGGCATCGAGCGCGGCATAGACCTCTTCAACACTGAGCCCTTCACGAGCAGTGTCGCGCACGTGTCCATCGGGAAGATCGAAGCCGTTCCCGAGGACGAGTCCGTTCACGACGACATCGGCGGCGATGTTCCAAAGGCGGGCGTCGCGTCTCCCGCGTCGAACCACGTGAGCCAATGCCGCGTGGAGAACTTCATGCAGCATGACGCCGTCGAGGTGGGTATCGGTGAGCTCGTTGAGAAAGGTCGGGTTGTAGAACACGTCACGCCCGTCGGTCGCCGCCGTGGGGATGTCCGAGGTCTCGATGAAACGTGCGTGCATGGCCAATGTGGCGAAGAACGGCGACACTCGGCGTAGACGAAGCATCGAACCACTGAGCCGCGTGGAGAGGCGACGCGACGCCCCCGACACGCCATCGGGGTCGGCGGTCGTGGCGTCGTCGCTCAGCCCCATCGGATGACCCCGTGGGCGGCGGCGGCGACAAGGCGATTGGCATCGTCGGCCAGAATCAGGCGAACTGCGGCAGGCGTGTTCGGATGCTGGGCGACGGCGAACCGCTCAATCCAATCGATCGAGGTGTGGTGACGCGCTCGACGGAGTACGGCGCTCGTGACTTCGGGACAAAGCAGGGCCACGGCCCGGACAACAGGGCTTGCACTTCGCAGCGAAGCAGCCAGCAATCGGTCGTGGGCGGTGGCGAACAGCCCCTCCTCGGACGACGAAGCGGCCGGATTTCCCGCGGCGGCGCGTCGGACCCGCCCGTCAGCGTCGTTGCGGAGGCGAGTAAGCGCGACCCGGTCAGTGCCGACGTTGGCGGCAACCGCCGCCCGCACGTCACGATCCTGATCTTCGGCCAGCTGAGTCAGGTCGTTCGCTCCGCAGTGCGGATGCTCCGCGACGGCCTCGCGTATCGTCCACGACGCATCATCCACGGCGAGATGCAACAACTCCGCGGTGGCGTCGGGATGGGCGACGACGAGGGCGCGTGCCGATGTCGAGACGAACCGGGTCAGCGTCTCGGCGGCAACCGGACGGCCCTGGCGAAGCGCTGAGAGTTCGCGACGCATCGCCGGATCAAGGCGCGGGTGAGCGAGCGCAAGATCACGGATGCCGTCATCGCCGAGCACGTGCACGGCAAGAAGCTCGGGCGTGATGTCTTCCCGATTCACGAGCGCACGCCGGACCTTCTCGTCGGTTTCGGCGAAGAAGACACCAAGGTCGTCGGGGCCAACGCTGGGGTTCGACGCCACGGCCGACCGGACGTCGTTGTCGGCATCGGAAGCGAGCCCCTGCAGCACCTCGGGCGGGGTCAGGAGATGGCCGGCGACCGCTTGACGAACCCGCCAACTGGGCGACGAGCGAAGGGCCCCAAGGAGGGTCGGCGACGTGGCCGTTTGACGAGCCACGACCAGTGCAACCCAAGGGTGGCGTTCCGACACTGCCACCACACGTTCGAGCACGTTCTCGTTCAGCTCCGATCCTGGGCCTTCCGAGACAATCTGCGCGCAGAGCAATTCGACAGCTTCCGGATCCGGGTCGGCGGCGAACAACTTGTCGACAAGGGCGGGAGTCCGGTCCCGGCGGACCAACAACGCCGAACGGACATCGTCGTTGACCAACTCACCGAGGCGAAGGGCGACCCACGTCGGCAGGTGCGGGTTGGCGGCGGCGGCGGCCTGCACCTCACCGTTGCCATCGCTGGCGAGTGCCACCAGAAGTTCATGATCGCGGGTCGTCCCGGCGACGAGTCGACGAACGCCCGGATCGGCGTCACGACCGAGTTCGGCGAGCATCGCCACCGGAGCCGTGGCATTCGAGGCCAGGGCAAGACGGATCGCCGCATCGTCGTCGGTCACCACCCCCGCCAGTTCCTCCGTGGTCATCGTGTCGAGATTTGCGTGTTTTGCGGCGGCGCGCCGCAGGAGTCGTGCCAGCGCATCCGGTTGGCCGGGGTTCCGAAGAAGGCCGACGTCAACGAGCTCCGTGGTCTCGGCCGACGCGGCAAGGCGCTTCTCGGCGGCATCGCGGACCCGCCCGTCGATGTCGACCGTCAACGCCCATACTGCGGCGATCGGGAGGACCGCGTTCTGCGCCGCCGCCGCCCGCACATCGCGATCGGGATCGTTGGCGAGAACGGCCACTTGGGACAACGTCAGCGAAGGATTGGACGCCGCGGCCTCACGAACCCGCCAGGACGCATCGACCACGCACGACCGCAACGTCTCCGGAGCCAGCCGCGGATATCCGGCGCACCGCTCGAGACCAAACGTTCCCGCCGCCAACACGGCAAGGTCTTCGGTGTCCAGATCAATTCCTGCGTACAGGCGATCCCAACGTTCCCGATCGACTTCGAGGGTCGACGGGTTGCGGCGAGCGTATCGACGCGAGATGGCATCGTCATCGCTGAGCAACGCGCGCAACATCGCCGCTGGCGTATCCGATCGGCGAGCGAGTTCACGACGGGCGTCGTTGTCGGCCGGGACGTCGAGCACCTCGATGAGTCCAAGGGGGACGAAGCCGCCCGCGAGCAGGTCGCCCAGTTCGGATTCCTCGCCGACCCGAGCGAACGCCAAGGCAACGTTCTGCTCGTCATCGTGGTAGTCCTCGCCATCGTCGTCATGCTTGGGCGCGACCGTGGGGGGCGCCGCGACATGGAGTGAGGCCGCTTCGACGATTGACGGTTCATCGCGAAGCGTCGCCCGACGAACAATGTCGGCGGGGCACGACGGGTTGGCGAGCGCCGCAAGAAGGTCGTCGCCGTCGCCGCGATGCGCAGCCCACCACAGCAGACCCGACGGACAGGTTCTGGTGGACAGCAGGCGATGGCGACTCGTGTCGGAAAGCTCGTTCAGCCAATCAGCGTCGGTCAGCGTGAACCAGTCAAGGACCGCGTTGTTGCTCACCCTGTCGGCGAAGTGCCGACAGAGCACATCGAGATCATCAAGTGATGCGTTGGGATTTCCGGCCACGGTGGACCGAACATCTCGACGGCGCGAACGAACCAATGCGTGGAGCCGGGTCGATGACGTCGACGGATCGCCGGCCTCGTCCAAAGCCGGATCAAGCACCGGGGACGACCCGGTCACTCGACGGGGTCCGGTGACGGACCGTGACCGGTGAGCGCCGCATACGCGTCGACGAACTCGCGGAAGCGGGGCTCGTCGCGAGCGATGGTGGCCAGGACCCCGAGGCGTTGCTTTGCGCGCATACGGTTCGTCACGTCATCGGCGAAGAGCTGCACCCATTCCGGTGAAGCAACGTCGGCCAGCCAACGAAAGCCGGCCAACGCTTTGGTCGGATCGTCGGCCCGCTGGGCCAGCCCGAGGACCAACGCGTACCGTGCCGACGGCTCCGTCGGCCAGACGTCATCCGGGGTTGAACCGTCCTGAAGAATCCGGTCCATCACCGGGAGCAGCGCATAGACGCCGAGGAACGCGTCGAACTCCGCCTGCGCCGGTTCACCGACGGCGGCGGCGATAGGGAGCCCGGCGTTGCGCAAGGTGTTGGCCATGACCCAAGACCGCGGGCTCGGCCAACTCGGGCGCTTGGCGTCCAGGGCATGGAGCAGCTCCGGGCGGAAGGCTAGGAACGCCAGAATTTCTTCCCCGACCCCATGAGCATGACCGAACCGACGAAAGTCGTCGAGGTCAGGCTCGAGGTCGACGTGAAGGAATCGGTTCGCCAGCGGCGCGGGCATTTCGAACACACTGGCACGGTCTTGCTTGCGGTTGCCGGCCGCCCAAACGAACCAACCGTCGGGCAGCACATAGGACCCGACGCGACGATCAAGCACCAACTGCTGAGCCACGCCCTGCATGGTCGGTGCCGCCATGTTCAGCTCGTCGAGGAACAGGATC
>JANLQX010000288.1:0-3233 GCA_031368095.1 Actinomycetes bacterium | reverse complement strand
TGACGCCTGTGCCGAGCTTGATGCGCGTCGTTCTTTGCGAGGCGGCGGCGATGAACACCTCGGGGCTGGCGATCAGCTCGCTGCCAGCTGAATGGTGCTCGCCGATCCAGGCCTCGTCGAAGCCGAGCCGATCGAGGTGCTCGATCATCGCCAGGTCGCGATGCAGTGCAAGCGTCGGGTTGATGCCCGTCTTGTGCATGGGCGGCATGAAGATGCCGAACCGGAGCGGGCTCGCATGGGGTTGGAGGACGTTCATGGTCGAGCAGCTTGCCGTGCCCGCATGGGGCGCGCCATCAGACCGCATCGGCCACGAGCTCAACCGACACGCCAACCCTTGCGTACGTCGCCGCGGCCCGAAGGTCCCGGGAGAGTAGGACCGCCTCCGGGACATCAGCAATTGCGAACGCGACCAAGCCGTCGTAGACGGCACCGCCGACGATCCCCATGTCGGCGAGCTGGGTGAGCGCATCCGGAAACGCGACGATCAGTTGACCACGTGGCGGCTTGAAGCGATCACGGAGGAGCGTCACGGCGTCGGCCGCCGAGAGCCGTGCGTCGCCGGGCAGGCGGGTCAGCACCGAATACGTTTCGATGGCCGCGTGGCCGGCGAGGTGTACTGCCCGCCGACCCACCGTACGGTTTGCCAACCGGTGCGCCGAGTGGCTCACCAGCACGAGCGGCACGGCAATGCTCGTGTCGACGAAGTACGCCGTCAACGCCGGCCGGCAGCGATCAGCGCGAACACGTCTTCATCGGACACCGTGGTCGTCGATACGGCGACAAGCTTCCCCGATCGGCGGACAAGGCGCGCCGTGCGCCCGCCCGGAGCAAGGTGGAGGCCGTCGCCGTACTCGGACACATCGACCGTCGACCCCGGTACAAGGCCCAGCCGGTCGCGGAGGGCCTTCGGAATCACGATCCGTCCGACTTGGTCTACCGTTGTCTTCATTGGGATTAGGTTACCAATCTGCTACCAGTAGCGAATCCCGAGCGGCAGCGCTCGGTCGATCGCTTCCGCACGGTGAACGAGGTTCGCCGAGAGATCGACACCTGTCACGTCTGCTCGGAGCGGCAGGGCGGTTCGACTTCGATGCCGCAAGCACGGCCTAGGGCGCGGACGAGTAGAGGGCCGCGCAAGCTACCTCGCGGACGCCAGCACCGAGCCCTGTCGCTCGTCGCATTGCACCACGACGCCGACTTCGAATTTGTCGCCCGCCTCATCGGCCAAGCCCAGCGCTGGAATGTTGCGCGCGTCACCGCCGACTGAAACTGGCCCCGAGTCGGTTGCGGAATCAGCGGCAAAGACCCTGTGGCGGGCACGGCTGGCGACCGCATGTGACGAAGCCTGAGTATGGTCACGAACAGCATCCGGTTGGAGGCACATCGCTCGGCTCGCAAGGAGGCATCGTGGGTGCACCCGTTTCACTCGGCACCGCTCAGCGTCTACTGACGGCGTCGGCCGTCGCCGCAAGCGTGGCGGTGTTCACGATCATGAGCACTCCATCAAGCGCAGCCATGCTCGGCGTCGCATCGCCGGTCACGACGCCCCCGATCGCCGCCCCCGTCGCCGCGCCGACCGTTCCGCCAACCACGAAGCCGGCAAGCACGAAGCCGGGTGGCGCGAAGCCGGGTGGCGCGAGCTCGGCCAAGACGGCATCGAGGTCGGTCACACGCCCGGCAAGCAGCGCCCGCCGGGTGAGCGCGACAGCCGGTAAAGGAGTCGCCGTCCGCGCCGCACCGAACACAACCGCAGCCATCCTCGGCCGCAAACCCGAAGGTGCCGCGCTCTCGATCACGTGCCAGGTCAAGGGGACGCTCGTGCGAGATACGACCCAAAAACGGTCCAGCGCGCTGTGGGACAAGTTGCGCACAGGTGGGTTCGTGGCCAACATCTATACGACCGCATACGAACCCGCAAAGACAGGATATAGCACCGGCCTCAAAGCGTGTGCGGCGTCCAAATCACCGACGAAGAGCGGCGCAACGGTGACGACTACTCCTGCCACGACTTCGTTGGGAGGCGTCAAGAGCGTCGCCACCCAACCCGGCACCGTGACGGCCAAGACCACGGTCACCAACGCGAACTGACCCGTCATGCGGGCGACCGGATACGGATCCCGTGCCAGCGCGACCGACGCCTCCGGCGGTCAGCCATCGGCACTCGCCACCATGATCTGCGCCGAAGAGGCGCAGGCCGACCTGTCCGCCAACCTCGGTGTCCGAGTCACAGTCCCGGTCCTCCCGACCTGGAAGGACCACCTCTTTTCCTGCGAGTACCGATCTGGCGGCGGTTCCTTCACCCTCTCCGTCAAGGAACTGCCGGACGCGGCCACAGCCACCCACTATTTCCATCAAATGGCGACCAAGTTCGGCAAGGTCCCGCCGCCCCTGCGCATCGGTGACGAGGCATTCGCGGCGAAGAATGGCTCCGTCGTCGTACGGAAGGACCGGAAAGTCCTTCTCGTCGATGTCACCAAGCTGCCTTGGGCATTCGGCAAGCCGCCGCTCGACCGGATCGCTGCGGCAGAGACGATCGCCATCACGATCATGGAATGCTGGACCGGCGGGTAGCGGACGCTTGGACTGATGGCTGAAGCTCTCCCGGCGTCGGCGGGAACGTGAGGCGGAAGACCGGTCGGCTGCCGGTCGACTGAAGGCCGAGGTGACCGCCCTCGCCATGGGCCAGCGTGGCCGCCAACGCCAAGCCGATACCGTGGCCT
This sequence comes from Actinomycetes bacterium, assembly GCA_031368095.1. Taxonomy (GTDB): domain Bacteria; phylum Actinomycetota; class Acidimicrobiia; order Acidimicrobiales; family JANYDT01; genus JANLQX01. The sequence continues at coordinate 513 of JANLQX010000288.1, read as the reverse complement.
CGCGCCTCGGCGGTCCTTCTCCGGAAGATCCGGGACGGATCACCGGTAATCCCGTCACCTTCGTCTCGCACCGTCAAGGTGACGCCGCGCAACGAGTTCGCGATCGCTTCGACCGTGATCGTTCCCTTCCCGTGGACTCGGGCGTTGTCGACCAACACATCGAGGATCTGCTCGACGGCCCCACGTGAGGCGCGAACGGCGGCGAACTGGCCGTCCGGCATGGGCGGTGCAACCACCAACGACCGGTTCGCAGCCCCAAGCGACCCAGCCCATCGTTGCGCAAGGCCACCGAGGACGGCGTTGACATCGAGCACATTGCGGTCAGTCGGCACGTCTCTCGCCAACGCCAGCAGATGCTTGACCGTCGACTCGAGCCGGTCGACGTCTGCGAGTGAGTCTCGGACTACTCCAGCGAGATCGCTCTGCGGTGCGAGTTGCTCGGTTTCCAGACGCGCCCGCAGACTGGTGATCGGGGTCAGTAGCTGGTGCGAGACGTCCGCCGAGAACGTTCGC
>JANLQX010000279.1:0-2143 GCA_031368095.1 Actinomycetes bacterium | reverse complement strand
GGATTTTACTGAGAGGTCGACGCCGTCGAGCGCCGTGACTGGCGACGGACCACCGAATCGCTTCGTGACCTGAGCAAGGCGAACCGTAGCGAGGGACTCGTTCACGGGTTCTCGCTTCAGAGGCACGTTGCGCTCTGGATCGGCAGCAGTCACGTCGCTCACGTTGCAGCAGCTACTTCTTGGCCGGTCGGCACGATGACGGAGCAGCCGGAAGCTTGCAGGCCTGGGCCACGGGCTCGACCCAGGAGTCCGACGTGACGGGCTTCCAGGACTGGTTCTGGTTCGCGGCCAGCGACCCGGGACCACAACGAGGTGCCGATGACGGGCAGTAGTTATTGGCCTGGAGGTACAGGGCGTCGATTTGCGGGATCGCCTCAACAACCTTTTTCAGGAGCGCGGGTGGGAGGTCCGTACGAACGGCCATCGGAGAGTTCGGAATCGGCTTCGACTTGGCGATGATCTTCAGGTCGGAACCCTTCACCGATGTGGCTGCTCCGCTCGGAGTGGTGACGATGGTGTCAAACGCAAAACCGGCGTCGCATGAGCCGTTCACCACGCCGAGGATGGAGCGATCGTGGGCGCCGGCCACAACGTTCGTGATGTCCTTCTGGGAGTCGATACCAGCATCGGCCAGCATGAGGTAGGGAAACAGCGTGCCTGAAGTGGACTCCGGATCGCCGAAGCACACCTTCTTGCCCTTCACGTCAGCAATGGAGTTGATATCTGTCCGGCCTGCCTTCGTGAAGAGAAACGACTGGTACGTCTCGGTTGCACCGAACGAACTCGTTTGGATGGCTGCGCCTCGAATCTTGGCGCCGGCCTGGGTGGCGATGTAATAGGAGAGCGGACCGTACATGGCGATGTCGACCTTGCCGGCAAGCACACCCTCGGTCACGCCGGCGTAATCGGTGGTGGCGACCTGCTCGATCGGAATGCCAACCATGTCGGAAAGAGCCTTGACGAACGGGGCCCAGTTCGACGCCGTGGCCAACGCGTTTTCGGCTGGCACCGGAGCGAAGATCAGCTTCGTTACGTTGGTCGCCGGCGCGGCAGTGGAGGCAGGCGCGGCGGTCGCCACCGGAGCCGCCGAGGAAACTGTTGGGGCAAGCGTGGTCGTGGCAGTAGCTGCCCACGTCAACTTCGCCCCGGACTTGGTGCAGGTCAGCGCTCCTGACACCGAGCCGGCCTTCGAGCAGGCTTTGCCCGCTGCGGCTTTCGCCGCCGTGGTCTTGGCGGCTGCAACACCAGGTACGGAAGGCGTCATGACCAGTCCAGTCAGAGCAGCGACGGTGAGCGGGAGGGAGAGATTTCGCATCATGTGGTGACGGGTCCTTTGTTGGTCCGATGAGCGGTGAGCACGAACCGAACGGTATGGGCCGAAGATGAACGACAGCCGTCCGGTCGGCCGCCTGTCGGTGAAGTTCATGCATCTCTTTCGGCCTCGCCGCACGGCCAAGACGAGAGTCGACCAGAGGATGTGATCGGCCTACATGAACGCCAGATGTCCAGCATGCGTATAGATCCTGTTGCGGTCGTGAATCTCCTCTATTCGGACCAAATGCGGGACGATTCATCGATACATTGCGTCCGTGTCCGTGGATCCGAACGAACAACAACAACGACAGCAGTGGCTCCGGCTTCTTGCTTGTTCGACACCGAACGAATTGGCTTCGGTCCTCGATCCGCTCATCGACGCGTTTACCGGTGATGCCGATCTGCTCCGTCGTCCGGAAGTGGGCCTGGCCCTGGTGACCGGCCGGGTTGGGGCCACCGGGGAGCCGTTCGGACTTGGAGAAATGACCGTCACCCGGTGTGTCGTCCAACTGGCCGACACGATCGGGGTCGGCTACGTCCGGGGCCGAGCCCCTGACCACGCCCGTCGGATCGCCATCGCTGACGCCCTTCTTCAGGGGGATCGGCGCTCCGAGATCGTCGACCAGGTCCTTGCTCCGCTCGCCGCCGCCGAGACTGTGCGTCGCAACGAAGCCTCGGACGGCGCCGAGCGCACTCGTGTGCAGTTCCTCACGATGGTGCGGGGAAACTGATGGCGAGCCGTTCCGTTCTCGATGGATTCGCCCGTCCCGTCTTCGACTCGCAGCACACCTTTCGGGGTGTGCTCGACGCGTTCGCGCGGCCCGGCGTG
>JANLQX010000270.1:0-44224 GCA_031368095.1 Actinomycetes bacterium | reverse complement strand
CACCACATGGTCGTGCGCGACCACCGCGACGTTCCCGTGCACCGTGGTTGCGCTGCGCCCAGGGACGTCGACGATCCTCGTGACCGGTCTGTTCGGCCCGTCGGAGGTGGGCTCGAAGACGAACAGTGCCACGGTCGCATCGCCGTCGGACACCAACGCCGCCAACAACACCGGCACCGATACGGCGACGCTCACCCCGCAGGCCAACCTCGGCGTGGTCAAGTCGCATCGACCGACCAATGCCGTGGCCGGGTCGACGGTGACGTACGTGATCGATCTGTCGAACACCGGCCCGTCAACGGCGGTGACCGCCACGTTGGTGGACAACCTGCCGTCGGGCCTCACCATCGTCCCGGGATCAATCGCGTCATCGGTCGGCTCGCCGTGGACGTGCGTGGCGGCTTCCATCACCCAGCTGTCGTGCAGCGCAGCGAGTGTGCCCGTCGGTGCTGCGTCGGTCACGTTCGATGCACTGGTGCCCGCGGCCCTGAGTGGTTCGATCGTCAACCTGGCATCAGTGTCATCGACCACGCCCGACCCGGTTGGCGGCAACGACTCGTCGACGGACACCGCGACGGTTGTGCGTCAGGCCGACCTCGCCATTGCCAAGACGAGGGCAGTACAGAACTTCCCGGCCGGAGTTGTCGACGGATCGGTATGGACCATCGTGGCCACGAACCGGGGACCGTCCAGCGCCGCCGGAGTGCTTGTCAATGACACGCCAGGGTCGGAGATCTCCGGCGTGAAGTGGACGTGCGTCGGCGCCGCCGGAGGCGTCTGCCCGGCCGCGTCAGGGGCCGGCCCGCTGGTTGGCTCTTCGGTTGATCTCCCGGTTGGCGCATCGGTTACGTTCACGCTGACCGGGACGCTGGCCGCCGCATGGCCGTCCGGCACCGCCGTGGTGAATACGGCCTCGCTCGTCGTGCCCGGCGGCCTGACTGATCCGAACACCGACAACAATTCATCGACCGACACGACTGTCGCGATTGCGCGAGCCGCACTCTCGATCGCCAAGAGCAACGGGCAGTCGAAGCTTGTGCCCGGCACATCGACCACGTACACCATCGTGGTGGCCAATGCCGGTCCGGCGGCGGCATCGTCTACCAGCGTGGTGGACACATTACCAAGTGCGCTTAGGAATGCGACCTGGGAGTGCACCGGATCAATCGGGGGAGCGTCGTGTACCTCAGGCGTCACCGCCGGTGCGCTCAACACCACGGTGTCACTTCCGGCCGGAAGCCGTCTGACGTTCACGGTGAAGGGCGACGTTGACCCTGGCGCGACCGGCACGATCTCCAACACGGTCACGGTCACTGCGCCCGGAACGGTCATCGATCCGGATCTCACCGACAACACGGCGACGGACTCCGACCCCCTCACCCCGATCGCCGATATCGCCGTGACCAAAACGGTGACCGGAGGGACGACGGCGGGCAGCGCGATCAGCTACACCATCAACGTCAAGAATCTTGGGCCGTCCTCGGCCACGGCCGTGTCAATCGCCGACGCACTCCCATCGGGACTGGTGTTGACGGGCGGATGGTCGTGCCTCGCCGAGGGCGCCACCAGCCCGTGTCCGGCGGTCCCGGCGGGGGATTTGAGTGCCTCGATCGACTTTGCGCCAGGTTCGCAGATCACCTTCGCCATCACGGCCACCGTCGACGGCGCTTTCCGAGGAGTCCTCGCCAACACCGCGACGGCAACCATCGCCCCGGGCAATGCGTCGGGTCTGGTGGACAACAATCCCGACAACAACTCGGCATCGGTCACCACCGACGTGGTCGGCATCGTGGCGCTGTCGCTCACCAAGACCGACGGTGTCACCACGGTCATTGCCGGCAATCAGCTCACCTACACGATCGTCGTGGCCAATGCCGGGCCGTCAACAGCCGTAAGCGCGCCGATTACTGACGTATTCCCGACCTCGTTCGTTGGTGCGAGTTGGAGGTGTGCTCCGACCGCCGGGTCGACGTGCGCCGCCGGCAACCCGGGCCCGGTCTCGGGTGACATCGTTACGACCGCAACGATCGCGTCCGGCGGCTCGGTGACGTACTCCATCACTGGCACGGTTGACCCGCGAGCTCGCACGTCGATCAGCAACACCGCTTCGGTGGCAACTCCGGTGAACACGACGGAGCTGGTCACCACCGACAACTCCGCCACCGATACCGACACGATTACGGCCAGAGCCGCACTGGTCGTGTCGAAGACGTCGAACGCCGATCCCGGTCCGGTCAGCTCCGGGCAGGTCATCACCTACATCGTGCGGGTCACCAACGCCGGCCCGTCCGCAACATCTGGTGTTCCCGTCACCGACTCCCTACCGGTCTCGTTGCGAAACGCCTCGTGGACGTGCGCCGCAACCAACGGCGCGGTCTGTGCCAGCAGCGGTGTGGGTAGCATCGCCACGCTGGTCGACCTGCCGCCCACGGGTTTCGTCGAGTTCACCGTCGTCGGAACGGTCAGCGACACGGCACGCGGCAGCGTTGTCAACATCGCCACTGCCGCTCTTCCCGCCGATGTCGACCCCGTCGCCGTTGGCGGACCCCGGTCGGTCCAAGCAACCAACACGCTGACGATCGCGCCAACGGCTGACCTTTCGATCAGCAAGACCGATGGCGTCGCTTCGGTTGTCCCCGGGGAGACCACGACATACACGATTATCGTGAGGAACGCCGGACCGGCGGCGGTGGTCGATGCCGTCGTGACTGACACTCCGCCTGTGACGTTCCTCTCCAGCACCTGGGGTTGTGTCGTGTCGGCCGGTGGCCTCTGCGCCAGCGGCGGTGGCTCCAACGCCATCACCACCAAGGTCAGCCTTCCGCCAGGGGGCACCGCGACCTACACTTACATCGGCCTCGTTGATCCGTTCGCCCACCTCGGTAGTGCGACCTCGCTGACGAACAGTGCGTCGGTACGCGCTCCGGCCGACGTCACGGAGGTCGGTCCCGGCGTGAACACGGCTATCGACATTGATCAGTTCGATCCACGGGTCGATCTCGTGGTGACGAAGACCGACAACAAGCTCACGGCCGTTCCGGGCACGAGCAACGATTACGCCGTCACCGTGACCAACAACGGTCCCTCAGCGGTAGCGAACGCGTTGTTCAATGACGCGCTGCCAGCCACCCTCAGCAACGTGCAGTGGAGCTGCGCCGTGTTCGGCGCATTCAACGACTGCGCCGTGGGGAGCGGAACGTCGTCGCCGATATCGACAGCGTTGAGCCTGGCTCCGGGGGCAACGGCGACGATCAGTGTGCGAGCGCTGATTTGGCCGAGTGCACGCGGCGTGCTGTCGAACTCCGCGTCGGTAGCTCCTCCCGCCGGGACAATCGAAACAGTCGGCGCCGACAATTCGGCCACCGACACCACGCGACTCGACGCCGCCGCCGACCTTGGGGTGGCAAAGTCCCATACCGGCACCCTGGTACCAGGCACGGACGCCACGTGGACGATTCTGGTCACGAATGGTGGTCCTTCGTCGGTCGTTGGAGCGGCCGTGAACGACGTAGTACCAAGCGCGCTGAGCAATGCAACCTGGACATGTTCCGTGCCGGTCGGCGCGTTCAATGCCTGTGGTGCCGCCAACGGCACCGGCAGTGTTTCCTCGACCGTCGACCTCGGGCCAGGGGTCACCGCCACGTACACCCTGACCGCCCGGATCGACGAAGCGTTCACTGGGTCGCTCACCAATACCGCAAGCGTGTCGGCCCCAGGTGATGTGACGGACTCGTCGACCGGTAACAACTCGTCGACCGATATTGCGGCCACGCAACCAACTGCGGACCTCACCATCCGTAAGGCCCGAATCGGTTCGCTCGTTCCGGGCACCACGGCGACGTACACGGTGACGGTCGGCAACGATGGTCCGTCGGCCGCTCGCAATGCCCGGGTTCTCGATGCGGTGCCGGCCCCGCTGACCAACGTCCGTTGGTCATGCGTGCCGAGCGGCGTCGGTGCCTCGTGTCCGACGCCCGCCGCGGGAACCGGCAACCTGGACGCACTCGTTTCGTTGCGTAGTGGTACGACGGCCTCGTTCACCGTCCTCGCTGATGTGCCGCAGAACTCCACCGGAACGATCGTGAACACCGCCCAGGTGCTTCCCCCGGCTGGCGTCACCGATCCCGACCCGTTGGACAACTCGGCCAGTGACTCAGGAACCGCCGAGCCGCGGGCCGACCTTCGCATCACGAAGACCGACGACGCCACGTCGGTGACGCCGGGCGACTTCGTGACGTACCGGATTCTTGTGACGAACGACGGACCGTCCGCGGTACCTGGTGCGGCGGTCGTCGACTCGCTCCCGTCGGCGCTCCGCAATGCGACGTGGACATGCGCGGCGCCGGTTGGTTCGTCGTGCAGTGCTACGAGTGGCACGGGTGACGTGAACGCGCAGGTCTCGCTCGTGGCGAATGCGGTTGCCACGTTCACCGTCACTGCCTTGATCGATCCCGCTGCGCGCGGCGCGCTGCGCAATACCGCGACCGTGGCCGCACCGTCATCGATCACCGACCCGAACCCCGGCAACGACTCGGCGACCGACACCACCACCCTCGCACCGATCGCCGATCTCAAGATCGACAAAACCCACGTTGGCCCGCTGGTGCCGGGCGCCATGGCTCGATGGATTGTCACGGTCACGAACCTCGGCCCGTCGTCGGTCGCGTCGGCCGCAGTAGCCGACGCGTTGCCGGCGACAGTGAGCGATGCGCAATGGTTCTGTTCCGTGCCGGCTGCGGCGGGGAATGCCTGCGGTGTCGCCAGTGGCACCGGCAATGTCGTCGCCACCGTCGACCTTCGACCCGGTGTACGTGCGACGTTCACCATCGATGGTCGTATCGACGCCGCCGCTCGCGGCAACCTCACCAACTCCGCCTCTGTTGTCGGGCCGAGCGCCGTGAGCGATCCGGTCTCGTCGAACAATTCGTCGACCGACACCGGTGCACTCACTCCCACGGCCGATCTGCGCCTGACCAAGACGCTCGTTGGCGCTGCCGTTCCGGGCTCGACTGCCACCTACGACATCGTGGTGACGAACGACGGCCCGTCGACGGTGATCGGGGCGCGAATCAGCGACCCGTTGCCGACGGCACTGTCGAACGCATCGTGGACATGCGTGGCTGGCTCCGGCGCCTCGTGCTCCACGGGGACAGGTGTCGGCAATCCGGCCGTCGACGTGAACCTCGGTGTTGGGGCCAGCGCGTCAATCACCGTGACGGCCACGATCGACGCTGATGCTCGTGGCTCGCTGATCAACAGCGCGCTTATCGATCCGCCATCGGACACGACCGATCCGGGTCGCTCGAACAATCGGGGCACGTCGACATCGGCCCTGACGCCACGCGCCGACCTCAGCATCATCAAGACGCACGTCGGAGCGATCGTGCCGGGACGCAATGTGACCTACACGATCACCGCCAGCAATGCCGGTCCCTCAAGCGCCCTCGCCGCCTCGATCGTCGATTCACTGCCAAGTGCGCTAACCAACGCGATCTGGACGTGTGTGGCATCGAGTGGCTCGACGTGTCCGAGCGGTGGCAACGGGAACATAGCCACGACGGTGGATCTGGCCAGTGGAGGCACGGCGACGTTCACCCTCACGGCGACCGTCGATCCGACCGACACCAGCGCCGTAACGAACACGGCAACCATCGCGCCGCCTCCGGGCACCACCGATCCGGGTCCCGGTGCGAACATTGCCATCGATGGCGGGGGAGTCACACCGATCGCTGACCTCGCCGTGAACAAGTCACACTCGGGTTATCTCATCCCCGGCAGACAGGCCACGTGGACGATGACGGTCACGAATATCGGCCCGTCGGCGGTGACCGGTGCCACGGTGACGGACGCGCTTCCTGGTGTCGTCTCGTCGGCCACGTGGAATTGCTCCGTGCCGTCACCGGCCGGGAATGCTTGTGGCGCGGTGAGTGGCACCGGTGGCATTGCCACGACGGTCGATCTGCTCCCGGGCGCGACGGCCACGTTCACGCTGACCGGACAGATCTCGCCGACGGCCACGGGTCCGCTATCCAACACCGTGAACGCGGCCGTGCCGGGCGGCGTGACCGATCCGGTTTCATCGAACAACAGCGACACCGATGTCGCCGCGCTGAAGCCGACGGCCGATCTGGTCATCACCAAGGCGCACACCCCGACCGTGCTGGTGCCGGGTTCGTCGACCCCGGCGACGTACACGATCACCGTATGGAACAACGGACCGTCGTTCACGCCGGCGGCGATCGTGGGCGACCGTTTCGCCCCGGCAGTCTTTTCGGGCGCAACGTGGACCTGCGCCGCGACCAATGGCGCATCCTGCGGCGCCTCGGGGACGGGCAACATCAACGATGCGGTTGACCTTCCCGCCAACAGCGGGGTGACGTACACGATCAGCGCCTCGTTCGTGTCGGGAGCAACAGGTGCCGTGCTGAACACCGCCTCCGTGGCGCTGCCTCCGGGGGTTACCGATCCTGATCCGACGAGCAACGTGGCCAACGATCCCGGGACGCTGCAACCGGAGGCCGACCTCACCACCACGAAGACGGTTGTCGGCAACGTGATCCCCGGTCGCCCGGTCACCTATGCCATCACCGTCGTGAACACCGGGCCGTCGAACGCCGTCGACGCGCTCGTGACCGACGTGCTTCCCGCGGGCCTTTCGAACGCCACGTGGACGTGTTCAACATCCGCGTCGACGGCGCCGGCAAACTGTGACACACCGTCGGGAACCGGTGACATTGCGGGAACGACCGTTGATCTCAATCCGTCGGGCTCGGCGGTCTTTACGTTGATTGCCGATCTTGCTCCCGACTTCCGCGGGGTTGTCACCAACGCTGCGTCGATCGCCGCGCCTGCGGGCACGCTTGAGCTCGACACCTCCAACAACGACGGCACGGCGCGACCGATCGCCACGCCGCAAACCGATCTCGCGGTCACGAAGCGCCACACCACCGGTGCGCTCGTTCCCGGTTCGACCGTCACCTACGAAATCACGGTGACGAACAATGGTCCGTCGACCGTTACCGCGGCCAACGTTCGTGACGCGCTCCCGGCGGCGATCAGCGGAGTCTCGTGGACCTGTTCTGCGGCACCCGCGTCGACGAACGGATTCGACAACGCATGTGCCATTTCGTCCGGTGTCGGCGACGTGAGCGACTCCGTCACGTTGGGCGTTGGGGCGGTGGCGACCATCACCGTGACCGGAACGATCGATCCCGGTGCACGAGGTGCGCTGACCGGAGGCTTGCTCATCAACACCGCCACGGCGGAACCGCCGGGTGGTCATGCCGACCTCGTGACGTCGAACGACATCGGCCGCGACGCAGGACTACTCGCGCCGACAGTGAACCTCGTTTCGTCGAAGCGTCACGTTGGTCCGCTCGTGCCGGGCGCGAACGCGACGTACGCGATTGTCGTTCGTAACGACGGACCGTCGACGGCCATCGACGCCGCCATTACCGATTCGTTGCCGACCGGTTTGAGCAACGGACGGTGGACGTGCGTGGCTTCCGGTGGCACGTGTGGCGCGGCGAGCGGCGTTGGTTCTCTCGACACGACGGCCACGTTGCTGCCGGGTGGTTCGGTGACATACACACTCGTTGCGGCGATATCGCCTTCCGCTCGCGGCCTTCTTCGCAATGACATGAACGCGACGCCGACAAGTGGCGAGACCGACTCGATGCCGAGCGACAACTCGTCGTTCGACGAGACCTTGCTTGCTCCAGTGGCCGACCTCTCACTCGCCAAGAGCCATACGGGAACGCTCATTCCGGGCGCGGCCGCGCAGTGGACGATCGTCGTGACCAACAACGGTCCTTCGTCGGTCGTCGATGCGGCCGTGACCGATACATTGCCGGCCTCGCTGCTCGGTGCCACGTGGACCTGCTCGGTGCGTCCACGGGGAGCGAGCTCGTGCGGTGCGCCATCGGGTTCCGGTTCCATTTCGTCGACGGTCACGCTCGCCTCGGGGGCCACCGCCACGTACGTCCTCGAGGCCACGATCGATGCGAGTACCACCGGCACGGTCGTGAACGCGGCCTCGGTCCGGCCTCCGTCGGACGCGATGGACCCGATCACGATCGACAACTCCGATGTCGACCGCGGCGTTTCCGTGCCGACCGCCGATCTCTCGCTGGTCAAGACGCATGAGGGTGTCATCGTTCCGGGACGTCCGGTGACCTACGTGCTCGTGGTGGCGAACGCTGGACCATCGGCCGTGGTCGGTGCATCGGTTCGAGACGCGCTTCCCGCAGTGTTCTCCGGGGCAACGTGGACGTGCGTGGCCTCCGCCCCGAACCGTTGCGCAGCGGCCTCGGGGACTGGTTCGATCGATACGACGGTTGACCTTGTCGCATCTGGTTCGGTCACGTTCCGCTTGATCGCGGGTCTCGTCTCGACGGCACCCGATGCGGTCGTGAACCGGGCGTCGGTGGCAGCACCACCGGGCGTGCGAGACCTGCAGTCCTCGAATGATCTCGGTATCGACACCGGTCTGGCCACGCCGGTGGCCGACCTTCGCATCACGAAGGCCCACGTGGGTCCGGTGGCCATTGGGTCAAAGGTGTCGTACGCAATCACGGTCGAGAACGTCGGCCCATCGACAGCTTCCGGCGTGGGGGTCACGGACATCGTTCCGGCGTCGCTGCTGGTGCCCACGTGGACGTGTGAGGCGACGTTCGGATCAACATGTCCAGCATCGGGCGTCGGTGCCATCGACTTCCTCAGCGATCTCGCGCCGGGCGGGAGGTTGACGATCGCGTTGGAAGGCAACCTCGACGCCAGCGTTGGTGTGGACCTGGTCAACTCCGCGTCGCTCACCGTGCCGCTCGGACTCTTCGACCCGGACCTGTCGTCGAATACGGCGACGGACCGTGCCACGGTCGACCGTGGTGCCCCGCCCATCGTCGTTCCTCCGTCGACAACTCCGCCGCGTGATTCGCTGGCGCCATCGTCGACGGTGTCCCCGTCGCCAACGACGACGTTGCTTGGCGAGGCCTCCGTTCCGTCGTCATCGGCCATCGGCGCCACCACTGTTCCTTCGAGCACCACGGTCGTGTCGGTTCCTTCGTCAACAACCTCCACGTCGGCGCCTCGAGTGAAGGAAACGTCAGGGGCGGTCGCGCCGAATGCGGTGGAACGGTCGGGACGGTTGTCGCTCACGGGTGCCAACGTGATCGGCACCCTTCTCGCGGCGGTGTTGTTGCTACTCGCTGGATTCGTATTGGTCGTCGGCTCTCGCCTCCGTGGGCGAAAGAAGCGCGTTTAGGTGTATCGAGCGTTGAGCCAACTGACGACGGCGTCCATCGCTTCGCGACGACTGCCTTCGAGGTAGTGCAACGCGCCCTTCATTTCGAGGTACGTGAGGTCTGTTGCGCCAGCCGCATCACGGATCTCGAGTGCTTCACGCACGCGGATCTCGGTATCGGCGGTGGGATGGACAATCATCGTCGGGACCCTCACGAACGGCACGGTATCGGCCAACTTGGCGTGCGACGACAACGCTGACCACGTGGACAACCATCCACGCGCCGTCATCGTTCGAGCGAGTCCGCCGCGGCCGTAGTTGGCCTCGAACGGATCGGGGAAGGCGAACAGCGACCCGAGCGGACGCTCGTCGGGTTCGATGGAGAGATCGAGATAGGCCGGGTCGGCCAGCGTGCGATACGTGACCATGTACTTGGTGAAGACGCCGCGTCGACGCAGTTCGCGCCACGCGGGATCGTTGCGGTCCAGTTGCATGCCGCGGTTGCGGGTGTCGTCGGCCTCGGCGATCGATGCCTTGGCGATGGCGTCAATGCGAGCGATGCGCTCGAGTTGCGCCATGCGGTAGCGGGCCAGCCACCCTCGGTCGTACTCGACTGGACTCGGCCATGGCTTCCACCCGTTGTCGGGGTGGTACATGTCGAGTTCGGGGATGGTCGAGAACGGGTCACTCTCGTCGGCCACCGACGGATCGATGACGTGACCCATGAACACGCCCTCGCCCGGATGCGCGGCGATGGCCAGGAATCCGTCGCCGCAGCCGTGCTCTTTCTGGGTCAGCGCCATGAGCGAGCCACCACCAGAGTTACCGAGCAGCACCACCTGCTCATAACCCCGCGCTCGCATCTCGTCGGCCGCCGCTTTCACGTCGGTGACGCACGATTCGTGCAGACAGTCGGTGTCGTTGTTCTGATGGCGCGTGCCGAAACCGAACGTGGCGTAACCCGCTGCGGCGAGCAACGGGCAGGCATAGTGCACGGAGAAGTCGCCCCGCGGGTGGCTGAGAATCACTGCGGTCTTCTTCTCGGGCACGCCGACGGGCGCTCGCCACAACACGCCGCGCACCAGCGCACGGTCGGGCGTAATGACGCGAATCGACTCGCGGGGAATGTCCACGCCCGGGTCATCCTCGGGGAGCGGCCAATACCCCAGTCCGAACGGGCGCTGCGAACCGAGATGCACATCAGACGACATCCACCGAGTGTCGCAGGGGTTGTGCTTTCACGACGAGTCAGCGGCCCGTCGCCGTGCGTTAGCGAACGAGCGCAACGCCGGAGAGGACGAGAACAACACCCAGGGATTGCTCTCGATGAAAACCCCACCTGTCTCACGGGATTCTCCGTGCCCGACCGCGCTATTCAGTGTCAAGGAACGAGTTGCTATCGGTCGACGAGTTCCGGGTACGGGTCTGGTCGTCCGGCGGCGAGGTTGAGGGCGCGGAGGCGTTGTTGCTGTTCGACCGATGGCGTGTCGGCAGGTTTTGGTGGTGGCCATCGGGGAAATGTTTCGCCGTCGACGGTCCAGGTGCCGTCGGGTTGACGTGAGATGTTGACGCCGGTTTCGTGGCGGTGGGGGTGGTGTTCGCAGTTGCACATGAATCGCAGGTCTTCGATGTTGGTACGTCCGCCGTCGTCCCAGGGCGGGTCGTGGTCGGCGTCGCAGCGGGTCCAGGGGACAAGGCATCCTGGGTGGCAACAGGTGCCGCCGTCACGTAACGCCAAGGCGAGTTTTTGTAATGGTGAGGCGAGGCGCCGTGATCGGCCGAATTTCATGATGGCGCCGTCGGTCGCTTGGATGGCGGCGTAGATGTCGGTGCGGGGGTCGTCGAGGAGTGCGAGTGCGTTTTGGGTGGGGATCGGACCGGCACCGAGGACTTGTGTTTCGAGGGTCTCGGCGGACATCGTGACGATCAGCGCGGTCCGCGCCGAGCCCGTGATCGTTTGCCCGGTAATGATGGCGATGAGGGCGTCGGTGAGACGCTGTTCTCGTGGTTCGTCGTCGTGCCCTCCGAGTGTCTCGGCTCGTTCGGGGTGGGCGGCGCGCCACGCCGCGTTACATGCTTCGTTGATCACTGCCTTGACTTGTTCGCCTTCAAGGGTGGGGAGGATGGCGCGGATACCGACGCAGCCGTTGTCGGCTTTGAAGAACTTCACTGACCGGGCGCGTTGTTGGCGGTCGTGCCAGCCTTTGGCGTCACGGTCGATCCGGTACTGGTCAACGGTCCTGCCGAACTCGTCGGGTGTTTGACTGTGAGCGAGGGCAAGAAGTTCGGCGGCTTCGTCAGCGTCGGTGATCGGTTTGAGTCGCCGCAGATGCTCGCCGGTGACTGCGCCGTTGGCCAATGCATCGCCGGCGCCACACACGCGAGCGACAACCTCGGCGACTTGTTCGGCCTTCTTTGCTTCGGCGTCTGACATCCCGAAGGCACGGGCCAGGGTGGCTTTCGTGTCACGTCCCGTTTCGGTTTTCAGGACGCTCACGAGAACCGCTTCGACTGCGGCCATTTCGCCGCGCAGTCGTCGCAGCTCCCGCAAGCCAAGTCGGGCGGCGCAGGGGTCCCAGTCCGTGAACGAAACGCGAGGCAGCGACACAGACGCAAGAACCCCGATCTGCCCCAACGCCGTATAACTCATGTCTGTAGTGTAGAACGTACGTTCGCTATTGTCAAGTTATTTGTTTGTAATCTTGGGTGGGCTCAGGGTGCTCGGACGCGACTCGGGACCCACTAATAGAAATCGCCACCCCGATGGCGCCCTGAAGGATCGAGCAGAGTCGAGCAACCCGGCGCTGCTTGCGTAGCGCTTGCGTTACGGTCGAACGATGAACCTCGGCGATGAAGGAACCCGCGATCGCCTGCTGACATGCGGACCGCTGGGATCGTGGCGAACGCTGCCCGGCACTCATATCCAACTGGTCGACGAATCCATCGACTTCCGTGAAGACGGCACCGGCGAGATGCGACGCGATACCGGGCTGTACTGGGTGCTGAAAGGAAGCAGCACGCCCGGATTCTGGGAGTGCACCCTGCCGTTGGTGCCGATTCCTCCCTCCGAGCTCGACCGGACTTCCTAGACGAAACGTGAGATGTAGCGGTTCGTGGCGGTGTGCTCGAGGTGTTCGAAGGTGAGATCCACCACGAGCTCCCGCATCGGATCGTCGCCACTGCGGGCGTGGGCACGCGCCGCCGGGTGGGCGGGCGACGGTGCGACCAGGTCGATGGCGCCGATGCGGGTGACGGTGTCGGCTCCCACGTCGCCCTCCCATACCCACACGTGTTCACCACCTGGCCAGTGGATGCGGGCGCGCACCTTGGCGGCGCGCAACACGTGGCGAATATCGGAGACCACGTGCACATCGAGCCGAAACGCATCGCCCACGGCCACGGCGGCGGGAGGACGGTCGCAGGTGACGATGACGGCACGGCACGCGTCGGTGACCGCTTCATAGGCGCGCTTGGGAGCGCGATCGTGGCCGAGAATCGCCCACGTGATAGCCGGATGATCGAGCGCGTCGGCGAGCGAGAAGAGGCAGAAGCCACCATTGGGCCGGTACTTGATACGGCGGAACTCTTCGATATGTCGACGAAGCACTTCGGCTTGATAGTCCTGCGTGGCGGCCTGCCACGCAGCAAATGATGCGAACGTCGCCGGCGGCACGTGACGATCGAAGAACGTCTTTTGCAGGGAACGTGTCCGTCCCAACGAATCCCAATCGAGATCGGGCCACGCCTCCGGATTGCAGAACGCCGCATCGACCGGCACCGCCTGCGCGCCGAACTCACTGACGAAGCGCATCACGCGGGGCACGATGCCGGCTGCCCGAGTGAGGTCCCGTTCGGCCCCGTGGTACCAACCGAAGTACAGATGCGAGTCCGTGCCACCCGAGAACGGTCCGGGAAGGATGCCGGAGTGCGCGTTCACCGGACGCGAACGGTCCGCCTTGGTCATGGCCCGCGCCAACGCGGTGTCGAGGATCGTCTTGTTCCACGTTGGCAGCATCTGCAGCGTGAGGTACCGGGTGATCATCTCGGCGGCCTTCTTCGGACCACCGAGCGCATCGGGCTCGATGTCGAGAGCGAGCGGTTCGTTGTGGGTGCACCACGTGATGATCGAAGCGTGATGGCCCAGGAGATCGATGGCATCACGGGCCTGCTGCGTTGCTTGCTTACGCACGGTGCGGGCATAGCCCCACTGCAGCGGTAGGTCCTGCCACAGCAACATGCCGAGTTCGTCGGCCGCGTCGTACATCGCCGGGTGCGAAATGTGGGCGTGGAGACGAACGAGGTCGAGCCCGGCCTCTCGAGCCGATTCGAGGTCGCGTCGAAGCTCCTCCGCCGTGGCGTCGCCGATGGCCATGCGGGTCGGCCCGATGTTGGCGCCCTTCAGATGGATCCGTTCACCGTTGATTTCCCAGATCCAATTCCGCATTCGCACCTGGCGCAGCCCGATGCGAAAGTGTCGTTCGTCGGAGACCTGGTCGTCGACCAGGGCCTGGACCGACGCATTGTTGAGATCGGGCGCGCCGAGCGACCACGGCCACCACAGAACGGGCCGCTCCACCACCACGTTCCATTCGACGCGGTTGTGACCGACGGCCAACGTCTGTACGTGCTCGTACTGAGTTTCGCCGACCCGGGCCCGCATCACCACCGGTCCGGCGACGGCCGCGTCAACAATCGCTCGGAAGGCGACCTCGGCCCGTTCCGTGGACGCCGAAACGCAGACGGCCCGAAGTCGCTGGATGCGGACCGGGCCGCTCTCCTCCACATGAACCGGGCGCCAGATACCACCGGGATTCCACTCCGGGTCGATGCAGTCCCAGTGCTGGAAAACGCCGGTGAGATTGCGCTTGGAGGTCCGAGTCCGCTGGGGCGCGCACGTGACCTCGACCGCCAAGACGTGTTCGCCACCAACCCGTAAGGCGTCGGTCACTTCGAACTCGTGCGGAGTGAAGTATCCCTCGGTGTCGCCGACATAGGCTCCGTCGAGCCAGACGTCGCTCTGGTAAAAGACGCCGTCGAACACCAACCATGAACGTCGGCCGACTTCGGGAATAGCAGCGGAAAAGCGGTGGCGCACAACAATCGCGCTGTCATTGTCGGCGAACGCCGGTTGCGTGCGCCAGTGCCCAGGCACCACGACCGAGTCCCAGCCCGAGTCATCGAAGGCGGGTTCGGCAAAGACCCGTCGCAACTCGTCCGTTGCATTCGTCGCCGGCCAACGTCCCCCGAGATCCACTAACCGAGGCTACCGGCCGGGACTCAGCGACCGGCACCTGCCGCCGGGCGAGAGTTTGATCGCCACGGCGCTCTCCGCGAGCAGTGGCGCGCAAAGATGGTGTTGTCTCGACCACCGCCGTATGGTTCCGGCCATGTCCCAAGCCGCCATCGTCGCCCTGACTTCTGAGATCGCCCGCGCCCAGGAGATCTTCGGTTCCCTCACTGAAGCTGACTGGCAGGTGGCGTCGGCGTGCGACGGATGGCGGGTGCAGGACGTGGCCTGCCACATGGCGTCGGTGTTTCACTCAATTGCCGATCCTTCGACCATCGCCGGAGGCGATTCGTCGGATGTGGAGGCCAACGCCGAGGTGCCCGTGCAGGCTCGCCGCGAGTGGACGGTGGCGCAGGTCCGCGCCGAGTACGACCAGTGGTCGACCGCCGGCCTAGCGGCGCTTGCCGGCTTCCAGGAGCCGCCGATGCACGACATGGTGATTCCTTTGGCCAACCTGGGCTCGCATCCGATGCACCTCCTCGCCAACGCCATCGTGTTCGACCACTACTGCCACCTTCGCCACGACATCGGCGCGGCAATTCCGGCAGCGGCTGCGCTCCCGCACGACGACTTGGCGCTGACCGCGACCTTGGAGTGGATGCTGGCCGGGGTGCCGCAGATGTGTGGCGATGCACTCTCCGGCTGCGATGCCGGGGTGAATCTCGTGGTGGACGGTCCGGCCGCGGGCAGTTGGATCCTGCGTCCCGGATCTCCGTGGACGGTGACCTCGGGGAACGACGACGCGCTAGCCACGGCAACAACAAGCGCGCATAGTTTTGTGTCGTGGGCGACGAAGCGAGCCGACTGGCGGGCGTCGGGAGTGATCCTCAGCGGACCGTCGAGTGGCGGAGCCGAGGTGACCCTCGACGCCCTCAACGTCATCTGACGGTCTTGGGGTCAGCGCGCCCTGGCCCATAAGATTGGGTATGACTGATCTCGCCGAAACCCAAGCCGCTCCGGAGCGCAAGGTCCCTTGGCACCTGCGGGGCAACTTTGCCCCGGTCTTCGACGAGGTCACCACGACCGACCTGGTGATTGAGGGGGCTATCCCCACTGCGCTCTCGGGACTCTACGTGCGCAATGGCGCCAACCCTCGCAGTGGTACATCGCCGCATTGGTTCTTCGGCGACGGCATGCTTCACGGCCTCGCCCTCGATGCTGGCAAAGCGTCGTGGTACCGGAACCGCTACGTGAAGACGCCGAAGTGGGCGGGTGACGACATCCCGATGATGGATGAGAACTTCGTTATGGATCGTCTCGGCTCGGCGGCCAACACCCATGTGGTTCATCACGCCGGACGCATCCTCTGTCTGGAAGAGGGTCACTTCCCCTATGAGGTCGATGGTCAGCTCGAAACCGTAGGCCCTCATACTTTTGACGGAAAATTGACCACCGCCATGACCGCCCACCCAAAGGTGTGTCCCGAGACCGGCGAGATGATGTTCTTCGGTTACGGCCAGCTGCCGCCCTATCTCACCTATCACCGGGTGAATGCGGCCGGAGAACTGGTGCAATCCACCGAGATCGAAGTCGGTGGACCGACGATGATGCATGACTTCGTAACCACACGTCACCACACGATCTTCATGGACCTTCCCGTGATCTTCGACCTCGACCTGGCACTCGCCGGCACCATGCCGTTCCGGTGGGACGACGACTACCGCGCCCGCCTCGGCGTCATGCCTCGGGCCGGTTCGGCGGCCGACGTTTCGTGGTTCGACATCGACCCGTGTTACGTCTTCCATCCAATGAACGCCTTTGAGCGCGATACGCCTAGCGGTACCGAGATCGTCATCGACGTCGGCCGGTTCCGTACCATGTGGAAGGCCGGGTCGGACGAGTTCGACGAATACGCCAACTTGCATCGCTGGGAGCTCGGACTGTCGACAGGCTCGGTCCGCGAACATCAGCTCGACGATCGCCCGGCCGAGTTTGCCCGCGTCGCCGACGACCGCATCGGCCTCGAGAACCGCTACGGGTACATGGTCGCCACTCGCCCGGCCGACGGCTCCGGCCTCATCAGCACCGAGATGCTCAAGTACGACCTGTCGACCGGCTCTCGTGAGGCCCACGACTACGGCAAGGGTCGCCGACCGGGAGAAGGCGTGTTCGTGGCCGATCCATCACGCGACCACGGCGACGAGGATGGCGGCTGGGTCATGACCTACGTCTACGACGAGGGCACGGACACCAGCGATCTCGTGATCATCGACGCCACCGACTTCAGCGCTCCGCCGGTGGCCACCGTCAAGCTCCCGCGACGCATTCCCTTCGGCTTCCACGGCAGCTGGATCCCCAACGGGTGACCCTGATGGAATACGAACCAATCGATCAACCCGCGGTGACCGGTCCACTCGATGTGGCGTAGCGGGTGGCGAGAAGCGCGGCACCGGACGGCGTCGACGGATCCACCGGCACACAGAACGGCTTGACCCCGTAGAGCTGAAGCACTTCGCGATAGCCCCGGTAGTACCCGGCGCCGGCCTTCGCGGCATCTCGCGACCCGAGGTGGTCGGCCAACTTGGGTAGCTGATACCACGGGACCGACGGCCGTGCGTGGTGCGCGTGGTGCATGTTGTTGAACAGGAACAGGACGCCGAAGGGGAAGAACCCGTCGACGAACGCCGTGCGGGC
This sequence comes from Actinomycetes bacterium, assembly GCA_031368095.1. Classification (GTDB taxonomy): domain Bacteria; phylum Actinomycetota; class Acidimicrobiia; order Acidimicrobiales; family JANYDT01; genus JANLQX01. Next base: position 27,062 of record JANLQX010000270.1, on the reverse strand, counting down.
GTTGGGGTCCGGCTGGTACAGATGTTCGGCGAAGGAGCGGATTTGAATGATCGACGTGCCGACCCACATGGTGCCGAGAACGTACTGCCAGACCGGAACGCCGGCGACGCCGAAGGCCCATACCCCGGTCACTGTTATCCACACTGCGTGGTGCGACCAGTCTCGCCATGCCGTGCGGTCGTGGCGGCGGAGTCGGGTCATCTCACTGCCCAGGAATCCGGCCACCGCGATCGGTGGACCGATGATCATCCGACCGACGAAGGTCCGGTTGACCCACATCACCATGCGACGGAGCCGGTTCGCCCGTTGCCAGCGATCCTCGTGGCAATAAAAGCTCTCGGGATCGTCGAACGGATCGGTCAGCGCCTCGCCGCGGTGGTGTTGGAGGTGCAAGCTCTTGTACACCCGGTACGGGATCCACAGCGTCATGGCAAAGCTGCCGATCACCTCGTTCACCCGGTCGGACGCGAACGGATGGCCATGGATGAGTTCGTGCTGGAACGACGACCACCATGCGGCGATCACGCCGAGGGCCATGATCACGCCGAAGGTGGGCAACCGGTTGTGCGCAAGGGTAACGAGGGCGTAGAGCCCGAGGATTGTCAGACCGATGAAGACGGTCGGCCATTCGACCGAGGCGGCGCGTCCTTTGAAGGTGTCGTCACGGCGGGGAAGTGACACTTCTGTGGTCGACATACTGCCTGGCTGTTCGAAGGAATGGACGATGGGGCTTGATGGAGTTTCGGCCTCTCGAACCTCGGTCGTCCAGCAGCACTTGCGCACTACTCGCATCAGAAGCGCACAAAATGCCGCATCTGTGGTGTTTCCGCCTCATGTGAGGTAGAAATAGCGCAGTGTTCGAGCGTCAGTCCACCCTTGAGGTCTTCCGCGAGCGGCTTGGCCAGCTTGTTTCCGATGTCCACGGGTCGCGAGTCGCCCTCGCTCGCCAACTCGAGATCGACCGCACGACACTCACCCAGCTCCTCTCGCCAACCAACCGACGGCTCCCGCGTGTCGAGACGCTGGTCGCCATCGCGCGTCACGCGCACGTGTCCGTCGACTGGCTTCTTGGTCTGCGGTCCGACAATCCGGGGCAGACCGAGGTGCTCGACGTCGTCGACCTCCAGCCCATGATCGAACGAAACGCCGGGGCCACAGACGACCCACGGCTGATCGAGTGGCTGGCCGATGCCCGAGGTTCCAAAGTCCGGTACATCCCGTCGACCCTTCCGGACCTGCTCAAGACCGAGGACGTGATCCGCTACGAAGCAGCCGGTACACCGAGCGGGACGGTCCAACGCGACATCGGTACGACCACCACGGGTCTCAACTGGCAACGACGTCCCGACGCCGACATGGAGTGCGCCAGCTCGCTCCAGTCGCTTGAGGGGTTCGCCCGCGGGGAGGGCGTCTGGAACCGGCTTCCCCCGGCCTCTCGACGTCGCCAGCTCGAACGGATCGCCGAGCTCACCGACGAGCTCTACCCGACCTTTCGTTGGTTCCTCTTCGACGGTCGAACGCGTTATGCCGCGCCCGTCACGGTGTTCGGGATGCGTCGTGCGGCGCTCTACGTGGGCGAGACCTTCCTCGTGTTCACCTCCGACGAGCACGTGTTGGCGATGGCCCAGCACTTCGACGCGCTCATCCGCTCGGCGAACGTGCAGCCGCCGGATGTTCCGGCGCTCTGCCACCGACTGATCCGCTCCGCCGGGTTGTGAAGGGGCGGACCGAAATCGTTCACTCCGTCCCCTCCCGGGGGGACAGAGGGAACGATGTCACCGCCCGCCCGAGCGTCAGCCGTTTTTGGGGAGCGACGAGAAGGGGGTCTTGGTATCGATGCCGGGTTCCTTTGGGAGGCCGAGGGCGCGCTCGCCGATGATGTTCCGCTGGATCTGGTCGGTGCCGCCGTAGATCGGCGGCGCCTGAGCGTGGAGGGCGAGGCCGGTCATCATGGCGAGACGGGTGTCGCCGGTGATGGCATCGAGCGACTGTCGCTGACCGTCGGTATAGGCATGGAGCGTGCCGTAGGGCCCGAGAAGTCGGAGACCGAGATCACGTTGCAGGCGCACGATGTTGCTCATGGACAGCTTGCCGATGTTGGCCATGCCGGGAATGTCCTGACCCTTCGATCTCGCGGCCTTGACCCGCTCGTTGTTGAAGCGTCCGATCTCCCCCAACGTGTAGAGCCGGGCCAGATCCTGACGCACGGTGGGATCAGTGACGGCGCCGTTCTTGCGGGCGTAGTGCAGGAACAACTTGAGCCCACCGGCCCGGACGGCGGCCGCCGACGATCCGCCACCGCTCGCCCCCGGCGACGCCGTCGCGAAATCCCCTGCCCGACGATCAAGGTGTCCGGCGACCGTGCCAGCAATCGCCGAACTGATCGCCCCGCCGCCGCCCGCACCGAGGCCCGAACGCTCGAAGGCAAGCGTGGTGTTGGCCACCGCCCACCCGTTGTGCAGCCCGCCGATGAGAGCTGACGCGGGAACGCGACCGTCGGTCATGAAGACCTCGTTGAACAACGCGTGACCGGTCATTTCTTTCAGCGGTCGAATGTCGACGCCCGGCTGATGCATGTTCATGGCGAAGTACGAAATGCCCTGGTGTTTCGGCGCGTCCGAATTCGTACGCGCGATGAGCATCCCCATATCGGCGTAGTGCCCACCGCTGGTCCACACCTTCTGGCCGTTGACGATCCACTCCTCACCGTCGAGGGTTGCTCGACTGCCGAGCCCGGCGAGATCGGAACCGGCGCCTGGCTCACTGAAGAGCTGACACCACCCTTGCTGGCCAGTCACGATCGGCCTCACGTAGGCCTCGATCTGTTCCGGCGTCCCGTGGGTGGCGATGGTCGGCGCGGCGAGAAGCATGCCCAGACCGCCAGGGGCGGGAAGGGCGCCGAACGAACCAATGGTCTGGCTCACCCGCACCGCGTCGGAACGCGAGAGCTCACGGCCGAAGGCGTTGGCGGGAAGGGTTGGAGCGGCCCAACCGGAGAGGCCAAGGCGTTCCCACCACTGCGCCACGGTGAGATCGGGGTTCCAGTTGGCGCGCAGCCAATCCTGGAGTTCGTCGAGTACGGCATCGTTGGGCATTCGTGTAGTCCAACTGCATGGACGGTGTTTCGTCCAAACGGACTCCTGCTACATCTCGCGGTAGAACGACTCCACCGGACGACGGGTGAGCTTGGTGTTTTGGTGCGTGGGCACACCGAGACACAACATGGCGGCCACCGCTTCGCGTGGACCGAGGTCCAAGAGCGCTTTGACGTGCGGCTCGTGTCGAACGACGAACGTCGTCATCACGCCGCCGAGTCCGTGGGCGCGGGCGGCCAGGATGATGCTCCAGCAGAACGGATACACCGATGCGCCGGCACAGAACTGGACGCGGTCCAAATCGGTGTCCATGGCGGCGAGGACACCGAGATCGGCGGTAACGATCAGCAGCACCGGCACGTTCGCCAGCGAGGAAATGAGGGGGTTCGGGGCATCGGGGAGGTCGTTGAAGTCGAGGTCACCGGGTCCGGGCCAACGGCCCGAGTCGTCGGCCGCGAACGGGCGTCGACCGCTCGCCATCTGCGCGGCGTATTCGTTCCACGTGACCTGCGACCACTCGGCGAGGCGGGACCTCGCCGTGAGGTCCTTGACCGAGACGACTCGCCATCCCTGGGCGTTGCCACCCGACGGCGCAAATCTCGCCGTGTCGAGAATGTCGTGAACGGTTTCGTCGCTCACCGTGTCGTCGGTGAAGCCGCGAACGGAGCCGGTGCTGCGAAGGGCGGCGAGGAGATCCATGACTCAGGGGAGGGCGAGAACGGTGACGGTTCCGGCGGTGCCGTTCACCTCGACGGTGGCGCCGCTGGGAATACGTTTGGTCGCCGCGGTGACCGACACGACGCAGGGAATGCCGAGCTCCCGTGACACGATCACGGCATGGGAGACCTGGGCGCCCACGTCGACCACCACGGCGCCGGCGGCGACGAACAGCGGTGTCCATGCCGGATCAGTGATGGGGGCGATCAGAACGTCGCCCGGTTCCAGTGCGAACGGATCGCTGGGGTCGAGCACCACCCGAGCGATGCCGGTCCAGGTGCCCGGGCATCCCGGAACTCCCACGAGGACTTCACCGACGGTGACGGGCGCGGCGGTCGAAGTGGCGTCTTTTCGTCGCCAGGTGCTGAGCGCCGGGACAACCCCGTTCACGAAGAACGGCGGTTCGAGACCGCCAAGTTCTTGTTGCTCAGCGAGCCGCGCGGCGATCGTCGACGAAAAGCTGGCGGGCTCGACGATGAACGCATCGAGTTCGTCATCGGTGAGCATCGTCACGTGGAACGGGTCGTCGACCACACCGGCATCGACAGCGCGCATACCAAGTTCGTGGATGGTCATGCGCACTTCATGCAGAACTTTGATGATGTTCGTCTTGGCTCGCTCGCGTCCGGTCAGGTACGCCTTGGCCGATGCCTCACCCATCATGAACTGGGCCAACCCGGCCTCGTCGCCGCTCAAGAGTTCATGCATCTCGGCGCTCACTGTCTCCCGGTCGGCGATGCGGGCTTCGTGGCGGCTCTGTGGACTGTCAATGTCTTGAGCGAAACGCATCCGGTCAATAGCGGCATAGACCAGCGAGGGTCTCGTCTCCCACGTGCTGGATTGGATGTCCCACTCGTTCGGTCCCCGGGATCCGAAGTGAAACAGGAACTCGTCGAGGGCCGCAGCAAACGCAAACGCGTCGGCCGATTCATCTGTTCGCAGACGATCGTCAAGTTCCGACGCCTCATCGACGCCGGCGTCGAACAAGGCGGTCAGAGCCGGCGACTGTCGGACGATCCGAGACAGCTCCCACATGGCCCAGGAGGGCGCCGCCGAGTCGACGTCGCCGAGGCCGGCCAGGAGGCGCATCGACTTGGTGGCGTCTCCCGTGATGACCGACGCCATCTGGATGACGCCGCTTCCGACGGAGCCGCCGGCCGTCACGGTGAGGTGACGCTCGAACAGACGGCGAAGCTCGGGTTGAAACGACCTGGCCCGAGCGACAAGTTCGGCGTCGGAGAGTTCAAACAACTCGGGCCGGTTCTCCCGTGCCGCTTCGGCAAGGTCACGGTCGTCACGGAGTTCTGGGAGATCGTTGGCCGTGAGCGCGGACATCATGAACCCGCCAAGCTTTTCGGTGAGGTCCGGGCGCTCATCGTCGGGATGGGGCACATGTGGCGGCACGTCGGCCTGCGCCCCGAAGTAGACGAAGTCGATCATCTCGGATGACAGTCCGGGCGCCCGAACCCCGAAGATTCGGGCCATGGAGGCATTGATGTAGAGGTACCCGCCGAAGACGCCGACACACCCCGGGTTGTCACCCGGAACCTCGGAGGGGTCAAGGGCCCCGGTGTTGACCTGCGAGTCGAGCCAACCAAGCACCGTGCCCGGCGCCCACGTGAGCGTCCAGGCCAGCGGTGAAACCGGGTCGGGAAGGACCTCACCGGCATTGGCCCGGGTATACACCGGAAATCGCTGGCTGGGTTCGGTATCGGTGATCCATCGTTCCATTGCGCGTGTCCTTCTCGAGGGGGCGGCCGACGATATCCCGCTCCGGCCGGGCAATTCGTTGGCGCGTGACCGGGACTACGGTGCTCTAAATGGATCACCACCCAACTCCGGCGACCCTCGGACAGCTCAAGGCCTCCGGTTGGGCGTCGATGCCGGTCAAAGAAGAACTCCGTCGCAACGCCATTGCCCGCATCGCCGCCGGCCAGTCGCTGTTCCCCGGGATGCTCGGCTACGACGACACCGTCCTACCCCAGCTGGAGAACGCCATCTTGGCCGGTCACGACGTGATCTTCCTGGGCGAGCGCGGTCAGGGGAAGACCCGCATGATTCGGTCCATGGTCGAGCTTCTCGACGAGTGGATGCCGATCGTGGGCGGCTCCGAAGTGCTCGACGATCCGTATCACCCGATCAGTAAGCACGCCAAGGATCTCATCGCCGATCAGGGCGATGACACGCCGATTTCGTGGGTCCATCGCAGCACTCGTTACGGCGAGAAGTTGGCCACCCCCGACACGTCGATCGCTGATCTCATCGGCGAGGTCGATCCCATCAAGGTGGCCGAAGGTCGGTACCTGGCCGACGAGCTCACGCTGCACTACGGCCTGGTGCCTCGGACCAACCGCGGCATCTTCGCCATCAACGAGCTCCCCGATCTTTCCGAGCGCATTCAGGTCGGCTTGCTCAACGTGCTCGAAGAGCGAGATGTGCAGATTCGCGGCTACAAGATCTCGCTGCCCCTCGACCTCGTTCTGGTGGCGTCGGCCAACCCGGAGGACTACACCAACCGCGGCCGCATCATCACTCCGCTCAAAGACCGTTTCGGCGCCCAGATCCGCACGCACTATCCGCTCGACACCACCGTGGAGCTCGGTGTGGTGAGGCAGGAAGCAATGCCGCCGGCGCCGGTTGAGGGCATCACCGTGACGGTGCCGGAATTCATGTCGGAGATTGTCGCCACGTTCAGCCAGCTAGCGCGTCAGAGCGGCAGCGTGAATCAGCGCTCCGGCGTGTCCGTGCGTCTCACGGTGGCCAACCATGAAACGCTCGTGGCCGCCGCGCTCCGCCGAGCCCTACGGGCGAAGGAGTCCGACGCCGTGCCCCGCATCAGCGACCTGGAAAGCCTCATGGCATCCACCCAGGGCAAGGTCGAGATTGAGTCGCTCGACGAACGAGAGGGTTCCGTCGTGGAGAAGCTGTTCAAGGCGTCCACCCTGATGGTGTTCAAGGACCGCTGCAAGATGGAGTCGCTGCGAGATGTGATCGGTGCCTTCGACAACGGGCTGGTGATCCATGCCGGTGACGATCAGACGTCCAAGGACTATGCCGCCTCGCTCAACAGCGCTGAGGCCGAACCGGTTCGGGACGCCGTTGCCTCGCTGGTTGGTGTCACCAAGTCGGGGCCGCTGCAGGCGTCGGCGCTGGAGTTCATCCTCGAAGGACTCCACCTTTCGAAGCGTCTCAACAAAGACGCGGCTGGCTCCAAAGCCACCTACCGCGGGCGCTAAGCGCACGTACTTCTTCCGTTCGAACGAACAGGACCGCTGACCATGGCTCGTCGACTCACCTACTCCCGCTGGGACGGAACCCAGGTCGGCTTCGATCTCGATGCCGACGAAGTCATGGCGCAACTCAACGACGACCTGCTCTACCACGGCGACATCAACGCCGCCCTTCGCAAGATGCTGCAACAGGGTTTTGATGATCGCAACGGTGATCGGGTCCAGGGCTTGCGGGAGATGTTGGAGAAGCTTCGTGAGCGACGAGAGCAGACGCTCGATCGCTACGACCTCGGCGGGGTCTACGACGAGATCAACGAGGCCCTCGAACAGGTGGTGGAGCAGGAGCGTCGAGCGATCGAAGACATCGTCGAAAAGGCTCGCCAGTCCGGTGATCAACGTCGCCAGGAAACGGCGGAGGCGATGTCGTCGGACAAGAATCTGTCGCTCGATTTCCTTCCTCCTGATCTTGCCGGCCGTGTGCAGCAGCTACAGAACTACGACTTCGTGTCCGAGGAGGCGCGTCAGCAGTTCGAGCAGCTCATGGAGCAACTCAAGAACCAGTTGATGGAGCAGCAGCTCAGCAAAATGCAAAAGAGCGTCAACAACATGACGCCCGAAGACATGGCCCGCATGAAGGACATGTACTCCGAACTCAATAATATGCTCGAAGCCAAGAACGCCGGTCAGGACACCGACCAGATGTTCACCGATTTCATGGACAAGTTCGGTGACTTTTTTCCCGATAATCCGGAGACGCTCGACGAGCTGTTGGAGCAGATGGCGCAGCAGATGGCAAATGCCCAGCGCATGTTGAACTCGATGACGCCCGAACAACGCGCTCAGCTGAAAGCGCTCAGCGATCAGCTGCTCGAAGACATGGACCTGCGCTGGCAGATCGATCAGCTCGGTCAGAACCTGCAGCAGGCCTTCCCGCAAATGGGTTGGGGCCAGGGCTACGGCTTCTCGGGCGATGAGGGCGTGGGCATGGGCGATGCCATGGGCCTGATGGACGAGCTGGGCAATATCGATGCGCTGGAGAACTTGCTGCGCAATGCGTCCCAGCCGGGCGCACTGGCCGATGTCGACATCAAAGCGGCACGCGATCTCCTGGGGGATGACGCCGCCCGGTCGCTTGATCGTCTCGCCGAGCTCACCAAGATGCTCGCCGACGCCGGTCTCGTGGAGAACAAGGAGGGTCGCCTCGAACTCACGCCGAAGGGCATCCGTCGGGTTGGCGCCAACGCGCTGGGCGAGCTGTTCTCGAAGATGGCGCGAGACAAGCTCGGCCGCCACGAAGTTCGTCGTACCGGGGTCGGTCAGGAGCGAACCTACGAGACCAAGCAGTACGAGTTCGGCGACCCGTTCAACCTGTCTATTGAGAAGACGGTGCGCAACGCCATCCGACGATCGGGCGGCGGCACGCCGGTGCGGCTCACGCCCGAGGACTTTGAGATCGAGCAGTCCGAGACCCTCGTGCGTTCGTCGACGGTCTTGATGCTCGACCTCTCGCTCTCGATGCCGATGCGTGACAACTTCCTGTCGGCGAAGAAAGTGGCGATGGCGCTCTATTCACTCATCTCATCGCAGTTTCCGAGCGACTATCTGGGCATTGTTGGCTTTTCCGAAACGGCCTACGAGATCAAGCCGGAAAAGTTGCCGGAGGTTTCGTGGGACTTTGTCTACGGCACCAATATGCAGCACGCCTTCGCCATCAGTCGCCGGCTCCTGGCCCGTCAGAGCGGCACGAAGCAGATCATAATGGTCACCGACGGTGAGCCCACCGCCCACATTCTCCCGAACGGTGAGCCGTTTTTCTCGTACCCGCCGGTACGCGAGACCGTCGAGGCCACACTCACCGAAGTCATGCGCTGCACCCGTGAACGGATCACTATCAACACGTTCATGCTCGACGCCACCGGGTATCTCAAAGCCTTCGTCGAGCGGATCACCGAGATGAACAAGGGCCGCGCCTTCTTCACCACGCCCGAGACGCTGGGCGACTACGTGCTCGTTGACTTCATCGATCAGAAGCGGTCGATGAGCAAGAAGGCCGGGCGACGATAGGTGAACGTGACGCGCAATCCGCGTTCACAGTCGAGCAGAGCCGGGCGTCGATAGTGACCGAGCCCTCGGGGCCGGTCTTGTTGTTCGACGGCGACTGCAACCTCTGCAGTGGCTTTGTTCAGTTCATTCTGAAACACGAACAATCAGCACACCTACGATTTGCCTCGCTGCAGTCCGACGCCGGACGCGCCCTCGCCGCGGTGCACGGACTCGACACCACCGCCGTCGATACGCTGGTGTTCATCGAAGACGGGCGTTCCTATGTGCGATCCGACGGCGCGTTGCGTCTTGCTCGATACCTTCGTCGACCGTGGTCGGTGGCGTCGGGCCTTCGGGTGGTCCCCCGACCGGTACTCGACGGCGTGTACCGGTTCGTCGCCAGCCACCGTCACCAATGGTTCGGAAAGCCGAACGAGTGCTTCGTGCCGACTCCTGCGCTCCGGGACCGGTTTCTCACGGCATAACACTGTTGTGTCAGCGATTGGCACTCTGGGCTGATGTTGGCGCCACCCCCTCTCGCACAACGTTCCAAAGAACTCCTGCTCGGCCGTGACCTTCTCCGGCTTGCCGTCCGTGCGCCATTGTTGCGGTCGCTCCCCCGTGGTGACGGTGGGCCGGTCATCCTGGTTCCCGGCTTCGGGGCAACCGACGCATCGCTCTACCCGCTGCGTCAACTACTCCAGCGTCTCGGTCATGACGCCCAGCCCGCCGGACTCGGTCGTGTTGGCGATGACATCCGCGGGCTGGCCGATCGCATCATCGAACGCTGCGTGAGACTTCATGCCAGGACGGGCCGTCCAGGGCGCTGGTCGGTTGGAGCATCGGCGGCGTTGTGTCTCGCGAGGCGGCGCGGGACCGCCCGGACGTTATCCGTCGTGTCATCACCTTCGGGTCCCCGACGGTTGGCGGTCCGAGCTTTACCGCCCTTGCCGGACGCTACAAGCCGGAATAACTAGCGGCGATCAGCGCCGAGATCCATGAGCGCAAGCGCACGCCGATAACCGTCCCGGTGGTCCAGAGTTCGTTCACTCCGACCCGCCCAGCGGGACGAAACGAACGATGTGGAAGCCCCTATGCGGCGCTGCGTTTGCGGCTGAGCGCGTCGACGGACCCGGCGAGCAACAACACGAGACCGTTGACGATGAACTTGATGCCCGACTGGGAAAAGTCGATTTCCTGGATGCCGAAGGGCGTGGCCTTGCCGACCAACGGCAACCCGTTGTTGATGATGGCGAGCACAAAACCACCGAGCACAGCGTTCAACAGCCGACCCTTGCCGCCGAACAGCGACGTTCCGCCGATCACCGCGGCACCGACCGCCAAGAGGAGAGTGTCGCCGCCACCGATCTGCGGGTTCGCCGAACCGAGCTGCGAGGCCAGGAAGTAGCCGCCGACGCCAGCCAATGTGGCGCACACGATGAACGCCGACATGCGGATGCGGGTCACGTTGATGCCGGCGCGTCGAGCCGCTTCCTGGTTCCCGCCAACGGCATAGAGGTGGCGACCCCACGCCGTGCGGGTCAGGACGAATGTGGTGCCGATCAGAATGATCAACACCAGCGGAGCGGCATAGGGAACGCCGATGATCTTCTTGGGTGAGGTGGCGAACGCCCGATTACGCGAGAGCATCCCCACGAAGGCGAAGGCGACGACGGCAGTAGCGGCGATCTTCAGGACGGCAACGTTGATCGGGTTCGTCGACGGCGAGCGGAACGATTTGCGCAGCACCGATACGGCGAACAATCCGACTGCAACGATGGCGACCGTCCAGGAGAGGGCCACGCTCATGTTCGAGTTTTCGATGGCCACGACCGACTTGTTGTCGATCCCGACCGAGCCACCTTCGGTCGTGATGAGCAGCACAATGCCCTGGAAGGACAAGAAGTTGGCGAGCGTTACCACGAACGAGGGAACGCCAACCTTGGCAACGAAGAATCCGGTCCACAGTCCCATGGCCGCCCCGACAACCGCGGTGAAGAGCACCGTGGCGGGCAGTGACCAGTTGGCCTGCAGGCGGGTCGCGAGCACGGCGGCCACGACGCCGGCGGTGAAACCGGCGCCAAGGTCGATCTCGCCGAGCAGGAGCACGAACGAGACCGCCATCGAGATGACGATGATCGGAGCTGCCTGCTGAAGCAGGTTGCCAAAGTTGCGCACACTGAGGAACGTGTCGCTGCGGGCGAACCCGAAGACGACGGTGAGCACGCTGATGCCGAGCAACGCAGGAATGGGACCGAGGTCACCGGAGCGAAGTTTGCTGACGTAGTTCCGCCATGTGGAGGCGAGAGTCTGACGCTCGGAGTCGAGTGAGAAATCCGATGCCGCGGTGGACGGCGCTGACCCGCTCATGAACGTGCCTCCTGCAGGCCGATGGAGCCAGAACGGCCCGAGGTAATGAGCTGCACGAGTTGCTCCCGGTTGGTCTCCGATGCCTTGACCTCGGCGGCGAGGCGGCCGAGATACATGACCGCGACACGGTCGGCGACCTCCAGCACTTCGTTCATGTTGTGGCTGATGAGGACGACGCCGAGACCCTTGTCGGCGAGATTGCGGACGAGGCTCAAGACCTCTTTGGTCTGGGCCACACCGAGGGCGGCGGTCGGCTCATCGAGCAGCACCACCTTCGAGTTCCAGAGCACCGCCTTGGCGATGGCGACGGTCTGGCGCTGACCGCCCGACAGTGACGAGACTGCCTGCCGCACGCTTTTCACGGTGCGGACGGAGAGCGAGGCGAGGGTCTCACGAGCGAGGTTCTCCATGCCTGACTCGTCGAGCAACCCAAACTTCTTGCGTTCTCGTCCGAGGAACAAGTTCTGGACGATGTCGAGGTTGTCGCACAGGGCAAGGTCTTGGTAGACGACCTCGATACCGAGAGCGGCGGCATCCTTGGGGCCCGAGATCGAGACGGGGGAGCCGGCGAAGGAGACCTGTCCGCTGTCGGTCCCATAGATGCCCGTTACGCATTTGACGAGTGTGGACTTGCCCGCCCCGTTGTCACCCACCAGCGCCGTCACCTGCCCGGGGTAGACGAAGAAGTCCACATCGTGCAGGACGTGGACCGCCCCGAAGCTTTTGTTGATCCCCATCATGGCGAGAATCGGTTGCTGATCACTCACGTTTCGTTGCCCCCCGGGCGCAGCTGTTTGGCCGACTGTTCTAGCAAGAACCGCGTCGACCCGTGCAGGCTCGAGCCGCTAGACCCGAACAAGGCGAACGTCGTCGACGGAATAGGTCCCGCCGACATCACCCACGCCGTACCAGAGACTCACGTCGGTGATCCCACCCGACGTGATGCCCAGACCGGCGAGATCGAGGCTGACCTTCGTCCAGGTGTTGGCGGCTACGGGGCCACCGATTACTGCCGCGACCGGGACGGAGCCCCTCGTGGTCGATGCATCGAAGAGCTGGATCGTGAGACTTTGGCCTCCGGTCGGTCCACCGTGAATCCAAAATTCGAGTCGCGTCGGTGCGGCGATGGTGAGCGGATCCCGAAGGTGGAACACTGCGGCCGTCCACGGCGACGCGGTCACGGCGAGAGCTCGTGCCCCCGCCTTGACCGGGTTGGTCGAGGCCGGATTGTTGGGCGCCCATGACCAGTTGTCGGCGTCAACGAACGAGTCGGCGTAGAGCGTTCGCAGGGTCGTGCCCGATGCGGGAATGGTGGTGGAAGTAGTGGTTGTGCTGGTGGTCGTGGTGGACGTTGTGGTGGTGGTGGTCGGAGCCAACGTCGTGGTGGTCGTAGACGTGGTGGTGGTCGTGGTCGGAACCAAGGTCGTGGTCGTGGTCGTCGCGGTCGGAGTCGTGGTGGTCGTGGTCGTCGGAGCAACGCCGGTGGTGAGGCTGACGTCGTCGAGGAGGACGGGCGCCTGGTCAGCACCGCTCCAGTCCTGCACGATCACGTCGAGCGGCGTACCCGCCGCCAACGTACGTGAGGCGGTGAGATGAACGAGTTGCCAGCCGGCGCCAAGGCCGGTGAGTACCTGTTCAGCGATCAAGGCGCTGTTTTGGCTCAGGATGATTCGGATCGACTGGTTGCCACTCCGCCCGTTGACCCACAGATCAAGGCCGGTGGCCGTCACCGGGAGTGCATCGGAGTGAAGGTAGAGGCCGCGCCAGGAGTCCGGCTCGAATTCCATGGCGGCGCCCGATCGACCGCCGGCAGCAGAAAGGTTGGCGACGGCCCACGACCAGTTCAACCAACCGTTTCGCAGCGTGTTGTCGTAGACGATGGCGGTGTTGGCGGCCACGATTGTCGTCGTGGTCGTGGGCCGGATCGTCGTGGTGGTGGGTGAGGTGGTGGTGGTGGATGTGGTGGTGGTGGGCGGCGGCGGGTAGGCACCTATCTGTACCTTCGCGGCAATCGACGGGACGCCTTTGTTGTCGAGCAGGAACAGCAGGTACCAGCCTGGAGGCGCGGCGTTGGCGTTGGCCGGCATGGCGATCGAGACCCCGCCGGAGTTCGAAGTGAACGACAACGGCAGAAATCGTTGCTCCATATCGGCCGAGTGGGTGACCGAGCTCATCCGGATGAGCGACACCTTGGCGATCGACGAAACGCTGGGGGTCACGACGGGATAGGAGTAGCCGTAACCCAACTGCGAGCTTACCGACGTGATTGTTGGGCGCGTCGCCGGCGACCCGTCGGCGGCGAAGAGATACGGCGGCGTATAGATCTCGGCGTTGCGCTGAAAGTAGCCAACCGCGTCGCAGGCCCCACACATGCCGCCGCCCGCACTCATCACTCGACCGTCGGGCAGAAGCATGGCCGTTGAGTGGTACTGGCGGGCGCGCTCTTGGGGAGCGACGGTGCGCCACTGTCCGGTGGCGGGGTTGTAGATCTCGGCGTCGTACACGTTGTTGGCCACATCGACGAGGCCCTGCGACGAGTTTTCGAACCCGCCCGTCGCCAGGACCGTGCCGTCGGCCAGAACGGTGAGGTTGTGCTGGCGTCGTTGATGAGCCATCGAACCCGTCGCCGTAGTCGCACCGGTGGTGACGTCGACGACGACGGCCGAGCCGTCGAAATAGCCACCACCGGAGATCAGCACTTTCCCAGGCGCAAAACTGGCGAAGCTGCCGTAGCTCCGGTTCTTTCCGTCGCGCGCACCCAACGATTGGTACGTACCCGTACCATTCGTATCAAGCAGGCCGATCTGATTGTCGGGTCCCACGTAGGCCGTTTTCCCATTGGACGTGGCGATCATCCACTGGTATTCGCGCTTGGCCCAGATCGCCTGCTGGGCGTTTGTAAGCGCGCGGAACGTGCCGTCGGTCTGCCGTACCTCGGACAACGACGGGCCGCCGCCGGTCACCAACATTTCACCGTTCGCCAGCGGCGTGACCGATGGGTACCAGCGGGCCTGCGACATCAGCGGACCGGTGCTCCAACTATTGGTCGATGGATCGAAGGTGGTGCTCCGATTGATTCCGTCGAGCGCCGAGTTCAAATTGCCACCAGCGGCGAACACCACGCCGCTCGCCAACTTGGCGAGGCCGCTGCAGAAGATGTTGTAGCCCAGCGTTTCGTCGACCCGCACGACTGCCTTGGTGACGGGATCGAACGTCATCGCCCGGGTGAAACTCTGGTCGGTTGACGCTTCGGTTCGGAGATCGTTGACGGAGTCGTAGGCGAGGACGTTGCCGTTCGGCAGCAGGCTCACGTGAACGCCGAGGACGGGCCAGTCGAAAGGCCCTTCCCACGCCCCGCTCACGCCCGGACTTCCGACCGCGGCGGCGGCCGCCGTACGTCCTGAGCGGCGGGCAACGACATCTGGGCGAACTCCAATGCCTTCGGCGGTGGCTCGCGCCCCGAGCGCCTCTTCCTGGGTCCGCGTGAGCTGCGACGAGTCGTCGTCGTCATGGGAATGCGGAGCGGATTCCAGTACCGAGGCCGTCGGTGTGGGTGCCGAAATCGTTTGGGCGGTCACCCTCGCCCCGAGCGGAATCCCGATAGCGACGGCGCCCGTCACCGTGGCGGCGACGAACACGGCGAGCGACGTCACCGCACTCGAACGTGATCGATGCGTCATTGCTGAACCTCTCCTCACAAGGGTCTCGGAGCGTAGGGGCCAGCGTGGAGGCGTGTCCATGGGCCGAACGGTTCAACGCTCCGGCGGACGCGAAAACGGCCCGCCACGAGGGCGGGCCGTTCAAGACTGCGTTACCCGGCCGAGGCCGGAAACTACCGGGTCAAATCAGACGCCGGCGGCCTTGCACTTGTCTTCGATGTCCTTACAGACATCCTCACGCTTGGCGCCACCGGTGGTGGTGACGTCCTTGACGTTGTCGATGTAGATCGACTGGATGGCAGCCTGGGCGTACGGGATGTCGCGGGCACCGTCGTTGATGGTGGCGTTGGTGGCCGGAGCTTCGCCCTTGAGGAGCGCTACGGCAGCGGCAACAGCGGCTTCGGCTTCGGCCGGGTACGGCTTGTAGACGGTCATGCACTGCGTGCCGTTGAGGATGGCGCGAAGGCCGTCAACAGTGGCGTCCTGGCCCGTGGTCGGAACGGCGAGACCGTTCTTGGCGAGGACCGTCTGAGCGGCGCCCGAGAGACCGTCGTTGGCGACGAGAACGCCGTCAATCTTTCCGCCGGCCTTGGTGAGGAGCTGCTCGAAGATCGGGACAGCCTTCTGGTTGTCCCAGTCCGGTACGGCCTCAGAACCAACGACCTTGATTCCCGAGTCCTTGATGGCGGCATCCTGGCCCTGCTTGAACAGCGTGGCGTTGTTGTCAGTCGGCGAGCCGCTGAGCTGGATGATGTTCTTGCCCTTGGCCGCGTCGGCGCCACCAAGGCACTTGATGATGCCTTCGCCCTGAGAGGTGCCCACGGCGACGTTGTCGAACGACACGTAGACGTCGCTCTTGCCGTTCAAGGTGAGGCGGTCATAGTCGATGAGCTTGACGCCAGCGGCAGCCGCTTTCGTCTGGATCTGGACGTTCGACTCGGAGTCAAGGTTGACAATGGCGAGCACCTTGGCGCCATCGGTGACCATCTGGTCGGCAATGGTGGCCATCTTGGCCTTGTCGCCTTCGGCATTCTGGATCAGGCACTCGATGCCGGCCGCGGCACAGGCTTTCTCGATGGCCGGGCGGTCTGAGGTTTCCCAGCGGTCCGAGGACTTGGAGTCCGGAAGGATGAAGCCGGCCTTGCCGCCAGCGGCAGCAGCAGCAGCCGTGGTCTCGGCGGCCGCGGCGGCGGCGGTGGTGTCCGCCGCGGCAGCAGCCGCAGTGGTGTCGGCGGCAACAGCCGCAGTGGTGTCGGCGGCGGCAGCCGTGGTCTCGGCCGGCGCAGCAGTGGTGTCTGCCGCCTTGTCGCTGGAGCAGCCCGCGGCAAACATTGCCAACGCGCCGAACGCCAGCACGGCGCTCGTAGTCTTCTTCATAGGTGTTTCTCCCCTGATGGATTCCGAGAACGTCTCGGGACCAAGCCGGGTACTTTAGGACGTGGAGGCGTCGGTGTGTGGCACACCGGGGACCGGTCGCACGCACGGCGGGAGGGGGGCGTCTAGTCGCGCCGAACGCACTGCGCAAGGTTCCACTTGCGCAATGGCCAAGAACAAGTGAGAATGACAACCGTGTCATTCACCATGTGTGGTCGAGCGGTAGTTGGAACGGCGGTTGGAAACCGATCGTCGCATTCCAAACGACGCACAAGGGCGAAGTCCCGCTCCGAACAACCCGAACTTCCACCCCAACTCAGCGGCGCAATGACCGGCAGCTCCACCGCGTCGCCCGCAAACGAGGATTTTCATGCTTAGAACGACTCCAACCCAGGCGCTCGAAGATCGCACCTGGCAAAGCAAAGCGAACTGCATGGGAGTCGATCCCGAGCTCTTCTTCCCCGAGCGAGGGGCGTCCACTCGTGAGGCAAAAGAGGTGTGTCGTGGGTGTGTCGTCAAGGGCGACTGCCTCGAATACGCACTTGC
This sequence comes from Actinomycetes bacterium, assembly GCA_031368095.1. GTDB lineage: Bacteria > Actinomycetota > Acidimicrobiia > Acidimicrobiales > JANYDT01 > JANLQX01. Next base: position 10,028 of record JANLQX010000270.1, on the reverse strand, counting down.
CAACGGCGAGAAGTTCGGTATCTGGGGTGGACTGTCGGAGCGGGAACGTCGCAAGGTTCGAAGGTCACGAGCCCTGGCTCGGCGTGCTGCGGAAGTTGCCACGGCCTAACCGTCACCCCCGGACGGGGTCGGTTGAGCGGTAGAGGAGGGGTACACTGTCGCTATGTCCGGAATCGGAGCTCCAGAACTCATCATCGTGCTTGTCATCGTCTTGCTGTTGTTTGGCTCGACGAAGCTTCCCAAGCTGGCCAAGTCACTCGGTCAGGCATCGAAGGAATTCAAAAAGGGTGTCGACGAGGGTTTGAAGGACGACGAAGGAACCAAGCCGCCCACGGCCTGAGTTCTCCCGCCGAGCATCCGCTCGGCATGTTTGTCCGTCCTTTCTCCCGGAGATCCCGATGTCGTTTTCTGCCCCTCTTTCTGAAGTCACGCCTATCGGTAACGTTCGCGTGCTCTACCTCGGCCCTGTCGCTCCCCATTGGGATGTCGACAGCGTGGACGTTGACCGGAACGTTCTTGAAGAGTTCCGTCAGCGCACGCTCGCCCGACTTCAGCTCGTTCCCCGCCACGACCCGCAGTTCCGTCGCAACCATGACCGGGTCGTTCACGATGCCGAACGCGAGGGCCTGATCCTCGAATGGGACTTCGGGTCCCAGGCCACTGCGTAGAGCGCACCGTGCCATGGCGTTCGGCGGGGGCGGGAACTTCGACCGCTGGTGAATCGCCGTTTCTGAACCGCGAGCTCAGTTGGCTCGACTTCAACGCACGAGTGCTGGCACTCGCTGCTGATCCAGGCGCTCCGCTGTTGGAGCGGGTGAAGTTTGCCGCCATTTTTGCCTCCAATTTCGACGAGTTCTTCGAAGTTCGAGTCGCCGCGTTGCGAGCTCAGGTCGCCGCTGGGGTAACGGCCCGGTCCACCGATGGCCTTCGACCGGCGGCGCAGCTTTCCGTCGTGCACGCCGCCGCCGCCGAGCTCGCCGATCGTCATGCCACGCTCTTCCGAGACGGTCTCGTGCCGGAGCTTCGTGCGGCCGGGGTCGATCTCGTGGACTGGAACGCGCTGAGTGACGACGATCGCCAAGGACTGGATCTGTTGTTCCGTGACCGGGTGTTTCCCGTTCTCACTCCGCTGGCCGTTGATCCCGGTCATCCGTTTCCGTATATCTCGAACCTGTCGTTGAATCTTGCCGTCACCATGCATGACGGCGAGTCCGGCTTACGGCGGTTTGCTCGGGTGAAGGTGCCGCCTCTCCTACCTCGCTTCGTGGGTCTGCCAGACGGCCGCCGGTGGTTACCGATCGAAGAACTCATCGCCGCCCATCTGGGCCAACTCTTCCCGGGCGTGCTGATCGATGCGTGCTTCGCGTTTCGGGTTACTCGTGACACCGACCTCGACGTCGACGAAGAAGAAGCCGAGGATCTCCTTGAGGCGATTGAGACCGAACTTCGTCGTCGGCGCTTCGGGCGGGCCGTCCGTCTAGAAATCGCCCAGGCGATGCCCGCCGACATGCAGTTCATGCTCGTCGATGAACTTGAACTCGATGCCGACGCCGTGGTTCGCATTGACGGTCCGCTCGACCTCACCGGGCTCTGGACGCTGGTGGCGATTGATCGACCGGACCTCAAAGACGAACCATGGATGCCCCGCACGCCGGCGGCTTTCTATTCACCCGATGGACCACCGGATTTTTTCGAGGCGATTCGCACATCGGATGTGCTCGTGCATCACCCTTATGACTCCTTTGCTTCATCGGTCGAAGCATTCATCGAGGCGGCCGCCGCTGATCCCGATGTGCTCACGATCAAGCTCACGCTGTACCGAACCTCTGGCAACTCGCCAGTGGTCACCGCGCTGATCGACGCGGCCGAGGCGGGCAAGCAGGTCGCCGCGCTCGTGGAGCTCAAGGCTCGCTTCGACGAGCAGGCAAACATCGGGTGGGCTCGCAAACTCGAACGCGCCGGGGTGCACGTGGTCTATGGACTGGTGGGCCTCAAGACTCACACCAAAGTTGCGCTGGTGGTGCGAAACGAGGGTGCAGTGGGTCTGCGTCGCTACGTCCACATAGCAACGGGAAACTACAACTCGACCACGGCCAGGATCTACGACGACCTGGGCCTATTCTCGGCCGATCCGGAGCTCGGCGACGACGTCTCCAGGCTCTTCAACGCACTCACCGGCCTCGGTCGGATGCCCACGTTTGAGCGTCTCGTGGTGGCACCCACGGAATTGCGACCGAGGGTTCTCTCGCTCATTGCGAACGAGCACGCCACCGACAGCCATGATCCCGGGCGAATTCGAATGAAGATGAACAGCCTCGTTGACGAGGAGGTCATTAATGCGCTGTACCAAGCATCCCAGGCGGGCGTCGAGATTGACCTAATCATTCGGGGAATCTGCTGCCTTCGACCGGGGGTTCCTGGTCTTTCCGAAAACATACGTGTACGTAGCGTCGTCGGACGATTCCTGGAGCACTCACGTATCTGGGAGTTCGGTCACGGTGCTGCCGACGGTGGACCGACGTGGTTCATCGGATCAGCCGACATGATGCCCCGCAACCTTGATCGACGCGTGGAGGCGGTCGTCCCGATCCTCGATCCTCGTCTTCAATCGAGAGTCGCGGCGATCCTTGACCTCTTACTGACGGACAATCAGCTGTCCTGGTCGCTTGCCTCTGACGGTGGATGGCGCAAAATCGACAGCGCCGATGAAGAGACGGTCAACACCCAATCCGTGCTGTGTGCTCAAGCGGTGGCCCGAGCGCTCGCCAACTGACTCTTGGGAACGAACGTCGAATGTCGCTGGTGCTTGTTCGTCACGCTCAGGCCGGATCACGGTCCGATTTCGACGGCAACGATCTTCTCCGTCCCTTGACCGGGCGCGGTCGACATCAAGCCGCCGACATTGCCGGCACGGTGCTCGACGTGACCGGTTGTCATGTCGCCGATATTCGGTCCAGTCCGTATCGGCGATGCATCGAGACAGTCGCTCCGCTGGGAGCGGCGCTCGGCCTGAACATCGCTGTCGATCCCATGCTGGCCGAAGGACCGACCGACACGGCCCGCGCAGCAGTCCGCTTGCTCGCCGATCGGGTTCGAAACGAACATGTGGTCTGGTGCAGCCACGGGGACATCCTTCCGGCGGTGCTGGAAATGCTCGCAGTGCAAGATGGACTCGATCTCGGACGCGAAGCGCGGGTCCAGAAGGGTTCGATCTGGGTGCTTGACGTTGATGAGCATGGCCGGTTCGATCGGGCTGTCTATCTTCGGCCGACGTGCTGAGGTTTAGCTCTCAAGCCGTTACCGTGGCGTCATGAGGATCGATCTCGCCCAGGAACTTCAAGACATCGACCGCAAGGTCATTGAACTCTTTTCGCTCGTGAGCGAAGGACTCGCGGCGGCAACCGACGCGCTTCTCTCTGGTGACCTCGACACCGCGTCGAGCGTCGTCGCCCGTGAGCGCCTCATCGACTCGCTGTACTACGACATCGAAGGACTGGTGCAGCGGCAGTTCGCCTTGGCGTCGCCGGCGGCGACCGACATGCGGTACCTGCTCTCCATGCTGCGGATCGTGCCCGAGCTCGAGCGGAGCGGCGATCTTGTCGAGCACATTGCCAATCGAGCCCTGCGCAGCATCGGGGCCGAACTCACGCCCCGCATCCGTGGTCTGGTCGATCGCATGGGCCGGGTCGGCGTGATGCTGTGGCGAGGCGCGGCGGAGTCCTACGTGGCGCGCGACCCCGCCAAGGTGAGCGAGCTCCGCAACCTCGATGACGAGCTCGACGAACTCCATGTGGCGCTCATCGCGGAGATCGTGGAAGCCGAACTTCGCCTTCCTATCGCCATCGAGATGGCGCTCGTGGCGCGCTTCTTCGAACGCCTTGGTGATCACGCCGTCAACGTGGCGAACCGGATGCGCTACGTGGCCACCGGCGAGCATGGCCCCACGCACTGAAGCTCACGTGGTGGATCGACAACCGGCCGCGATTGGGCACGGCCCCACGCACTGAAGGCAACTATCCCGGGGCGTTCATCTGGCGTTCATGCTGCGTCCAGAGGGTGGCCACCTCGGCCGCATTAAATGAAGAACGTACGCAGTTCTGAATCGGAAGCGGCCATGTCCACTGCCTCGCTCTCGACGACCATCGCGTCGTCTGAAGAACAACCTCGCACGCTCTCGGCGCCGTTGAGCCGAGGCGACAGGATCTATCGGTCAATCACCGTCGGTGGCGCGTTCGTGAGCCTCGCCGTCATGTCGCTCATCGCCGTCTTCTTGATGCGGGAGGCGTGGCCGGCATTGCACAAGGCAGGATGGTCGTTCTTCACGACCTTCGAGTGGGCGCCTGACGAAGGGACCGCCTACGGCATCGGGTCGATGCTCTTCGGAACGGTGGTCATTGCACTAATCGCGCTGTTCGTCGCTGTTCCTATCTCAATCGGTACGGCGCTCTTCATCAACGAATACACGCCCTTGCGCTTTCGAGGCACCTTCATCACTATGGTCGACCTTCTCGCTGCCATCCCGTCGCTGATCTTTGGCTTGTGGGGTCTTTCGTTTCTGCAGCCTCGACTCGACGGTCCGGCGCGTTGGCTATCCGAGTGGGTCAGCTTCATTCCGATTTTCAAGACGAAGGTTCCGATTTTCGGTTCTTCGCTCTTCGTGTCGGGGCTCGTACTTGCCCTCATGATCATCCCGATCATCACGGCCATAGCTCGCGCCGTGATGGCCGAAGTGCCCCGGGTCTATTGCGAAGCGGCGCTCGCGCTTGGTGGCACCCGAGCAGGCATGGTGCGCGAGGTCGTGCTCCCGTTCGCCAAGGGCGGCCTCATCGGCGCTTCGATGCTCGGTCTCGGTCGCGCGCTGGGCGAAACGATCGCCGTTGCCCTGATTCTCTCGAACGATTTTCGCATCCCCAGCAATGTGTTGTCGCCGGGTGGAGCGTCAGTGGCCGGAACCATTGCGCTCAAATTCGGTGAAGCGAGTACCAACGGCCGCAGCGCTCTGGTCGCCGCCGGGTTGGTGCTCTTTTTCGTGACATTGCTGGTCAATATCGTCGCTCGGGGCATCGTCGCCCGAACGAAGGCACCGTCCGGGGCAAAGAAGTGACTGTCGCGCTTCGCCCCCGCCGGCCGCGCAGCCTGCGCCCTAGCGATGCCCTTCGTTCCGTCGGCGTTTTCGGCGCCGCCATCGTGGTGACGCTCCTCGCCTTTCTTTTCACGCCTCTCGACGGCGGGCTCGGATTCGTCGTCATTGCCTTCGCCGTGTTTCTGGCCTTGGAGTACGCGATGGTCCGCCAGACCATGGACCGCAAGCATGCGATCGATCACCTCGTTTCCACGTTGGTCTACATCTGCGCCGTCCTTACCGCGCTCCCGTTGGTGCTGATCGTCGGGACCGTGGTCGTCAAGGGGCTCCCCGGGCTTTCGCTCAACTTCTTTACGAAAACACTCGAAGGGGTGGATCCGTCGGCGTCGTCAACCGTTGGCGGTGCGCTTCACGCCATCACCGGCACACTCACCCAGGTTGGTTTCGCAGTCATCGTCACCGTGCCGTTCGGCATCCTTACGGCGGTCTATCTCACCGAGATCGAAGGTCGCTTCACCGGAATCGTGCGACTCCTGGTCGACGCAATGTCTGGCATCCCGTCGATCGTTGCCGGACTCTTTGTGTACGCGATTTGGGTCATTGGTCCGGGCCACGGCTTCTCCGGGTTTGCCGCATCGTTAGCTCTCAGTATTTTGATGTTGCCGACGGTGGCTCGCACGACCGAGGAAATGCTGAAGCTCGTTGACCCTTCGCTTCGGGAAGCTTCGCTCGCTCTCGGCTCACCACAGTGGCGGACCGTCGGCCAGGTGGTGCTCCCGACGGCACGAGCGGGAATCGTCACTGCGGTGATCCTCGGCGTTGCCCGCGTTGCCGGCGAGACGGCTCCGCTGCTCATGACGGCTTTCGGGAACGACAAGGTCATCAGCCCGGCGGCCGCATTCCACGAGCCGCAGTCGGCCCTCCCGCTGTTCATCTTCCAGCAACTCGCACAGGACCAACGGGAGCGAGCCTGGACCGCGGCGCTCGCCTTGATCGGGCTCGTGCTTCTGTTGTTCATGCTGGCCCGCCTCGTTTCGCGCAAAGCCAGGGCGCGATGAATGCTCGGCCGCCGTTTCCGCTCACCTTTGAAAGGACGACACAATGACTGCCGTCATGCAACCAGGAATGGACCACGTGGATCTTGCTCCGGCTGATGCCGATATTGCCCTTCGTGCGATCGGCGTCTCGTGTTGGTTCGGTAAGCGAAAGGTTCTCGAAGGCGTGGATCTCGCCATTGCCCGGCATTCGGTGGTGGCCCTGATCGGCCCATCCGGATGCGGCAAATCCACGTTCCTGCGAACCCTGAACCGGATGCACGAACTTGTGCCCGGCGCATCTTTGGCGGGATCCGTGGAACTTGACGGCACGGACATCTACGGTTCGGAACTTCGACCGAGTGAAGTTCGCAAACGAGTCGGCATGGTGTTCCAAAAACCGAACCCCTTCCCGGCGATGACCATCCGGGAGAACGTTCTGGCCGGCCTCAAGCTCACCGGTTCGAAAACGTCGGAACCCAACGAGCTCGTGGAGTGGGCGCTTACCCGGGCGAGCCTATGGACGGAAGTCCGCGATCGCCTCGATACACCGGGTGGCTCACTTTCAGGTGGCCAGCAGCAGCGGCTTTGTATCGCCCGTTCGCTGGCGATCAAGCCCGACGTGCTCCTGATGGACGAACCGTGTTCGGCGCTCGACCCGACGTCGACGCGGCGGGTGGAGGAGACGATCGGCGAGGTCTCCGAAGAGGTCACGATCGTGATCGTGACCCACAACATGCAGCAGGCCCAGCGGGTGTCGGACACGTGTGCCTTTTTCCTGGCGGAGGAGAACCAGCCCGGTCGCATCGTCGAATTCGGCGCCACCGAGCAAGTGTTTTCGAACCCGGTGGACCCGCGGACGAATGATTACGTGAACGGACGCTTCGGCTGAAGGGTGCCCGTAGGCTGGGGGAGTGAATGTTTCTGTCTCCCGGATTTGTCTCGTCGCCGTTGCTGCGGTGTCAGGCTCGCTGTTCCCGCACGCCGCTGAGGCGGCCGGAACGCTGTCGGGGCAGGGATCGACGTTTGTCGCCAACTTCCTCGATCAATGCAAAGCCGACGCGGTGAAGTCCGGCGGGCCGGCGGTCACCTATCAAGCCACTGGCTCTGGAGCCGGACGCAACGGTTACATCGAAGGTACCGTCGATTTCTCGGCCAGCGATGTTCCGTTTTCGGCAGCCGAAAAATCCAAGGCAGATAAGAAACCATATGTTTACATACCACTCGTGGCCGGTGGAATTGCCGTGACGTACAACGTGCCGGGCGTGACGTCGCTCACGCTGTCCGGCCCCACGCTGGGGAAGATTTTCACCGGAAAGATCGTGTCGTGGAACGACAAAGCCATTGCCGCCGAGAACCCTGGCGTGAAGTTCCCGAAGCTCGTGGTGCGAGTGGTCGTGCGAAGCGACTCCTCCGGGACCTCGAACGTGTTCTCGTCGTATCTCGCGGTGGCGGCGAAGGGCATTTGGACGAAGGGAGCCACCAGTACGTTCCCGGTGCCGCCGATCGTCGGAGTCGGACAAAAAGGCTCCGACGGTGTTGGCAACTACGTCGCTGGTTCTCAGGGCAAAGGCGCAATCACCTACGCCGAAGTGAGCTTCGCCAAGAAGCGCAAGCTCGGGATCGCCAAGATCATCAACGCCTCCGGGAAGGCAGTTTCTCCTGATGCAAAGGCCGTCACTGAAGCCTTGAATTCTTCGCCGATGGCGGCCGACAACGTCGTGACGGTTGACCCGCTCACGAAGACGGCGGTGGCCTATCCGATCGCCGCGATTTCGTATCTGATCATTGCGAAGAAGACCGACAAGGCCAGTGAACTCAAGGCGTTCGGTGCGCTGGCCCTTGGTCCATGTCAAGGCAAGGCCGAAGCACTTGGCTACGCGCCACTCCCGTCGAAGGTTCTCACCAAAGCAACTGCCACTCTTGCCACGATCGTGGCGTAGAACGTTTCCGCAGTGTCGCGGTCACTGTTCCGCTGCCGTTCATCTTGCGGCCACCGCGGCGCCGGTTGGCCGACGTCTTGACTCCTTATGTTGAGGTCGTACCCCAACAAGGAGTGAACCACGTGTTTCGAACCCGCACTGCAGCCCTGATTGGCGCCGCCCTGCTGGCGCCGTTTGCCGCTGCCATCCCCGCATCCGCGCAGACCGCCGTCCTCGACAAGAGCGTGACCGTGTCCGGTCAAGGTTCGTCGTTCGTCTCGAACTTCATGGAGCAGTGCAAGGTCGACGCCAAGAACGCGTTCGGCATCAACATCGCGTACCAGGCGACCGGATCAGGCGCCGGCCGGACGTCGTACATCGCCGGGACCAACGAGTTCGCTGGCTCCGACGTGGCGTTCACCGCGGCCGAGCTCCCGAACGCCAACAAGAAGCCTTTCGTCTATATCCCGGTCACCATTGGTGGCATTGCGGTGATCTACAAGGTGCCCGGGGTGACCGACTTGAAGTTCTCCGGACCGACTCTTGCCAAGATCTTCGCCGGTTCGATCCTGAAGTGGAACGACGAGGCCATTGCGCGCGAAAACAATGGGGTGTCGCTGCCCGATCAGGTCATCCGGGTTATCGTCCGCTCCGACTCGTCGGGAACATCCAACGTCTTCAGCGACTATCTGTCGACCGTCGGAAAGGGAGCCTGGAAAGCGGGCGCCACGAGCAATTTCCCCGTTCCGGCCGGGAACGGCATCGCCCAGCGTGGTTCCGACGGCGTGTCCAACTATGTCGGCGGCAGCCAGGGTGACTTTGCCATCACCTACGCCGAAACGAGCTTTGCCGCCGAACGCAAGCTGAGCGTGGCCAAGGTCATCAACGCCGCCGGCAATGCCGTGACCCCGGAGCCGGCCAACGTCACCGCGGCCATGGCCGAGGCCGCCGTAAACGACGACGGAACGTTGTTCTTGAACTACAACGCGCCGGGTGCGACCGCCTATCCAATCTCGACCACGGCGTACTTGGTGGCGCCGCAGACGTTGGACAAGGCCAAGGGCGACGTGCTTCGTACGTTCCTTACCTACTCGCTCGGCGAGTGTCAGAAGAAGGCCGAGAAGGTCGGCTACGCACCTCTCCCGGCGGCGCTCGTCAAACTCTCGCTGGCCAACGTTGACAAGATCAATCCAGGCTCGGCGGCCGTACCGACGGTCGGGGCAACCCCCCCAGCCCCGACCGCTTCGGTGGCAGCCACCACGGTTGCCCCCGTGGCAACCACCGCGGCTCCAACACCGACAACGGTGAAGGCGACCAAGACGGTCAAGAAGGTCACCAAGAAGGTCACCACGAAGAAGAAGTGAGCGGAGCCGAACCGTAGGCTCGGATTTGTGGTCTGCAATGGTGCGTTGACGGTGGCGACGGTGCTCGCCGTCAACGCGCCGATGGTCGTCGCCGAGGTGCTCCTGTCCGGGGTCCTCGGCGTCGGCATCGGGTTGGCGATGATGTCGAGTCGAAATCGAACCAGGCAACGTCGCGATGGCGATGCGATCGCGGCGTTACGACGAGAAGTGGTGACCACAACGGACGAAGTTCGTCAGCGTACTGATGACCTCGCCGCTGTCGGACTCGCCGCTGACTCGTTGCCCCTCGGCGTGCTTGTCGTGGACGCTGACGGTCGAGAAATACTCCGCAACGATGCCGTCGACGTGGTGCTCGGACCGCCGGCCGGCAGCATGGACCAACGCTCCGACCCTCGAAGCGATGGTGAAGTGATGGCCGGCGGAACGCTCCGTCGCCTGGTGGAGCGCGCTGCCGACGGTCACCGTGGCCGCGAGACGCTCGACATTGTCGGCCCGCCCCGTCGCAACTACATCGTTACGGCGGAACCCATTGACGCCTCGGCGACGGCCCGGGCCGCCGTGGTGGCGACGGTCCAAGACGTGAGCGAGCAACGCCGGACCGATGCCATGCGCCAAGACTTCATCT
>JANLQX010000226.1:0-13263 GCA_031368095.1 Actinomycetes bacterium | reverse complement strand
ACGGCGACCTCGGCGGCGGCAAGCGCAAGAGCAAGGTCGGCCTCGGTGTGCAACGCTGCGACCACCGGCAACCGCTCTGCCTTGGCCAACGGATACGTGGTGCCGTCCACCAGGGAAAGAGGGGCCACGGCGAAGATTCCGGAGAGGATAACGACGGTCCGCTCCGACGCGACCCGCATACCAGCTTCGAGGTGCGAGAGCGCCGTACGACTCATGGCCAAACGGTCAGCGAGCTCCTGCTGCGTCCACCCCCGCTCCACCCTCAGTGTTGCTATTCGGTCACCGAAGGCACCCACCGGAGAGACCATGGCCACAGCATCGAAGCCTAGGGCACCCGATCTTGCCAACTGGGTTGGCTGAAGTTCACCACCGGAGCCGTCGATACTGATTTCCATGTCTTCCAAGCGCGCCCTCATTACCGGCATCACCGGACAGGACGGGTCCTACTTGGCCGAGCATCTCCTTGGGCTCGGATACGACGTGATCGGCATGGTGCGCCGTTCTTCGACCGTCACCTTCGAGCGAATCGCCCATATTCAGGATCGGCTCACCCTCATCAGTGGCGACTTGCTCGATGCCGCGTCGATGGTCCAGGTCATCAATGAGTGCCGCCCACATGAGGTGTACAACCTTGCTGCTCAGAGCTTCGTGCAGACGAGCTGGAACCAGTCCGTGTTCACCGGCGACACCACCGCCCTCGGCGTGACCCGCATGCTCGACGCCATCCGCATCGTGGATCCGGGCATCCGCTTCTACCAAGCCTCGTCGTCGGAGATGTTCGGCAAGGTCCAGGCTGTTCCCCAAGACGAAGAAACGCCGTTCTATCCCCGCAGTCCCTACGGCGTGGCCAAGGTCTACGGCCATTGGATCACCGTGAACTATCGCGAGAGCTACGACATGCATGCCTCGTCGGGCATCCTCTTCAATCACGAAAGCCCCCGCCGCGGTCTCGAATTCCTCCCGCGCAAGGTGTCGCACAACGTGGCCCGCATCAAGCTCGGCCTGGAAGACAAACTTCCCCTCGGCAACCTCGAAGCCCGACGTGATTGGGGATTCGCCGGCGACTACGTGAAGGCCATGCATCTCATGGTGCAACAAGACGTCCCGGACGACTTCGTTATCGCTATGGGCGAAACACACACCGTTCGTGAGCTTTGCGAAGTGGCATTCTCGCGAGTCGGACTCAACTGGGAAGACCATGTCGTGATCGACGAGCGCTTCTTCCGCCCGGCCGAAGTCGACCTCCTCATCGGCGACCCGGCCAAAGCGAAGAAGGTCCTCGGTTGGGAGCCGACGACCACCTTCGAAGAGCTCGTCCACATGATGGTCGACTCCGACCTGGAACTCGTCGGCCGCCACCTCTAACGTCGCCTCAGGGAGCCGCACTCCTGCTAGATTCAGAGCTCCCGCAAGGGGCGTTTAGCTCAGTTGGTAGAGCGCTACCATGACATGGTAGATGTCGGGGGTTCGAGTCCCTCAACGCCCACGAGTGTTGTCGAAAAGAACAACACGGCTCCGTGTCGAGGATGGCTGTTACCGCCCAGGCATCGGCGGATTCACATTCATGCCGATGCCTTGCGCTTTGCGTGGTCGACCAATCCTTCGTCGAAATTTAGGCCTGTGGCGACCAGTCGATCTTGGGGGCGTCGGCCCAGAGACGTTCGAGGTCGTAGAAGCGTCGGGTTTCGTCGAGGAACAGGTGCACGATGAAGCCGCCGAAGTCGAGCAGGACCCAGTTCGAATCCTCGAGACCTTCCGACGCAATCGGGCCGTCGCCGCCCGCCGCCTTGACGGCGCGTTCGACTTCGTCGGCGAGAAAGGACACGAGGCGCGTATTCGGTGCCGACGCGATGACGAACACGTCGGTGATGCCGATGGTGTCGCCGACGTCGAGCACCAGAACGTCGAGACCCTTCTTGTCGTCGGCCGCTCTCGCGGCGGCGATGGCGAGTACACGGATCGACTCCGTGGTGTCGGCGTGGTGGCGGGGAATCAGATCAGAAGACAGCGTCTGGCCCTCTCAAGGCGAGTGGCGGCAGAAGACCGCTCACCCCATTCTGACCGACAGAACCCCGGCCAGCGGCCGCAACACGCCAGACAACGGTCACCGACCGTTCGCTACGGGCGATAGAGGGACCGGGACTCGATCACGCCAAGGACCGATTCCGGGACGAGAAAGTCGAGCGGGCGACCTTCGCCGGCCATGGTTCTCAACTCGGTGGAGCTGATCTCCAGAGCTGGTGAACGGACCGTTACCGACCGCCATCCTGGTGCCAACTCGCCCCGCTCCGCCTCGCCCGGTCGGTGACACACGGCCAGGGTGCACCGCGGCGGGATCTCCTCCCACCGGTTCCAGGTGACCAGTTCGTCGACGAGGTCGGAGCCGATGATCAAAAACAGGTCCCTCCCGGGCAAGGCCAAGTCATTGAGCGTGTCGGCGGTGTAGCTCGGACCCCCCCGATCAATCTCGATCCGGCTCGCCTCGAACCCACGGTGGCCACCAATCGCCGCCTCGACCATCGCTAGTCGATCGTCGGCATCGCTCACATGGCGCTGCTGCGCTTTCTGCCACGGCACATTGGCGACCACGAAGATCACCCGGTCGAGACGAAGCTGATAGAGCGCCTGCGCGGCAACGGCAAGATGCGCCACGTGGATCGGGTCGAACGTGCCGCCATAGACGCCTACGCGCTCTCGGCCCTCACGACCCTCACCGCCGATACCGTCAGACATGGGGTTCAGGAACCGGCGAGCCGGGCGACGATCGGGGCGAAGGCGTCCATATCGTGGACCACGACGTAGGAGAACCCGTACTGCTCTCGACGTTCGATCAGATCGGCGCAGATCTCATCCACGGTCCCAACGAGCACAATCGGCATTTGCAGCGCTTCCTCGGGAGTGAGACCGAAGGCGGGAGCGAGACCGGAGGCCACCTCGAGTCGGTTCGGGACAACCTGTTCGATCTGACCGAGGACCTGGAGTTCGATCGACGCAAAGCGATCCCCGGCCGCCTCTCGGACCCAGTCGATACGTTCGTGGTAGCGGGCCGACACCGCCGTCTTGGCCGCCTCCAGCCCCGCCACCCCGCTCGTGAGCTCGGGATTCACTCCCACGATGGAGGCGTACTTGGCCGCCGCTGACAGCACCTTGCGCCCTCCCCCGCCAACCGCCAACGGAGGGCCGCCCGGCGTGAAAGGTCGGGGATGGCATTGCGCGTTCGTGAGCGTGTAGTGGGTGCCGGAGAACGAGGCGAGGTCCTGCGTCCAGAGGCGATTCATGCACTCGATCGCCTCGATCATCCGGTCGATCCGCACGGAAGGACGATCCAACACGATGCCGGACTCGTCGTAGTCCGACGTCATCCACCCGGCTCCGAGACCGAACTCGACGCGTCCCTCCGAGAACAGGTCCATGGCGGCAACATCTCGGGCCAGCACCAGGGGGTGGCGATAATCGTTGTCATAGACAAGCGCACCGACGCGCAGCGTGGTGGTTGCCTCCATGGCCACCGTGAGCGGCACCGTCGGACTCCAAGCGTCGCCGAAATGATCGGGCAGAAAGAGCGTCGAGTACCCAAGACCCTCGGCCTTGCGGGCACTCTCGCGCCACGCCGGGCCCGACGATGCGTGGCGAAGTTGGATACCGAAGCGGAACGGATGCACGGCAAAGCACCGTATCTGACGGGCCTGCACTCCCGGCAGCCGTGTGCGAGCGATGGAAGTGACACGGAGTATCGCTGTGAGCGATCATGGATCTCCCAACTCCGCCTGGAACACCACCGATGGATCTTCGCCAGCTCGCCGCCCTCACTGCCGTCGCTGATTGCGGCACCTTTTCCGCCGCCGCCGAACGCCTGCACACCGTCCAGTCGAATGTGTCCGCTCACATCGCCAGACTGGAGCGTCAACTGGGCGTGACCCTCATCGACCGTTCGGCCGGACGGCTCACCGAGGAAGGTGAGGTCGTGGTCAGCCGAGCCCGGAGAATCCACAGTGAACTCGAAGCCCTGGTCGCCGACGTCAACGCGCTTCGCGATGAAGTGGTCGGCGAGGTTCGCGTCGGCGTCATCGGCACCGTCGCCCGCTGGCTCGTGCCCTCACTGCATCAGCGCATGCGACTGCGCCATCCCGGTGTCCACATCGTCGTCGTCGACGCCTCCACCACGTCGCTCGCCCCGCAGCTCCTGGCCGGGTCGCTCTCGCTGGCCATCGTCAACCTTCCCCTGAACGATCCCGACATGTCGGTGACGCCGCTATTCGGGGAGGAAATTCTGGCGGTGATCCCCGAGGGCAACCAATGGTGGGACCGCGAGGAACTCGACGCCGCCGAACTCGACCGGGTGCCGGTCATCCTCGCTCCCCGGGGCACGGCGTATCGCACCGAACTCGACATCGCCGCCGAGGCCATCGGCATCACCCTGTCGCCCCTCGCCGAGATCGACGGGGTGCGCCTGATCACGTCGCTGGCCTTTGACGGAGTGGGCGTGGCCATCGTGCCGTCCACCGCTGTTCCGCCCCACCTCACGGGCCCGTGGAAGGCCATTCCGGTGCGCCGGATGCCGGCCCGTCAGGTCGGCGTGGTCCAGCGGCGGCGAGGCATGCTCCCGGCCCCGGCCCGTGCCCTGCTCTCGGTCCTACAGGAAGTACTTCCAGGCGAAGCGGCCCGCCAACGGGGGGTCACGTTGGCCGTGCCGCCTCCGGTGCCCGTGCTGTAACCCGGTCAGGTCGTTGCGGACACCGTCTCGTCGGTCAGGACGGCCCCGCCCGCCATGGTGATCTGACGAACCCCGGCAAGGCGAACACGAGGATCGGTGCAGGCCATGATCACCGTGCCGCCGTCGTCGACCAGTTCGGTCAGGAGTCGAAGAACCAACGAGGCGTCGGCGTCGCCGAGACCGGCGAACGGTTCATCGGCGAACACGATCTCGGGGCCCGTTACCAGCGCCCGGGCCACGCTCACCAAGCGCCATTCGCCATGCGAAAGCACCGACGTGGCCAACCCAATCAAAGGTCCAAGACCAACTCGACGGAGCGCCTCCTCGGCCGCACCGCGAGCCATGGCGGGACGAACATCGTCGATCAACAGTGGAAGCTCCACGTTTTCCGCCACGGTGAGGTCGGGAACCAAGAACGCGACCGTTGGAATGAACCCGGCACCGATCGCCTCACGGGCCGCCCGGTCGGCGTCGGCCACCGTCGCCAAATCCTCGGCATCGACCACCCCGCGGCCGACCGTCGGGGCGTCGTAGCTCGCCATCAGACGGAGCAGCGAGGTCTTCCCGCTCCCCCGCCCGCCGGACACGACCACGATCGAGCCGCTATGGATTTGCATGGTCACCGGAGCGACCGCCGCCGACCCGACTTCCTGGAGGTCGATGATGACGCTGTTCGCTCCAGCTCTTCCCCGCACGACAAGATCGAGCGTTTCGACCCCATTGACCGGACGACCCGCCGTGAGCGAACGCGGCACACCGACAGGCCGGATTTCGGGGCCGGAGGACTCCTCGTCGATCCGCCGGTCGACGTAGGGCCAGCCCAGGTTCTCCGGTTCCCAGTCGAGGTGGGACGCGGCCATGGCGTTGATCGGCCGAGCCGTTTCCACTATCGCGCCGGCGCCGCCGTTCGAACTGGCCGGAGCCGCTGGCGCCGCGGTGCCGAACGGACTGGTCGTCGCCGACGGCATCGGCGACGCAGCCGGCGCCGCCGCCACGACAAGAGTGGGCTCGGCCGGCGGGGCCGGTGGGCGACGCGGAGAAACGCCGAGCCCCAACAAGACCTCGTCGTCCACGACCAAGAGTGTGAACCCGGTCCGCCCGGCCAACTCCGAGCTCAGAGGAACGAGGACTGGGCGGTCGCCAACCGAGACGACCGAGACATCGTCGAGCGTGAGTCCGGCCATCGTTTCGTCGAACACGAGGTCCGAACCGTTGACGACCGCGCCCTCCGCAGTGCGCTGAGTTTCGTCGTGCTGGTCGGGGGGCCCGGCGACGTCAATCATCGTCATGGCCTCGTCTATCGGCGCCCCACTGCGCCGCCTTGAACGCCCGCTCATCGGCGCAGCGCATCAACGGGCCACCGACGCACGATGCCGCTCAGCGAAGCGCGCCTTTCACGACCGTGATTGAGTACGCCGGCGTCACGATTCGGGCCGGATCCCTGGCTACGCCGCCCCGGAATCCGGCCGGGCCACCATCGAAGAAAAAGGTGGCGACAGAGCTGAGAGAGCGACAGTTCTTGGTCACGATCGGCGTATCCAACGCTTTTTTCGTATCAGTATTGATGATCACGGTGACCAGTTCTGAGGTGGCTTCATTCGTGGACGCAAACACCGACACCGCGTCGTTCGAACTCTTCGCTTCAACGGAAGAGTCGAGAAAGCGCCCACCTTTGCCGTCGAAATTCCGAAAGGCCCGAAACGCCCAGAACGTCGGGCTATCGGCGGGAGGAGCGGTCCAGTAGAAGGCCGATGTGACACCTTCGGTCCCGAAGCGTCCCAGTGCGATGGCCGTGGCCAGACCTCCACTCATGTGGCCCTCGCCGCCAAAGCTCCATTCACCGATCGATAGCCCTGTGCCGGGATAGTTCTCGGTAATCAGCTTTCGCATGCGGGGCAATAGATTGATGGACTCACCAATCCAGGATTCATCCGTATAAGACGGGTCCCAGAGCGACCGAGTGGAGCGAATACGAAGCTTGGCGGTGGCCGGATCAACTCCACCGACTCCGCCGCCGTACACGTTCGACTGCTGCGGATAGAAGTGAACGTCCAGCACATCAAGGAGGCGCTTCCCGGTCTTGGCCTCTTGTGATTTCATCTGCTGCAGATACCACGCCAGCAGCGGCGTGTCACCGTGCGCTTTTCGGTCTGGGGCACTGGAGAAGCCGGCCTCGGCGTCGGCGGCGGAATAGAAATATGCCGGCCAACCCCACGAAGCAGGCCCGGCCACGATCGCCCTTGAATCGGCCGCTTTGATCGCCGTGGCGTACCGAACTCCGAGATCCAAAACCTCGTCGTAGGTAGTAGCCGCCGGATGCACGTCCCGGTGCGTGTCGTTCCAGAGCTCCACCTCGTTGTCGAGGAAATACATGTTGGTACGACCCTTGAGCGAGTCGGCCACCCACTGGCGAATGTCGTCGGGACCAACCGCCACGCTCGTGGTCTTCGGGTCCGGGGGCGGCAGTTTCTTTCCATCGACGGACCGGCCATTGCCAATGTCGGCGTTGCTCGGATCCGACGCCTGTTGGCGGCCGAATGTTTTTACGGGAAACGAGTACGACGAGTCATCCTTCGCTACCCATCCGAGCGTCGGAACGGTGACGGCGTTCAGTCGACCGGCCTCAGCGTTCTTGGCGAAAAACGTTTCGAGCGCGTTCGTCGTCCCGTCGGCAATCGTCACATTGCGCCAGAAATAGTCGAGATTCGTGTTCCAGACGTTGCCGAGTTTCCAGTTATAGCGAGACGTCGGATTGCCACCCCACCGGTTGATCGTGGCACCCATTTTCGACGGATCGGCCTTCAGGTAACCAGCCCCGGAATACCCGATCCCGTAAATCCGCGGATCGATCGGCCGACGCGCCGGAGTCTGACAGTCGATGGAGATTGTGGCCGTTCCTGAAGATTTCACCGCTCCCAACGACACCGTTGCGACCGAAGGCGGAGTCACGTCAATCGAGGCAACTTCCACGATCGTGCCGACCGGGAGCGCCCGGGTCGGCCGCAAACGAATCTGGAAAAAGCCAAGACTCGGCGAGAACTGAGCGACACCGACGGTGGCCGTCCGAAACCCATCGGGCCCGGCGGGTGATGGTGCGATCGGGACCTCGGTTCCAACGTCGGTTTGGCCAACCGCAGTGAGGCCGATCTGGAGAAATTCACCAAGGTCCGCCGCCGTCCGGTAGCGCACCACCACGCTCGTACCTTCGACGGGTTCAGCGCTGCGGTCGAGCAACCAACCCTGCCAGTTTCCCATGTCGATCCGGGCCGAACTGGCGCCGAGTTCGCGCGTGGCTGACCACCCGAAATCAATCCACCCACTGCGCAACCCGCCTCGGTACACCGCCAGCGGCGGTTGCGTGGCACTCGTGGCCGCGGTGGTTTTCGTCGATTTCTTGGTCGTTGGCGCGGCCGGACGCACGGTTCGTTTGGTCGACCGCCCCGCCGCCGTCCCGGTGGCCACCACCAGACCGACCAGCGCCACAACCTGGGCGACGAACACCAGCCGACGGGAGGACCCCAGTGGTATCCGACGTTGGTTCATTGCTCTTCCACCCGGCACCTCGCCAGTCTCTCGCACGCCCCGAGCTCCGTTTCCGGTCGCCACAATCAGTCCCTCCGGGTCACGACCCCCACGATGCTCCGTTTCCGGTCGCCACAATCAGTCCCTCCGGGTCACGACCCCCACGATGCGATTCCGGCCCGTCATCGTGATCGTTCGTTCCATATCGGCCCGCATCGTCTGGTTGAGCCGTGCGACCAGGACCGCTCCGTTGACGGCGCGCACGATCGGTGCCGCCGCCGGATTCTCGATCAACGCATCGACAGCAACGATGGCCCGGTCTCCCCGAGCCTCGGCGGCGCGGATCATGGCGATGATCCTGTCGGTGTCCGACACCTTGGCGCCCTCGGCCGAAATCAGCGCCAGGCGGCGGTTGGTGTTCGACACCCCCACGACGACGAGCTTCTCGGCGATGTCGAGCTCAGTGGCGCCCGGCGTGGTCGGCACGAGCGCCAGCGACTTCCATGACCACGCGCGAAGTTCGAACCACAACTCCTGGTACGGGCGATCGGGCAGGGTGGCGAACTCGGTCGGCTCCAACACCCATTCCTGGGGCGACCTCGGCGCACGTAACGCCTCGTCGGAGCGTTGGCGACGACGAAACCCTCGACGCCGCACCGCACTGGACGGAGCAAGGTCGAGAATTGATGAGTCAGCATCCGTACGCAGACTGTCGATCGGCTCAGCCATAGTCACGATGCACACTCTTCATCGGAGGAGTTCATCGGGGCTTGCCCGCCCGAACCTGAGGGCGAATCGTCCGATTGATGATTGCGGGTCGTTCGGATCCACACGTCACCATCGGTGCCGGTGGTCGGTGCCGACCCGCCACGAGCACCGAAACGTCGAAGCTTCCAGAACACATATGCCGGAACGTGCGTCAGCGCCGCCAATCCTCGCCGCCCGGTGCCCGAAACCCGCCAACCTTCGGCCACATGCAAGCCAAGTCCGACAGCTGCGACCGCCGCCAAAAGCGCAGAAAGGTCCCACCGACGACGAACGACCTTCGACACGACGGCCGCACCGACAGAACCGATAGTCATCGAGGCCACCGTTCCGAGCGGGGGCACCAGCACGTCGGCGGCCAGGTCGACGAGGACGCGGTCACCCGAACGGATACCCCGACGCAACGCCGACCAGGCCCGCGGCCGAAATTGCGCCCGCCCCGTCTCCCACCGGTCGCGTTGCGACCCCGAACCGGTCTCGGTGTTCGCCATCTCCGCCAACACCGACGCTTCACCTACGTAGGCGACTCGGATCCCGGCATCGGCCAAGTCGAAACCGTGCTCAAGATCCTCAACGAGTGACGTGGCCCGGTGCGGAGCCACGGTCAGAGCATGACGGGTGAAGACCATGCCGTTTCCTCGGAGGCCACACGAAAGACCGAATTCCTCACGGCCCGAAGAACGGACATCATGGAAGCAGGCAAAGGCAACAGCGAGCAACTCCGTGCGCCAGGAATCATTGGCATTGCGCACGCCATGACGGACCTGCAAAGCGTGCTCGCCGGTGGCAATGCGGCCGGCCGCAGCAGCCAAGATGTTCGACGAAACAGTGGAGTCCGCATCAACAATGACGATCGCATCGAGCGCCACATCATCGAGAATGCGCGGCAACACGTCACTTAGCGCAAAACCCTTTGAGCGTCGCTCCTCATCGTGACGTTCGATGACATGCGCTCCCGCTGAACGCGCTACCGCCGCCGTGTCGTCGGTGCAGTTGTCGGCGATGACAATCACCCGAAACGCGTGACGGGGGTAGTCGACCGCTCGGAGGCTGGCGATTGTTTCGATGATCCCGAAAGCTTCGTTGTGAGCCGGGACCACGAAGGCGAACCGAACCGATCGATCGGTGGCCGTCGACGGCCGATGCCGACGCGAGGCGAGCGTGAGCGTACCGACATAGCCACCGGCAAGTGCGGCCGGAACGCAGGCAACGACGGGAACCAGACCGGCAAGGCGCCGGAGGCCGCCGGTCATGGAATATCGACCAGCAACGGCAGGCTGAGCCGACGAGATGCTTGCCACGGCTCGAGGATTCGACCTCGTAGTACGTCGAGCGCCGTGGTCAGAAACGTGGCGAGAATGGCGGCACCGATCAGCGATGCAACGATCGGAATAAGGGAGCCCGAAACGGGCGCCGTTGGGGTCTCCGGAACAGTAACCACGCGGTAGCGATACGCAAATGCTGACTCGTAATTCTTCAGCGACACGCGCGCGTCCTGAAACCGTAGGTCGTAGTTTTTCTGGATTTCGAGCGCCGAGCGAAGCGGTGAGGTGTCAGGAAGATTGCGGGCATCGTCCGGTGGAACATTGAGATCAAAGCGGAGCTGTTCAACCTTCTTGTCCGCCTCGTTCTTGGTCTCCTCAACGATCCGCAATGCATCCTCGGCCGGCCCGACCTCCGCCTTGCGGCGATCCTCGAAATAGTTCTTCGTTGCTTCTTCCACGATCTTGGTGGCCACCACCGGGTCGCTCCACAACACCCCGATACCGACCGTTTGGGTATCAGGCACCTGCTTCGTGGACTGCGAACTCGCGGTTGACACCGTGAGACCGATGCGGAGCTTGTCGGCCACCGTCTTGCGTTCGGTGGACTGATCCGGCCGTCCGTAGAGCTTCTCCGTGAGCGACCGGACCGCCTTGGCGATCCTTCCGTCGCTGGCCCGAGAGGTCGCCACCAGATTCAAGTCGTCGACGATCCGGTAGAGATTGTTGTCGGCCTTGATCGTTGGTTCGGCCAACGATGCCGGAGGGTCTACCTGGTCGGCGTTCTGACCGGGGAGCGTGATCTGACGAATGGCCGAGTCGTTCCGGGCAATCAGGGTGGTACCGGCGTAGTACGCCTTCGGAGTAGCCAATGCCGCCAACGCTCCCAACGCCCCAACGACGAGAAAAGTGGCCAGCCAGGCCTTTTTGCGGCGACGAATCGACCGGAACACGAAGCCGATCCAGAGTTTGCCTTGGCCAAGGTCGAAAAGGTCGCCACCATCGATCATCGGTGCAGTCGGAGTGTTGGTCATGCGAGAGGTCCCTTCGAGCGGAACGAGCTGATATGGGTGCGAATCAGGGGGACGTCGACGGCCCGCAACAGCACCAGGTTCAACCCGTAGGTCACCACATCGGCAAACAGTCGTAGCCAACTAAAGCCCCAGCCGGCGAGAAGGCGGTCCAGAAGAACGACCGGAACCGAAGCGGCAACAACGCGTGCGAGCGTGGCGAAGGTTCCATCGTCCCATGCCCTTCGCCCCAGAAAGAACAACATCGCACCGGCCACGAGAACTTCATTCACGGCCGCGGCAAACCCGGCCGCCACGCCAGCACCACCCGGACCGAACCACGCCACGCCGTGGGGCTGGAACATCACGTTCAACACCGCAGCAACAACGACACCAACGAGAGCGACGCGGACGCCCACCCACGCCCGGCCGAGCGCCTGCAGGAAGACACTCGCCATGGTGATGAAGTACGTGAGCGCGAGGACCAGGGCCAGAACGCGAAGACTGGCGATCGACGGCCGATATTCGGCGCCGACCAGGCCGATCACCACGTCAGCATTCAAGGCCAAGAGGACGGCTGACGGGATACCGATCACGATGGCGAATTCGAAGGCGCGGCGGGCCAATCCATAGAGTTCGCGCGTCGATCTCGCCGCCGCCCGCGACGCGAGAGGCATGAGAACCCACGGAATGAGAGGCCCCACGGCAAAGGCCAGCGACGCCAAGTTCTGCGACGCTCCGTAATACCCAACCTCGGATTTCCCGACCAGAAATCGCATGATGGTCACGTCGAGAAACATGGATCCGCCGGCCACAATGATGCCGGCCGAAAAGGGCACACTCGCCCGCAGTACAGGCCCGAACGCACCGCGCGTGGGACGCACCCGAAGACGTAACGCACGGCGGGCTAGTACTCCGAGCGCGAGCGTCTTGACTCCCTCGGCCACCACCCACCCAGCCGGGACGGCAATTGGTCCGAACCCGGCCCGAAGACCACCGAGGACAATCGCCGCCCACAACAGCTTTGCGGGGAGGGTGACCCGGCGGATTCCCGACACCGAACCGGTCGCGTGCAGACACGCGGAGAACAACTCGCCGGTCTGCAGCACGAACTTGCTGATGCCGAACAGCAACGCCAGCGCCAACTCGAGGCGCGGCTTCCCGAGTCCGGCGAGCACGACGAGGGCCGCCGCAATGGCGAGCACCGAAGTCACGAGACGGAAGATGATCACCGACGGCAAGAAATCGCGAGCGTGTTCGGGCGCGACCGCGACCTCTTTGCGAATGTACGTGTCGAAGCCAAAGGCGATGAACGACAGAATCAGCGCCATCATCGCTTCGGCGCCCCGAACCGCGCCCCAGCGCTCCGGACTCAGCCACCGAGGCACGATCAACATCACCGCGAAGCCGATCAACAGCGTGCTTGACAGGGACAGACCGAGGGTAACGGCGTTGCCGATGGCAGCCGCCGCTTCCGATGAACCTGTTCCCGGCTTCGATCCGTCTGGAGCGCGGGGCCGATCGAGCGAGGCCCCCAAGTCCTCCGACGGGGCATACGGATTGGTAGCCAAATAGGCGGCGAACGGCTCCCAGTCTTTCGACCGATTGGATACACCCATGGAGGAGCGCCTAGTTGGTCGACGGGGCCGGCGAATGGCGCGACCGCCACGCCCGCCACGCAATCACAGCGAATACGCGGTCGTCCACCAGGTAGCGACGCCACAGACGACGTGGATTCTGCGCCAGCCGAAACAGCCACTCCAAGCCGCTTCGACTCATCCATTCCGGCGAGCGGCGCTGATGTCCGACGAGAAAGTCGAACGTGGCGCCAACGCCCATGGCCACGGCGGGCCGGAACCGCTCGACATAGCGAACGAGCGCGTATTCCTGTTTGGGGCTGCCGAGCGCAAAAAGAATCACATCCGGATTCGTCGCCATGGCCCGGTCGAGGCTGGCGACAAATTCGGTGTCGTCGCCGCTCGGGTCAAAC
>JANLQX010000205.1:0-1667 GCA_031368095.1 Actinomycetes bacterium | reverse complement strand
GTGGGGTCGTTCTTGTAGCGCGTTTGCGTGCGGATGGCTCGCCGCCTCGACGCCGCCCAGCACGGCCTCGTCACTGGCCGGATACGGCGTCACCAAGCACACGTGCACGTTCGATGCTGCTCCTGTCTGGCCTGTTCCCTCGGGCCTCTGCGTGGTCGATAGCGACTTCTGCAAAGCACCATGTTGCCCTCACGACCAGCCCGAGCGGCCGTGCCGGCCACGTTTCGGCCCGCGCATTCTCGCATCGCTTCGACACTTGCCGGAGCGCCCTTGAGCGCCACAATCATGAACCGTCCGTTTGAATAAAAATCATGCATATGCAGGGGCTACCGTGCATGTATGCAATCACTAGTGGAGGCTATCGCGGCGGGGGCCACCGGCAACGACCTGGAATCCGTTCCGCTGCCGGAGGCCTACCGGGCGGTCGTGGTCCGTCGGGAAGACCAGGCGATGTTCGAGGGGCTGGCGTCGGCCGACAAGGACCCGAGGCGCAGCCTTCACGTTCAGGAGGTGCCGCTCCCGCCTCTCGCGCCCGATGAGGCGTATGTGGCGGTGATGGCCAGTTCGATCAACTTCAACACGGTGTGGACATCGATCTTCGAGCCCCTTCCGACGTTCGGGTTCCTCGACCGTCTCGGCCGGGAAGGCGAATGGGGTCGTCGGCACGCGCAGCCTTACCACGTGATCGGCTCCGACGGTGCCGGCGTCGTGCTCAGAGTCGGCTCGGCGGTGCGCAACTGGCGTGCGGGCGATCGAGTCACGATCCATTGCAATCACGTCGACGACCAGGACCCGAGCGCACACGATGATTCCATGCTCGCCGCCAATCAGCGGATATGGGGCTTCGAGACGAACTTCGGGGGTCTCGCCGACATCGCAGTCGTGAAGGCGAACCAGTTGATGCCCAAGCCGAGCCATCTCAGTTGGGAAGAGGCCGCATCGAATGCCCTGTGCAATTCGACGAGCTACCGAATGCTGGTCGGGCGCAACGGTGCTCGCATGAAACAGGGCGACGTTGTCTTTGTGTGGGGGGCGACAGGTGGCATCGGTGGCTACGCCGTCCAGTATGTGCTCAATGGCGGCGGAACTCCCGTCGGCGTGGTGTCGAGCGCGGACAAGGTGGACCTGCTGCACGAGATGGGCTGCGAGCACGTGATCGACCGCAAGGCGGCGGGTTACCGATTTTGGTCGGATGACCACACCCAGGACGAGAAGGAGTGGCGTCGGCTCGGGGCCGACGTCCGGGGCCTTGTCGGCGAGGATCCCGACATCGTTTTTGAGCACCCCGGGCGCTCGACCATGGGGGCATCGGTCTTCATTGCGAAGCGGGCCGGCACGATCATCACCTGCGCAGCGACGAGCGGCTACATGATCGAGTATGACAACCGTCACCTATGGATGAAGCTGAAGCGGATACTTTCGTCGCATTTCGCGAACTACTCAGAAGCATTTGCGGCGAACAAGCTCATTTCGCAGGGCCGCATCCAGCCGTTACTCTCCGCCGTCTACCGGCTGGAGGAGACTGGTGAGGCGGCTTACCAGGTGCACCACAACCTGCACGAGGGCAAGATCGGAGTGCTTTGCCTTGCCCCGACGGAGGGCCTCGGAATCGACGATCCAGAGAAGCGCGCAGAAATCGGTGAGGACCGGATCACCCTGTTCCGCCG
>JANLQX010000189.1:0-6837 GCA_031368095.1 Actinomycetes bacterium | reverse complement strand
CGACGCGATGATCGAGAAGATGCGGGCATCGACGCGCTCACCTGGCAAGAACGTTGACTCTCCCGAATCTTGAACCGAAACGCGTTTGAGCATCTGGCGGACGATGAGCTCGATGTGCTTGTCGTGAATCGACACACCCTGATCGCGATACACCTTTTGCACCTCGTCGACGAGGTATTCCTGGGTGGCTCGGATGCCCTTGATATCGAGGATCTCCTTCGGGTCCAACGGACCTTCGTTGAGGGCCTCGCCAGCCGCCACATGGTTCCCCTCAACCGCAACGGGGTACAGCTTGGCCTTGATCGGCACGCTGTAGAGCTCCTCGGTGCCATCGTCGCCGACAACGATGAAGTTGCGAAGCTTCGAGTCCTCATCACCCAGGCGAAGCACGCCGGAGTTGCGGATCAGGACGGCCTTGCCCTTGGGAGTACGAGCTTCGAAGAGCTCTACGACGCGGGGTAGGCCGGCGGTGATGTCTAACGACTCGCCCTTACCAGCAGCCACGCCACCGGTGTGGAACGTACGCATGGTGAGCTGGGTCCCCGGCTCACCGATTGACTGTGCCGCGATCACGCCGACAGACTCGCCAAGTTCCACGGTACGACCCGACGCCATCGACTTGCCGTAGCAGGTCATACAGACGCCATACTCAGCATCGCAGGCAAGGACGGTGCGCACTCGGACCCGTTCGACACCTTCGTCGTCACGCATCTTTTCCATGATTTCCTGGGTCACGTCGGTACCGCGACTGAACACGGTGCCGTCGGCGCAGTTCACGTCTTCGGCCAGGAAGCGGCCAAGCAGCGAGGTTTCCAGGTACGCACGCTTTGTGGCCGTATCCGGGCCGACATAGTCCAGGTAGCGACCGCGAGTTGAACCACAGTCCTCCTCACGAATGATGAGTTCCTGGGACACGTCGTGCAGACGACGGGTGAGGTAACCCGAGTCAGCGGTTCGAAGGGCGGTGTCGGCCAAGCCCTTACGGGCACCGTGCGTCGAGATGAAATATTCGAGAACGGACAGGCCTTCACGGAAGTTCGACTTGATCGGGCGAGGAATGATGTCGCCCTTCGGGTTCGACACGAGGCCGCGCATGCCAGCGATCTGGCGAACCTGCAACGCATTGCCGCGCGCCCCGGAACCAACCATCATGTTGATGGGGTTCATTGGGTCGGCGTCGAGGACGTCTTGCATCGCCTTCTGGATTTCGGCCGTGGCCTCGGTCCAAATGTTGATCTCCTGCTCGCGGCGCTCGTCGTTGGTCAAGATGCCGCGCACGAAGTTCTTTTCGATCTTCAGTGCTTCGAGCTCGTGACGGTCAAGGATTTCACGCTTGGCGGCTGGCGTCTGCACGTCATTGATCGAGATCGACAGACCCGACTGGGCGGCGTAACGGAAGCCGAGGTTCTTGATGGCGTCGAGGGTTTCCGCCACGACCGCCTTCGGGTACTCGGTGGCCAGACGCTCAACCAGCGTGGTGACTTCCTTCTTCTTCAACAGCACGTTGACGAAACCGAAGTCAACCGGGAGGGCCTGATTGAAGATCAGACGGCCAGCCGTGGTTTCCAGAAGCACCGGATCCCCGCCCGCAACCCCGCCGTAGCGAGGCTCGGTCGAACGGAGGGTGATCTTGGCATGAAGGTGAATGTCCTTGTTGTCGTAGGCCCGCTCGACCTCCCACAGGTGACGGAAGTGGCGGCCTTCGCCGGCCATGCCGTCGCGCTGGAGCGTCAGGTAGTACGTGCCGATGATCATGTCCTGCGCCGGAACGGCGATCGGACGACCATGGGCCGGCGACAAGATGTTGTTCGCCGACAGCATGAGGATTCGGGCTTCGGCCTGGGCCTCGGCCGACAGCGGCAGGTGGATGGCCATCTGATCGCCGTCGAAGTCGGCGTTGAACGCCGTGCAGACCAACGGGTGCAGCTGGATGGCCTTGCCTTCAACGAGTACGGGCTCGAAGGCCTGGATACCGAGGCGGTGCAACGTTGGCGCCCGGTTGAGCATGACGGGATGCTCCTTGATGACTTCTTCAAGGACGTCCCACACCTGGGCCCGACGACGCTCGACCATGCGCTTGGCCGACTTGATGTTTTGGGCCAGTTCCTGATCGACGAGCCGCTTCATGACGAACGGCTTGAACAGTTCGAGGGCCATGAGCTTCGGCAGACCGCACTGATGCAGACGCAGCGTGGGTCCGACAACGATCACCGAGCGACCGGAATAGTCGACGCGCTTCCCAAGAAGGTTTTGGCGGAAACGACCCTGCTTGCCCTTCAGCATGTCGGACAACGACTTGAGCGGGCGGTTACCCGGACCGGTGACGGGACGGCCACGACGGCCGTTGTCGAACAACGCGTCGACGGCCTCCTGGAGCATGCGCTTCTCGTTGTTGACGATGATCTCGGGGGCACCGAGATCAAGCAAACGCTTCAGGCGGTTGTTGCGGTTGATGACTCGGCGATAGAGGTCGTTGAGATCCGACGTGGCGAACCGGCCGCCGTCGAGCTGCACCATCGGACGAAGGTCCGGCGGGATGACCGGCACGGCGCCCAAGATCATGGCGCGCGGGTCGTTGGACCGCTTGCCGTTCTCGTCACGACGGTTGAAGGCGGCGACAATCTTGAGCCGCTTGATGGCCTTCTGCTTGCGCTGAAGCGAAAGCGGCTTCTTACCCTCGGCGGGCACCGCGTCAATAAGCGCACGGAGCTTTTGTTCTTCGACGTCGAAGTCGAGCTCGTTGATCAGCTGGTTGATGGCGTCAGCGCCCATGCCACCGCGGAAGTAATCGCCGTAGCGATCCTTCATCTCGCGCCACAGCATTTCGTCTTCGAGGATCTTGCGACTGTGCAACGACTTGAATTCGTCGAACGAACGTTTCAATAGGTCGTACTCGGCGGCCGAACGATCCCGGATACCGGTGATTTCCTTCTCGGCGAGGCGACGCTTGGCGTTGATCTCGGAGTCCTTGGCGCCGTCTTTCTCGAGCGCCTCGATGTCCGCTTCGAGCTGCTTAAAGCGACGGTCGAGGTCAAGGTCGCGGTCACGTTCGATGAGCAGAAGCTCCTCCCGGAGTTCGGCTTCGAGGTTGGGCAGGTCGGCCTGACGCTTCTCCGGGTCAACCCAGGTGACCAGGTTGGCGGCGAAGTAGATGACCTTCTCGAGCTGCTTGGCCTTCAACTCCTCTTTGGCTTCGGTCCCCATGAGGAGATACGCAAGCCACGAGCGAGTGCCGCGGAGGTACCAGATATGGACGACCGGAGCGGCGAGCTCAATGTGGCCCATCCGCTCGCGACGGACCTTGGAACGGGTGACTTCGACGCCACACCGCTCGCAGGTGATGCCGCGGAAACGAACGCGCTTGTACTTGCCGCAGTAGCACTCCCAGTCCTTCTGCGGGCCGAAAATCTTCTCGCAGAACAACCCGTCCTTTTCGGGACGGAGGGTTCGGTAGTTGATCGTTTCGGGCTTCTTTACCTCGCCGTGTGACCATCCGCGGATGGCGTCGGCCGTGGCGAGGCCGATGGTGATGCGATCGAAATCATTGACGTCGAGCATGTGTGTGTTCTCTACCTATGCGTGTCGAGTGGAAACGTCGGGGACTGATCAGTAACGCTCGGCGCGTGCGGCTGCACGGCGGGCGTCTTCTTCGTCGGAGCCACGCTCCGGACGGGAAAGGTCGATGCCAAGTTCTTCGGCGGTACGGAACACGTCTTCGTCCATGTCGCGCATTTCGATCTCGCCGCCTTGCTTGGATTCGACCTTGACGTTGAGAACGAGCGACTGCATTTCCTTGATGAGCACCTTGAAGGACTCAGGAATGCCCGGCTCGGGAATGTTCTCGCCCTTGACGATGGCTTCGTAGACCTTGACGCGACCGAGCACGTCGTCGGACTTGATGGTGAGCAACTCTTGGAGGCAGTAAGCGGCGCCGTAGGCCTCAAGGGCCCACACTTCCATTTCCCCGAAGCGCTGACCACCGAACTGGGCCTTCCCGCCGAGGGGCTGCTGGGTGATCATCGAATACGGACCGGTGGAACGGGCGTGGATCTTGTCGTCAACCAGGTGGTTGAGCTTCAAGATGTACATGTAGCCAATGGTCACGCGCTGGTCGTACGGATCTCCGGTGCGGCCGTTCCAGAGCTGAATCTTGCCGTCGTCGTGCATCAGGCGCTCGCCGTCGGCCGATTCCGGGTTCAGGGTCTGGAACGCGTTTTGGATCGTGGTGTGGCGAGTGCCTTCCTCGTCCCAGTGCGCGCCGTCGAATACCGGGGTCGACGACCAGACGGCCGGCGTGGTGTTCGGTCGGGTCTTGGACTCGGTACCGCGTATGGGCTTGGTGGCCTTGTCGGCACCTTCCCAGCCCCAGCGCGAGGCGTAGCCGAGGTGGGCTTCGAGGACCTGGCCGACGTTCATGCGCGAAGGCACGCCGAGCGGGTTCAAGATGATGTCCACGGGCATGCCGTCGGCCGTGTGGGGCATGTCTTCGAGCGGCAAGATCTTGGAGATGACGCCCTTGTTGCCGTGGCGACCGGCGAGCTTGTCGCCCTCCTGGATCTTGCGCTTCTGGGCGACGTACACCCGCACCAGTTGGTTCACGCCCGGAGCGAGTTCGTGGCCGTCTTCGCGGGTGAGTACCCGAACGTCGATGACCTTGCCGGACTCGCCGTGGGGGACCTTGAGCGAGGTGTCACGGACTTCGCGGGCCTTTTCCCCGAAGATGGCCCGCAGCAGGCGCTCTTCGGGAGTGAGCTCGGTCTCGCCCTTTGGCGTGACCTTGCCGACGAGCACGTCGCCCGGCTCGACCTCGGCGCCGACGCGAATGATGCCGCGCTCGTCGAGGTCTTTCAGGATTTCTTCGGAGAGGTTCGGGATGTCCCGGGTGATCTCTTCGGCGCCGAGCTTGGTGTCTCGGGCATCGACTTCGTGCTCTTCGATATGGATCGAGGTCAGCACGTCATCGCGCACGATGCGCTCCGACAAGATGATGGCGTCTTCGAAGTTGTAGCCCTCCCATGGCATAAAGGCCACGAGGAGGTTCTTCCCGAGGGCGAGTTCGCCCATGTCGGTCGACGGACCGTCGGCCAACACCGTGGCCCGGCCGCGGCCGCCTTCGTCGCCGACCACGCGGTCGCCTTCGATGACCTTGACGCGCTGGTTAATGCACGTGTTCTGATTCGAACGGCGGAATTTGGCCAGGCGATAGATCTTCTTGCCGAGCTTGGCGTCGTCGTAGGTCACGGTGACGTGTTCGCCACCGACCTCCGTGACAACACCAGGACCTTCGGCGAGCATCACGTCGCCGGCGTCACGAGCGGCACGACCTTCGACCCCGGTGCCGACGTAGGGAGCCTCGGGGCGCACGACCGGCACGGCCTGGCGCTGCATGTTGGCCCCCATGAGGGCGCGGTTGGCATCGTCGTGCTCGAGGAACGGGATGAGCGCCGTAGCGATCGACACGATCTGCTTCGGCGAGACGTCCATGAGATCCACTTCGGTCGGTTCGACGAAGTCGACCTCACTGGTGGACGAGTAGCTGTTGCCGGCGGCACCAACGCGAACGCTGGCCCCTTGCGGCGCCCGACGCACGAGGACGCGGCCGCCGGTGAAGGAACCGTTCTCGTCCAAGTTGGCGTTGGCCTGCGCGATAACGAACTCTTCTTCGGCATCGGCCGGAAGATAGGACGTTTCGTCGGACACGCGACCGGCAGAGACTTTGCGGTACGGGGTCTCGATGAAGCCGTATTCGTTGACCCGCGCATACGTGGCGAGGTTGCCGATCAGGCCGATGTTCGGGCCTTCCGGGGTCTCGATCGGGCACATGCGGCCGTAGTGCGACGAGTGAACGTCTCGCACTTCGAAGCCGGCACGCTCACGGCTCAGACCACCCGGACCAAGTGCCGACAGGCGGCGCTTGTGGGTGAGACCGGCAAGTGGGTTGACCTGGTCCATGAACTGCGACAGCTGCGAGGTACCGAAGAACTCCTTGATGGCGGCCACGACCGGACGGATGTTGATGAGCGTCTGGGGGGTGATCGCTTCGACGTCTTGGGTGGTCATGCGCTCACGCACAACTCGTTCCATACGGCTGAGACCGACGCGAACCTGATTCTGGATGAGCTCGCCGACGCTGCGGATGCGACGGTTGGCGAAGTGGTCCTGATCGTCGAGGCGGTAGCCCTCCTGGCTGTCGGCCAGGTGCAGCAGGTAGGTGCACGAAGCCAGAAGTTCGGCCGGGGTGAGCACGTCGTGGCCGATGGCCGGCACATCGATGTCGAGGTCGAACAGGTCACGGACCCGGATGATCTCTTCGCCGAGCTTGCGGTTCAGCTTGTAGCGACCGACGCGGGTGAGGTCGTATCGCTTCGGGTTGAAGAACGCGTTCTCGAAGTAGGCGCGGGCCGATTCGATCGACGGCGGCTCCCCGGGACGGGCCTTCTTATAAATCTCGATGAGGCTCTCTTCGCGGGTGGCGAACTGGCCCCGCTCCTTTTCCCACTGCGCTTCGAGGAAGGAGAAGTGCGAAACGAAACGGTCGAGGAATCCGGGATGCAGGTCCTCGGTGAAGCCAAGGGCGCGCAGGATGACGAACATCGACAGGCGACGCTTGCGGGCCACGCGGGCACCGGCGGTGACGTCTTTGCCCGGCTTCTGCTCGACGTCGAACTCAATCCACTCGCCGCGGTACGGGTGGATCGTGCCGGTGACGAGCGTCTTGGCATCGCGACCCGGCGCGAAGATCACGCCCGGTGATCGGACGAGCTGCGATACGACAACGCGCTCCGTGCCGTTGATGATGAACGTACCCTTGTCCGTCATCATCGGGAAGTCGCCCAT
>JANLQX010000180.1:0-12389 GCA_031368095.1 Actinomycetes bacterium | reverse complement strand
CCTTCGCCGAAATAGAGACGTGACTCCGTGGCGCGAACCTTGGACGGACGAACGCCACTCGCAACAAGGCGGGGTTCACCTTCTCCGACGACATCACCGGCCGGGGCCATCACGACCCCGAAGCCGTGTGTCCGCTCCAGGTGCTTTTGCGACCAGGTGTCGCGGCGAAGCCCAATGCGATCGAGTGCCCCGACCGCAACGAGCTGCTCGCGACCGTCGATCTTGTACCGGTCCATATCGACGTCGAGCACGCGGAGGTAGTCGAGTGACGACACCTTGTTGAACGCCGCCGTGGTGCGGGTGGCCGGACCCCATATTCGGGCGTTTTGGGCGAGCTCATCGGCCAGTCCGGCCGGCAGTGGAGAGGCACCAGTCGGGGCCAAATCCTTCGAATTGACCGCACCCAGGCCATAGGCGGCGCGGGTGGCATCGACGTTGCGCTGAATCGGCCGGGCCTCAATTCCCGGTGAGTTCGGGCGGACCTCGATCTGCCGATAGGCGAGCGGAAGGATTTGGAGGACGGCGATGGCAACAATGACCCAGGATCCGATTCCCACGCCACTCAAAATCGCATCACGCCGATAGGCGCCGACCACGACGAGGACCGCAACCACCAGCGACACACCAGCAAGAACGATGAGACCGGGCAGCTTCGTACGGAGATCGGTCGCTCCCGGTCCATCGACGTACCCGCGACCCGATGACGCCAACGACCACCGGTCGAGCAGATAGCCGAACGCCCGCACAACGAACCAAGCCGACACGAACCAGCCAACGAGCGTACGCACCCGGTACGGGAGTCGGCTTCCGGGGCGTCCGGGTCTCCAGGCCCCAGTGATATGCGCACCTACGAGTGCGGTGACGGCCATCGACGCAAAGAGGGCCAAGAGCCAACCAGTAAGTGCACGTAGCAATGGAAGGGTGAAGAGATAGAAGCCGAGGGGCCGTCCGAACAAGGGGTCGCGCGGACCGGCGGCGCCATTGCCGTGCAGGGCGAGAAGAATCATTGAACCGTTCGACGAGAACGCCGGTGCCAGGACGACGACGAGGGTCGACACGACACTCGCCGCCAGGACTCGCGGGCGGCTGGCAAACGCGAGTCGCAGTCGTGCCGCCGTCAGGTCGGGGGGATCAAGTGGGACCGTGGCGCGCAAGGCGCGAAGAACGACCGTGGCCAACGTCGACACCACCAGTGCCGCGACGAGGAAGGAAAGGCCGGTGGAGAGCACTCGGGTCCTCCACACCGCCGAACGACCCAGATCGGCAAACCACCAGGAGTCCGTCACGAGCCCGATCACCAGACGAATCAGCATCACCGCCGCCACGACGCCGACGAGTACCACCGGACCGACTCGACCGAGTCGAGTCAACGGCAATCGTGGAGGGATACGCGAGGACCGGGCCCCAGCAACGTGATCAGACACTGCCTGGCAATCTACGGCGACGACGAGGGCACTCGGTCGGTTCGCCCAAACTGGCGGCTGCCCGGCCGCTACGCCGCGGACGGGGCCATGAGCCGCACGGCACTATCCAGGCGGTCCGTCGTCCAGGCGCGGTACGAAGCGGCAATGGCCTCGGGCAGATCGGCCATGACGATGGTTCCCGCCGCCAATTGACTGAGGGCTTCGACCAGCGTGACGCGGACTTCGTCGCTGATCGTACGGACGACACCGTCGTAGTCGGCCGATGGATGCTCCGGAGCATCCGCCAGGGCCACCGAAATGGCGTCGGCGAGACGGGCTCGTTGTTCATCGGACGTGCCGACCATCGCATCGATATGAGGCACTCCCCGGGCCGTACGAACCGCTACCAGCGCTCCGCCCTGTTCGTCACTCAAATGCCGTTTGATCGTCCGCGCCAGTCGATGCGCCACCACCGCCTCGATGTCGGTGGCCCGCCGGCCAAGGTCGGCGGTGACCGACGACGAGCCTTCGTCGACTCCCGTCCCGTCCATCGGCCCGACACTTGCCGTTCGATCAAAGGTGACGACCTCACCGGACGGATCAGACTCGTCGGCCGGCGCAAATTTTGTCGGTTTTACGGTCCGCGGGCGCTTCGGCTTGGTGGAGGCGGACTCGGCCAGCACGACCCGAGCGAGGTCCGCCGCCTGGGTCCGTTCGGCGCGCAGACGAGCGAACAAATCATCGACGACCGCCCTGGGAGCGGCGTCGGACTCGACATCTACGGGCACCTCCGTCGCCATCAACTCGGTCACCATCAACTCGGTGACCGAGATGACCTCGACCAAATCAACGGTCTCAACGGTCTCGGTGACTTCGGTGACTTCGTAGGAGACCACCACCTCGGCGGCAACGTTCTCCGTAAGGTTCCCGCCGGCGGCCGACGGCGACACCGCGTAACGGCCGCCGAACAGCTCGGCCTCCAACTCCTGGACCCCGGGCATCGCCTCGTTCGCCACCCGCCGGCCGGCCGTTTCGGCGGCCAGGCGAGCTTCGACCTCGGCCGTCGACAGATCGCGCGACGCGTCTTCGACCACCCTCCGAGCGTCACGCAACGTCTCCAGGAGCTTCTCGCGAGCGACTCGTAGTTGTTCCAGTTGCACGTGAGCTGTTCGACGCCTCTTGGCCAGATCGCCAAGAATTCGTTCGCGCACCGCCCGGGCTTCGCTGATCATCAGCCGCGCTTGCTCCCGCGCATGCTCCGGATCACCGGGCACTTCGGCGAGCGCCGCTTCGATTGCGGCATTTCGTTCGGCTGAGGGCTTTCCGCGCGACTCGGCCCGCGCTCGCAACACAATCCGCGCCGCTTCATCGCTGGCTCGCGACACAATCGTCTGCGCCTCCGTTCGCGCCGAGGCCAGGAGATCGTCCGCCTGACGCTGAGCATCACGTTGAGCCGCGGCCCGAAGTTCGTCGGCCTCGAGACGGTCCGAGTCGCTCGACACCCCAACCCCGTCGGTCATGAGCGCCGCCGCGTCGCCGTCGTGGACCGGTACCGCCACCCCTACGCCGCTGCGGGTCAACTGGCCCTGCAAATCCCCGTAGAGCCCCGCCACATGGGCCAGGAACTGTCGGACCTCGGTCGGGTCATACCCGCGAAAGGCGGTAGCGAATCGGCGGTCTTGAATCTCGTGGGGCAACACGGCAGACGTCTCCTTGGGACTTGCGTTACCCGCGTGGGGAAGGCAGCGGGTCACCGCCCAAAGCTCGCAGAGCGGCGAGTGCATCGTCGAGAGTCTTCACCCCGACCACACGCATGGACCCTGCGTGGGGGCGGGCGAGGTCGACCTCCGACATCGGCACCAGGAATAGCTTGGCACCCGCGGCCTTCACGGCAAGGGTTTTCTGTTTCACGCCGCCGACCTCGCCGACCCGCTCGTCGCCTTCGATCGTTCCGGTTACCGCCACCTTCTGGCCCCCGGTGAGCTCTCCCGGGGTGAGCCGCTCCAGCAGCGCAATGGTCATCGCCAGCCCCGCCGACGGCCCGCCGATACTGGCCGTCTCGATTTTCACCTGGAAGGGAGTACGACACGGATCCTTGGTTTCGGCCGTCAACAGCACGCCGAATACGGGCCGAGCCACGCCGGCCACGGCCACCGTGGGAGTCTCCACGGTGACGACCTTGCCCGCCCGTCGAAGGGTGACGTTGACCTTGGAACCGGGTTTCACCCCTCGAAGCGCAGTGGCAATATCGGCTTGGATACAGATCGAAGTCGAACCGATTCCCGTAATCACGTCACCCGGCTTGAGGACTTTCGAGGCCGGGTACGCAGGGTCGACCTCGGCTAACTCGGCCCCGCCTCCGGAAACCCGAAACCCGAGTTTCCTGGCGGCGACGACTTCGGAAACCTGCTTCGACCCCTCCATCTGGGCCTTGCTCGCCTTCTGCGACTCGGTGGGCGATTCGTTGCCGTAGATGTCCGAACGCTTCGGGACGTCCTGCTCCCCGGACCACCACGCCCACAACATCTGAATCGGTGCCGGCCGCTCGATGATGCCGACCGTGGCCCAGAATGTTTGGCCCTTCGGCGCGAACGACGGGACACCGCTCACGTCGAGCCGACGGTCCACATCGTCGGCGGAGCCGGGCTTGACGATGACGTAGGAACCCACCCGGATCAGCCCCAACCCGACCCACAGCACGGCCACGGCCAAAGCGCCCACGACCCGGCGCCGGTCCCGCCGGCGCGCAAACCGACCCTGTTGCTCATCCAATCCCAGCAACTGCACCATCGGCGACTCTGCTTTTTTGCGCTGCGCCGCTCCGCTCCGCTTCACTGCTCGCAACACCATCGGTCGGACACCTTCCCTCGCTGGACGTCGCATTCTGCTTTTTTGCGCTGCGCCGCTCCGCTCAGCTCCGCCCGTGTTCGCATCCGACGAGCCTGCCACCGACGTCAGCCCAACACCGTCACCTCACCCGGTACCGTGGGCCGGGTGGCCGACCCCGACAGCGCCGAGCAGCGCCGACGCAATGTCGTGATCGCCGGGCATAGCGGCGACCTTGAGACCGTCGACGCTCACCGCAACGACCCTGATCCCCATGTTCGGGCGGCATCGATCGGGGCCCTGGACCGGTTGGATGAGCTCGACGAAGCAGCTCTCGTCGTCGCGCTCAACGATGGGTCCCCGGTGGTCGTCCGTCGGGCCATCACCGCCGCCGCCGGGCGGACCGCAACGTCGACCACAGGACCAACCGACGATGTCCTCGTCCGCCTCGTGGGGGGTAGCGACTCGGAGTTGGCCGAACATGGCGTCTGGGCCCTGGGCGAACGGTGGGAGGAAACCGCCGACCACGTGGATGCCGACGTCGTCGCAGCAATCGAAGCGGTAGCGGCCGGGCATGTCGACGCGCTCGTCCGGGAGGCGGGCGTGGC
Organism: Actinomycetes bacterium; assembly: GCA_031368095.1. Taxonomy (GTDB): domain Bacteria; phylum Actinomycetota; class Acidimicrobiia; order Acidimicrobiales; family JANYDT01; genus JANLQX01. The sequence goes on along the minus strand of JANLQX010000180.1, from coordinate 7,552 downwards.
GGCCCTCGGGTCCATCGGCGCCACCAGGTCGCTCCCGGTGATCCTGGCCGCCGCCTCGGACAAGGCAACCGTACGCCGGCGTGCCGTGATCGCCCTGGCCCCGTTCGAAGGCCCCGAGGTCGACGCCGCCCTTAGCGCCGCTCGCCTCGATCGGGACTGGCAGGTTCGTCAGGCGGCCGAAGACCTCCTCGCCCCGGAGCGCCCAACTTCCTAAGCGCGCTCAGCGGTCATTGTGCATGAAGAGGTCTTTCAGCACCGAATAGTTCTCGATGCACCGACCCGCTCCCAAGGCCACACACTCGAGCGGTGCGTTCACGGCGTTGACGGGCACTCCCGTGACCCGCGAGAGGCGTTGATCGAGACCTCGAAGGAGACCACCCCCGCCGACGAGGTGGATACCGAAGCGAATCACGTCCTGGGCCAGCTCGGCCGGAGCCTGACCGAGGCACTGCACGACGGATTTGCAGATCTGATTGGTCAGGTCGTCGAGCGCATGGCGAATCTCACCCGGCGTGAGCACCACGGTCTTCGGGAGTCCCGACATCACCTCACGGCCGCGTACTTCAGCGGCATGTTCCTCCGCCGTGGGGGCCGCACTGCCGACGGCGATCTTGATTTCTTCGGCCGTTCGTTCGCCGACCGCAATCCCGTGCTCACGACGGATATAGGTCTGAATCGCTTCGTCGAAGTTGAAGCCTCCGATGCGAATCGCATTGAGCGCCACCACCCCGCCCAACGAGATGAGCGCCGTCTCGCTGGTGCCACCACCGATGTCGACGACCATTGAGCCAATCGGTTCGTGCACGGGAAGGTTGGCGCCGATCGCCGCCGCCATCGGCTGACCGATCAGCTCGGCCTCGATGGCCCCGGCTCGACGCGCCGCTTCTTTGACCGCCCGCTTCTCGACCTCGGTGATCGCCGACGGCACACAGATCAGGACCTTCGGGCGATTGATCCGGCTCACCCCAGCACGCTGGAGGAGCAGGCGAATCATTCGCTGGGTCACGTCGTAGTCCGTAATCGCCCCGTGGCGAAGCGGACGAACGGCGACGATGTAGCCAGGGGTGCGGCCGATCATGTGCCACGCCTCGCGGCCCATCGCCAGGACTTCCTGCGTTTGGCTGTTGATGGCAAGCACGCTGGGCTCGTTGAGGATAATCCCCTCACCTTTGGCGTAGACCAGAGTGTTCGCCGTACCGAGGTCGATGGCGAGGTCGCGGGCCATCAGCTGCTCTCAGCGATCCGACGGCGTGCGCGGGCGCTTACTGGAGGATTGCGGATCACGGCGGCGCATTGGATCGTTGGCCGGATCGAGCGCATCGAGCCCTCGTCGGAACTGACGCATCTCCGCCTCCATCGTTCCCGGCCGCCGAGTCTTGCCACTGCGGTAGGCGAGAAAGGCGAGCACGGTGACACCGACCAGGACGGGCAGAGCCAGCCACACCAGGGCGCTCATGACAAGGCCTCGACGGTGGGGACAACGCCCGGCGTGTGCTGCGCCACGCTCTCGACGGGGGTTGCGTTGGTGCCCCAATCGCTCTCCTCGCCCCAGTGTTCCTTCTTCCAGATCGGCACGGTCGCCTTCAAGGTGTCGATACCGAAGCGGGCCGCCCCGAATGCCTCGGGCCGGTGCGGCGACGACGTCGCCACGATCACCGAAGACTCGCCGACCGTCATCGGGCCGATCCGGTGGACCAGGACCATCCGGCCCAGGGTCGGCCATCGTCGACGCGCTTCGCCGATGATCTCGTGGAGCTTCGGAATCACCTGCTCCTCGTAGGCCTCGTATTCGAGCATCGAAACGCCGGATCTTCCGTCGGCATGATCTCGCACGGTTCCCGAAAACGCGACCACCGCACCACAACCGGGCAGCACTGCCCAGTCGGCCAACGGTCCGATCGACAGCGGCTCCGACGTGAGGCACGCCCAGTCATTCGTCGCCCCCGGCGGCGGGACGAGCGCATTGGGCGTGGACATCGCCTTCCACCTTAGTGGCGGGGTTGGTTTCGGCCGGGTCCACCCCGGCGGAGCCCGGGCGGGGACGGTCCAACTATCGCCGGCGCCGCCACCGGCGGACGAACCAGAGCACCAGACCCGAGAGCGTGGCCCCGGCCACGCCGACGACCGCAAGGGTCACCTCCTGGCGATGACGGGCCACGAACCGACTCCCCGGCAAAGGCCGCTGACTCGCCACGAGCGCCTCGGCGTTCGAACTTCGTGGGGCCCAGCCGAGCGAACGGAGCCGGTCATTGGCCACCACCCACGGCCACGCAAGGTACGGATCCACGCCGTCGGGCCGGTCACCGTCGACGAGACGCCGCACCAGCGCCAGGAGACGTTGACCCACCGGGCCATCGGTCGGAAACCTGGTCGACGGCCCGAACAATTCCTGGGCATCCTCGGGCGTCAGCCAGCCGTCGGCGGCCACATTCACGAGGTTGTTCGCCGCTCCCAGTCGCCCATCGACCACGGCTTCGAACGCGACGATGACGGCGGCCGCGAGATCGTCGACGTGGACGTATTGCTGGTGGGCGATCTCGTGATTCAACCGGGCGGCCAGCGGCGGACGCATGACCTTGGCCAACCAGGCCCGCGCATCGGGGTGCCCGAGCATCACCGCGGGCCGCAGCACCACCGCCTTGGCGTCCGGATGATCTCCCAACCAGCGATCGACTTCGTCTTCGAGGGCTCGCTTCTCGTCGGCGTAGCGGAACCCCGGATGATGCGGCCGCAGCGGTGCTTCCTCGGTGAGCGGTACCGGATTGTCGATCCACGCTCCGTAGACGACGGCCGACGACAACACCACCACACGGTCAATACCGGCCGCGGTTGCTGCCTCGAGGGTTCGCCGTATCAGGCGGACCTCGTCGTCGACCGCCGTCGGACCGTCGGGTTCGCCGGCGGCGAGGTGGACCAGCACGCAGGCGCCACCAAGAAGACGGGCAAGATCGGTCGTCGCCACGTTGACGCGATGGACGGTGAAGTAGCGCGGCTTGGGCACCCCGGCGGGGAACGGCAACGGGTCAAGCCCGAGCACTCGCCAATCGGAGCGGTCCGCCAGTTGGGCCACGACGCGGCGGCCGAGCGCCCCGCTGATCCCGGTAATGGCCACCGTCGGTGGGACTCCCACCATGCCCGGGGTCTCGCTCGGCCGACTCAACACGGAACCAGCCAAGCAGGTTCGCGACCGGTCGACGTGTCGGCGGCCGGCCGTTCCGCCTTGGGAGTGACCGGGCATACGCTTGCCGAGATGTCCTCGCGACCCGGCGACGATGAGCTGCCCCCCGATCCATTTCCCGGTGATCCGTTCACTGCCGACGAACCCGACTCCGGGAGGAATTCGGCACCGACGAATGAGGTCACCAATAACCCGTTTGCGGCGATGTTCTCCCAGCTCGCACCGGGAGCATCGGGCGCCGCATTGAACGCCGACGTCGCCCGTCACCTCGCCGTTTGGACGGCGGCCGGCGGCACCATGGAAGCGAATGTGGAGCCCCTCGAACGCATTCGCGCCGAGACCATCGGGGTCTCGGCGACCGAACTGGTCGAAGAGATCACCGGCCTCACCTTGTCCTCCGGGCGCCGTCCGGGTGGTGTCATGGCCTCCACGAAAGCCGAATGGGCGGCCGATGCCCTCACCGCCTGGCGCCCGATCCTCGATGGCCTCGCCGCCGGAGCGTCGACGACGTTGTCTCCCAGTTCCCCCGGGGACGATGTCGACGACGAACTCACCGAGCAGCTCCAAGCGCTCGGTCTCGGCGCCCTTCCGGGTGGGTTTTCCGGGCTGGCTCGAATGCTCGCCCCCACGCTTGCCGGAATGCAGGCCGGCACGCTCCTCGGCCAACTCGGTTCCTCAGCCCTCGGAACGTTCGATCACGCCCTTCCCCGCCCCGCCGGAACGGCGTTGCGGGTGGTCTCCTCGGCGGTCGCCGCGTTCTCATCGGCGTGGACGCTCCCGCCCGATCACGCGCTCACCCAGGTCATCGTCCGAGATCTGGTCAGCCACGCGGTGCTCTCACTGCCACACATAGCGGGACCCATCACCGAACTGGCAACCCGCCATGCCGCCGCCGGACAGGTCGACGCGTCGGGACTGTCGTCCGACGGCGATCTCGGCGGACTTTCCGGGCTACTGGGCGGTGGAATGGCCGGACTGGCGGCCATGATGGGAGCCGGCAGTGGGAGCGGGAATGGTGAAGGATCCCCCACCGCCGACGCCTTCCTGGCAGGCGAGCCGACGGCGGAGCAACTCGGTCTCCGCTCCCAACTTCGCGTTCTTACGGTGCCGGTGATCGCCGTGATCGAGCATTTCTCGTCGGCCATCGGCGCTCGTCTCATCGGCGACAATCGTCAGGTCGTGGAGGCCCTCCGTCGACGACGCCTGGAACGAGACACGGGGACGCGATTGGTCGAGCGTCTTCTCGGGGTGAGCGTTGATCAGGCCGGTCTCGACACCGGCCGCTCCTTCGTGGGTGGGGTTTTGGAACGGCGCGGCCACGACGGGCTCACGGCGCTGTTCGTCGACGGACAATTACCCACCGTGAACGAGTTGGCCGCCCCCGGGCTGTGGTTGGCCCGTATCGGCCAGGACGGCTAGGCACACCCGCATCGAGCCGCGTATCTAGGGCCGAGTCACGTCATCGGACCAATCGTCGGTTCGCTCCCAGTCCACCGAGCTGGGTCGATCCGGTCGACGCCAGGCCTTGGCTCCGGCCCGAACAGTGCTGTCGATTCGGGTGAGCGCCGCCTCTCCACCGGCGTGCGTGGCAGTGGCGGCGAGGCCCGCCAGTCCCATCAGCGCGAATCCCACGGACCGGGACAGCGGGAAAACCACCGGCACCAGGGCGCCCAGGACCCAGGCCAGTTGAAATCGGGTCTCGAAACGGGCGAACCGGGCGCCGACCGTTCCCGTGTCATCGCTCTGCACAATGGCATCGAAGGCGAGACGAGAAACCGATGCGCCGATGCCGATCGAGGCCGCCACGAACATGGCACCGGCCCGACCGCTCCACAGCACGCCAAGAAGGCAGCAAAGCGTCACGGTCACGAGCGAACCGAGCAGGATCCGACCTTCGTCGGCCACGTGACGCAACCTCGGAGCGACGGCCGCACCGAGAAGACCGCCGCCGATCCCGGCCGCCCCGACGAGACCGAGCCACCACGTTGGCGCCCCCTCGTCGCGGAAGGTGAACGCAATGAGGAAGGTGACAAAGCCGACCAGGCCGCGCTGAACCGACATGGCAATTCCGGCCAGGCGGAAGGCCGTGGCACGAAGACGGTCGTCGGCCGCCGCTTGCGCACCGTTGGCCTCGGACCCGTCAGGCAGTCGTTCGAGGACCGACGACCGGTTCACGGCCCCGCGGCCGTCGGCAAGTTGGATGCGCACCGCCGCCAGCGCGGCGACTGTAAACACGACAATGCCGAATCCAAGTACCCACGACGCGCCGAAGCGGGACAGAATGCCTCCGGGTACGGCGATCACGAAACCGGCGAGGCCGGACAGGATCGTGAGTCGCGAGTTGGCTCGGACGAGTTGGGCCTGTTCGGGCACGATGTCGGGAACGAGCGAACTCCGCGCCACGGCGTAGCCCTTGCTCAGCACGAGCGTGGCGAACGCCTCCGGGAACAGCAAGAGGCTCTTCGTATCTCGGGCCATCAGCAGACACAGCACGGCACGCATGGCGGCGGACACCACCACCACCCACTTCCGCTGGTCGGCCAGGCGATCAACGAGCGGACCGATGAAGGGCGACACCACCGCGAACGGGGCCAGGGTGAGAACGAGGTAGAGCAGGATGCGGCCGCGGGCTTCGTCGGGCGATACGAAGAACAGCGTCTGGGCCAACCCGATGGTGATGAGGGTGTCCCCCGCCGCACAGACGGCATGCGCCACGGCAAAGCGCCCGAAGGGAGAGGTCGGGAGACGGAACGATCCGTCGAACTCCGGCGGAGCCGTGAGCGGCTGCCAACCCCCTTCCTTGCCTTCTTTCGATCGTGACGCCATGGCGTTGGAGTGTACGAGCGGTGTACGACAGTGCAACCGTCGGTCGCCGCCGACCGTGGCCTTGGCGTGGCGTTTGGGCCCGATCAGCGGGTGTACTTGTAGCCGAGGCCCCGGATCGTCAGGATCCGGGTCGGTGACGACGGATCGGTCTCTACTTTCGCCCGTAAGCGTTTGATATGCACGTCGAGGGTCTTGGTGTCGCCGACGTAGTCATGGCCCCATATACGGTCAATGAGGACCTCTCGGGTCAGCACTCGGCCAGCGTTGTCAAGAAGAATCTCGAGCAGTTCGAATTCCTTCAGCGGCAGCGCCACGGTCACCCCTCGGATCTGCACCTCATGACTGGCCGGATCCAAACTCACGTCGCCGACCACGAGCGCGTCGTGTTCGTCCAGAGTGCCGCCCCTGGGAGACACCTCGGCCGAGACCATCGCTGGAACGCGGCGTAACACGGCGCGCATCCGGGCCACGAGTTCGCGGATCCGGAACGGCTTGGCGATGTAGTCGTCGGCCCCGACCTCAAGGCCGACGACCGCATCGATCTCGCTCGTTTTCGCCGTGACCATGATGACGGGCGTGCTGCCGTGAGCGCGTATCGCACGGCACACGTCGACCCCCGAGAGCTTGGGGAGCATCACGTCTAGCAGCACGATGTCGGGCTGTTCGGCCCGAAAAAGCTCAAGTGCTTCGAGCCCGTCGCGAGCCACGACAACTCGGAATCCCTCCCGTTGCAACGAGAGGGTGAGGGCGTCAACGAACGACTCCTCGTCCTCGACAACCAACACGGTCAGCACATCGGGAGGCATTAGGCCCTTCCAGGGTCACGCAGAACGGGGTCCGTGACAGACACGGAATGATTTCGATCGAGTCCGGGAAGAATCAGGGTAAACGTCGACCCTTCTCCTTCGACTGATTGAACGGTCACGTCGCCATCGTGATTCCGAACCACATGACGGACAATGGCGAGTCCCAGCCCACTGCCACCGGTGTCGCGTGCTCGGGCTCGGTCAACCCGGTAGAAGCGCTCGAAGATGCGCTCCTGGTCACGGGTCGGGATGCCGATGCCCTGATCGACTACGGCGATCGCAATACGTCCGGGCGACGAGTAATCAACACCGGCCCGAACCTCGACCGGTGCACCCTTATCGCTGTATTTCAGGGCATTTTCGACGAGATTGTGCAGCGCGGTCACCAACTGTCGACGTTCACCACGCACCGAAAGCCCACGGGTCACATCAACCACAGCAACCTCGATCCCGCGCTTTTCGGCACTCGTCCGAGCCCGCTCAACAGCCTCGTCGACGATCTCCTGGACCGAGACGAATTCCTCTCCGCTGCTGGCCGCCGATTCGACATTTCCGAGCGCCAAGAGGTCGTCGATCATCGACGAGAGTCGATGTGCTTCTCGTTCGAGACGGCCCGACAACCGAACAATCGCGCTTGGGTCCGTTTCGGTGGCCAGCGTCTCGGCGAGGATCGCCACGGCCCCCACGGGGGTACGGAGTTCATGGCTCACGTTCGAGATGAAGTCTTGGCGCATGGCATCGG
>JANLQX010000137.1:0-3638 GCA_031368095.1 Actinomycetes bacterium | reverse complement strand
GGTGCTCGACGAACCGGAGTTTGAGGCGTTCGATGCTGGCATCGTGTTGCAGGCCTATCTTCCTGACGCCCATGACGCCGCGCGTCGTCTGGCCGAGTGGGCCGTTGTTCGACACGGACGCGGTGGTGGCCGTATCAAAGTCCGGGTGGTCAAGGGGGCCAACCTCGCCATGGAGATGGTTGAGGCTGAGCTCCACAGTTGGGTGTCGGCGCCGTACTCGTCGAAGGCCGAGGTCGATGCCAGTTACAAGGCACTCCTCGATCTCCTCCTGCAGGAACGTTTCGATGACGCCGTGCGGGTCGGGATCGCCAGCCACAACCTGTTCGACGTGGCCTGGGCGCTCGGACTCGTTGATCAGCTGCGGGCCCGGAACGCCGATAGGCGCGTCGATTTCGAGATGCTCGAAGGCATGGCCGGGCCGCAGGCCGAAGCAGTTCGCGAGACCGTCGGAACGATCCTGCTCTACACGCCGGTCGTACGTCCGGCGGACTTCACGGCAGCCATTGCCTATCTCGTTCGGCGCCTCGACGAGAACACCGCTCCAGAAAACTTCCTCCGCAACCTCTTCGACATCGTCCCCGGCAACGATGTGTTCGCCACCGAAGTAGACCGATTCGCGGCGGCGGCGATAGGCCGCCACTCGATCAGCACCACATCGCGGCGCGCCGGTCGCACCGCCCCTCTGGATGTCGACGACGATCGCTTTCGGAACGAACCTGACACTGATGTTTCCGTTGCCGCCAACCGTGTGGCCCTCGAGCACGCATTGGCGGTGTGGCGTCCCCCGACCGAACCGATTCGCCCCGTCATTGGTGGCGAAGTCGTGCCCACGACGACGGCGACTCGCGTGGTTCTTCCCGCCTCGCCGTTCGGCTCCTACGCCGTGGAGCTCGCTGATGCCGAACTGGTCGAGCGCGCTGTCGACCTCTCGGTGAACGGCGCGGCCGCATGGTTGTCCGTGGCGGCGACGGAGCGCGCCCGCATCATCGCCAACGTTGCCAACATTGTCGCGGCCCGACGGTTTGAAATCCTTGCGGCTATGGCTCATGACGCGGGCAAAACCATCGGCGAAGGCGATCCGGAACTTAGCGAGGCCATCGACTTCGCCCGGTACTATGCGCGCGGAGCATTGACGTTGGCCGCCAAGGTTGGTTGGGAGCCCCTCGGAACCATTGTGATTGCGCCGCCATGGAACTTTCCGTTTGCCATCCCGCTGGGCGGAGTGCTGGCTTCGCTCGCAGCAGGCAACGCCGTGGTCCTCAAACCGGCTCCGCAAACAGTGCTCACCGCGTTGCTTGTCGCCGAGTGCTGCTGGGACGCGGGGGTGCCGCCGGACGCGCTGGCGTTCCTGCCGTGTCCCGACGATCATGTCGGGCAATCCCTCATCGCCCATGACCGGGTCGATGCCGTCATCCTCACCGGTGGCCTGCCTACCGCTGAGCTCTTCCACTCGTGGAAACCGTCGTTGCGTCTCCATGCCGAGACGAGTGGAAAGAACTCTCTCGTGATCACTGCCGCCGCCGACGTGGAGCTGGCCATCAAGGACCTGGTGAAGTCAGCGTTTGGCCATGCCGGCCAAAAGTGTTCGGCGGTCAGCCTCGCCATCGTCGAAGCGTCGGTCTACGACGATCCGTCGTTCTCGATTCGACTTGCCGATGCCGCTCGGAGCCTTCGAGTTGGCCCGGGCGCCGACGTTCGAACCGACGTCGGTCCTTTGATCGACCCGCCAACCGGCAATCTCCTCCGCGCGCTTACCGTGCTCGACGACGGCGAACGATGGCTGCTCGAACCCGAATGCTTGTCCGACGATAAGCGGTCGTGGAGCCCGGGAATCCGCACCGGTGTCCGAGGCGGTTCGTGGTTCCATACGAACGAGTGCTTCGGTCCCGTTCTGGGCATCATGCGCGCTGATGCTCTCGACCACGCAATCCGCCTACAGAACGACACGGCCTATGGATTGACGGCCGGTCTTCACAGTCTCGATGCCGTTGAGATCGCCCAATGGACGGACACCGTCGACGCGGGGAACCTGTACGTGAATCGGAGCACGACGGGCGCCATCGTGCAACGCCAGCCGTTCGGCGGATGGAAGCGCTCCGTCGTCGGGCCGACGGCCAAGGCGGGCGGACCCCGGTACGTCAGCTCACTAGCGCGTTGGCACGATGACGACACGGTGGACGAGTCAATGGTCATTGACGGTTATCGCGCCTGGGCGGCGCGGGAACTTGTCGCCGAACACGATCCGTCGGGGCTTCGAGCCGAGTCGAACGTGTTGCGACTGCGGCCCCTCAACGGAGGAGTCGCAGTCCGCCTCGGCATCGGCACATCGACGCGCGGGCGGAACCTCGTGACGGCCGCCGCCCACGCCGTCGGTTGCCCGCTTGAGATTTCGACGGCGAACGAAAGCGACGAACAGTTCGCCGCGAGACTGCCATCCCTCGGGGTGGACCGTGTTCGCCTCCTCGGTCAGACGACCGACATCGTCCGTCGGGCTGCTCACCTTGCGGGGATCGTCGTCGACGACGCCTCGGTCGTCGGCGATCCTGATATCGAACTTCCTCGCTTCCTCCGCGAGCAATCAGTAACGGTGACCCGACACCGACACGGGCACATCGCCCACGGTTTCATGGCCGTCTAGCGGCGAGAAACTCGGCCGCGTAGGGCCAAAAGCGAAAGGCCGAACCCGACGGTGAACACGCCCATGATGGCGAATACCGCACCGAAGATCGACCAGCTCCAACCACCACTGATCACCGACCGAAGACCTTCCAGGAGATACGTCACGGGATTGAGCGAGACCAGCGTCTGCAGCCATCCGGTCATCGCCTCCTTCGGCAACGTCGTGGTGGTGATGAACGCAAACGGGAAAAAGATCAGGAACGCAGAGTTGACGGCGGCTGGGTTCGCCGTTTTCAACGCAATGGCGTAGCTGAATCCGGTGAACGCCAGTCCCCAGAAGCCGCACAGCAGCGCGAAGACGACGATGCCAACCGGTCCGGTATCGAATCGAACGCCGAACAGACTGGCGACCACGATGATCGGCAAACTGATGCACACCGCGAGGACGAAGTCGGCCATCATCAAACCAAGAAGCAGCGTTATGCGTTTGATGGGAGTGGCCAGCATGCGATCGAAGTATCCGTTGTTGATGTCGCCGACGAGGGCTCCGGCGCGGCTCAGTCCGGTGACGGCAAACACCACCGCCGGTGGGAGTTGGAATGCTTTGTAATTGCCCACATTGGCGGCTTGCTCGCCAAGCTTTTGCAACGTGCCGACGTTGACGACATAGAAGAACGCGCCAATGATGAGCGGAGGAATCACCGCTTCGCGGTCACGCAGGATGCCACGAAACGATCGTCGGGCGACGGTCGCGAGGTCAGGCAGGAACCCGGCCTCGCGAGCCAGGAGTTGCTCGCCGTTCGAGGCGTTGCCGGTTTCACCGACGTTCATAGGTGCGCTCCCGTCAGTTCAAGAAACACGTCGTCGAGCGTTGGACGGCGAAGCGTCATCGACGAAAGGGCAAAGCCGGCAGCCCCCAGCGCAATGGCCACCGGCCCAATGGCGGCCGAGCCATCGGAGCTCACGATGGTGAGCTCGTTGCCATGGATCTCGACCGGTCCACACGTGGGCACCGACGC
>JANLQX010000112.1:0-3571 GCA_031368095.1 Actinomycetes bacterium | reverse complement strand
CGCGCCGCGCGTCGTCTTCGATCTCCTCGGCACGGCCGGCGATCGAGAGTCCATCATCCGCGCCGCCCGGCTCGTGGTGCGCCTAACTACGAGCCCTGAGGCCAACGTCATCATCAACTCCGCCACGATCGACGAACAGGGCACATCGGCCCAGTCGCTCGTGCGTGCCTCAGACGACGATCTCCTTACCTGGGCCGAGAACAATCTCGCCGACTATGTCCACGCCACCGGCACCTGCCGTTTCGGCGAGGCCGATGATCCCGACAACGTCGTCGGACGTGCCGGTGCCGTGCACGGCCACACCGGTCTTCACGTGATCGACGCCTCCGTCTTTCCGACCCCGCCCGGTGCCAATCCGTGGCGAGCAACGGTGCTCGTGGCCGAAGCTCTCGCCGACGAGCTCGCCGACCTGCTTACGGAAGCGGACGCCAACCGGGCGCCATAGCGGGCATTGAACTCGACTCGGGATAGCGAACGTCCCACAGGCACAGCCCATCGGCCGGCGCGGGTGTGCCGGCGGCCGTTCGATCACGCGCCGCAAGTGTCTCCAGCACCGTCCCGGCCGACCTCCGGCCGCGACCGACATCCACCAAAAAGCCAACAATCGAACGGACCATTTGCTGACAAAAGGCCAAGGCCTCGATCTCGAAATGAAGCACGCCCGATCCCGTGTCGGACCACTGCGCATCGGTGACCACTCTCCTGGTGGTGGCTCCCGCCATGTTCTCGGTTGGCGCCCGACAGAACGACGCAAAGTCGTGGTCGCCAATGAACGCATCGCTGGCCAACCGCATCACCGAGAGATCAAGCGGGTCACGCACGTGCCACACCAAACCTCGCAGAAAGGGGTCACCCGTCGGCGTGTTGAGCACCGAGTAGCGGTAGCGACGCGACAGCGCCGAAAACCGCGCGTCGAACGAGGCCGGCGCCACGTCGACGGCGCGGACAACGATCTCTGGAGGAAGGAGCCCAGCAAGTGAACGAAGCAGCCGATCAAGATCGATACCGAGCACAACGGCCTCGGGCTCTCGGGGCGCCCGCGTGGCCGTCGGAGGTGGCACGACATCGACGTGGACGACCTGACACCACGCATGGACTCCGGCATCGGTCCGTCCACTCATGACGAGATGCAATCCGGCGGCCCCGTCCGGTTGACGAAGCACCGTGGCGAGCGCTTCGAGCAGATGGCCACCGACGGTCGCCATTCCCGGTTGTGGGGCAATGCCGTGAAAGGCCCCACCGTGATAGGCCACCACTAGGCGCAACCGCACCCGACCGTCGTCAGGTGGGCGAATCCGCTCCATTGGCGTGGCGGCCCAGACGCGGCGTGAGGCGCCCGAAGGCGCCTCACGAAGTTCACTCATAGCAAGCCCTGAACCCCGCAGGGCTCAGCACGACTCAGACGAGTTCGATACGGGCCATGGGGGCATTGTCCCCGTGGCGCGGACCGAGCTTCAGGATCCGGGTGTAGCCACCGTTGCGCTGGGCGTAACGGGGACCAATCTCGGTGAAGAGCTTCGATGCCATGTCCTTGTCACGAATGAATGCGACGACCTGGCGCTGATTGTGCAGATCGCCCTTCTTGGCCTTGGTGATCATGCGCTCGGCGATCGGACGAAGCATCTTTGCCTTGGCCTCGGTAGTGACCAGGTACTCGGCGGCGACGAGCGACGACACGAGGTTGGCAAGAAGCGCTTTCTGGTGCGACGAATCCGACCCAAGTCGGTGGCCGCGCTTTGGTGTCATAGGCATAGCTGCGACTCCCTTCGATTAGTTCTTCGTGCGCAGCGACAAACCGCGCTCATCGAGCTTTTGAATGACTTCGTCCAACGACTTCTGGCCAAAGTTGGTGATGGCCAGCAGATCGTCTTCCGTCTGTAGGCACAGCTCACCAATGGTGTTGACCTGGGCGCGCTTGAGACAGTTTCGCGGACGCTCCGACAGTTCGAGATCTTCGATCGGCAGATCAAGATCGGGCGAGCCCGAGCCCAACGCCGAGGTCTCACCAAGCGAAAGGCCTTGCGGCTCCTCGCTCATGTCGGCCACGAGGCCGAACAGCGACCGCAGGGTGTCGCCGGCCGAAGCCAGCGAGTCCTTCGGGCTGATGGAGCCGTCGGTCTCGATGTCGAGGGTGAGCTTGTCGAAGTTGGTGGACTGCTCCACCCGAGTGGCCTCGACGTTGAACGCCACGCGGCGAACCGGGGAGAAGATCGAGTCGATCGGCACGACGCCGATAACTGAAGACTTCTTGTTCCGCTCAGCCGACACGTAGCCACGGCCCCGCTCAACGGTGAGATCAACAGCAAGGCGACCCTTCCCGTTGATCGTGGCAATGACGAGTTCGGGGTTCAAGATCTCGACGCCGGTCGGCAACGGGATGTCGCCTGCCGTAGCCGTGGCCGGGCCACGAACGTCGAGACGAAGCTGCACCACGTCGTCGCCCTCGACCGAAAGGACAATGTCTTTCAGGTTCAAGATGATGTCGGTGACGTCTTCTTTGACACCCGGGATCGTGGCGAACTCGTGGAGCGAGTCATCAAAACGAACCTGGGTTATCGCCGCGCCCGGAATGGACGACAGCAACGTGCGGCGCAGAACGGCGCCAAGGGTATTTCCGAAGCCAGGCTCCAGCGGAGAAATGGAGAACCGCTGACGGTTCCCTTCCTCGTCGCCAATCGCTTCGACAGTTGGTCGTTGAATGATGAGCATGCGTAGACCTACTTGTTGTAGAGCTCGACGATGAGCGATTCGCGCACCGGCAGATCGATGTGTTCGCGCAGCGGGAGGTCACGGACGGTAATGGACTTGCCCTCGGCGGCCTTTTCGAGCCACGCCGGAACAGCGCGGTCGATCGTGTCGAGGTTGTGCTGCACGATGATGAACTCGCGTGCGCTCGGACGGAGCTCCACCACATCACCTTTGCGCACCTGATAGCTCGGAATGTTGACGCGTCGGCCGTTGACGTTCACGAGACCGTGTCGCACCAGCTGACGGGACTGGGCCCGAGACGCACCCCAACCGGCCCGGAAGGCCACGTTGTCGAGGCGAACCTCGAGCATGCGCAACAAGTTCTCGCCGGTCACGCCCGTTTGACGGTCGGCCTCTTCGAACATGTTGCGGAACTGCTTCTCGAGCACACCATAAATGCGCTTGGCCTTCTGCTTCTCGCGGAGCTGGAGCATGTACTCCGACTCGCGGATGCGGCCACGGCCATGCTCACCCGGAGGATAGGGACGCTTCTCGATCGGGCACTTCATCGAGTCGCACTTGGGACCCTTGAGGAACAACTTGGTCTTTTCCCGACGGCACAGACGGCAGACGGGGCCTGTATAACGAGCCATGGCTTACACCCTCCGCCGCTTGGAAGGGCGACAACCGTTGTGGGGAATGGGGGAAACGTCTTTGATCGACGTCACTTCGAGACCCACGTTCTGCAGGGCTCGGAACGCCGAGTCACGGCCGGAACCGGGACCCTTGACCAACACTTCGATACGACGGATGCCGTGCTCCATGGCCCGACGGGCACACGCTTCGGCGGCGAGCTGGGCGGCGAAGGGGGTGGACTTGCGAC
>JANLQX010000056.1:0-14679 GCA_031368095.1 Actinomycetes bacterium | reverse complement strand
CGACGCCCTGCATGGTCGGTGCCGCCATGTTCAGCTCGTCGAGGAACAGGATCCCGGCCCCGTCACGCGGAAGGAACTCGGGCGGGAACCAGGTCGACGTGCCCTCCAACGCCACCGGCAGCCCACGCAGATCCGTGGGGGCGAGTTGGGACAGCCGTACGTCGACGAACCGGAGGTCGTTTGCCTCGGCGACCTGCGCCACGATCGAACTCTTGCCAACTCCGGGAGGTCCCCAGATCATCGTGGCAGTGCGGACCGGGTGGCCCACCAGGACATCGAGGAATACCCTCAGTTCGCTCGGGGTCATCGACGTTCTCCGGTCTTCTTCGTACCCGCCAACATGGTCGAGTCGATCGCTTGAAAGACGATACGACGAGCATCAAAGTCGCGATAGTGAACGGGATTTCTTCCCGACCAGCATCCGCCAAACTGGTGGCCGGATGAAGATCACCGCACTCCTACCGGAGTTCCGCTTCCCAGCCGTGCTCGTGCCCAACCACTCCGTGGGTGAAACGCGATGATCGTCGATCGATTCGCCGCCCTCACCCTTGTCGACGCGCCCGCCGAAGCACGAGCCGCCGAGGCGGCCGGATACGACGGCCTCTGGACCACCGAGAACCGAAACGACGCGTTTCTTTCTGTCACGCGAGCCGTTGACGCCACCGCCACACTTACCATCGGCACGGGCGTCGCCATTGCGTTCGCTCGCACGCCAATGACCGTTGCCTACCCCGCCTACGCGCTCGCCGAACTGAGCCGGGGGCGGTTCATCCTTGGGCTCGGCTCGCAGGTCCGGGCCCATGTGACCAGCCGATTTTCTATGCCGTGGTCGAGTCCGGCGGAACGGATGGACGAGTTCGTGCGCGCCCTACGGTCCATCTTCGCCGCCTGGCACGACGGCGAACCGCTGAACGTGCGCGGGGAGTATTACCGGCACACCTTGATGAACGAGAACTTTGCGCCGGTGCGACACGAGTTCGGACCTCCGCCGATCTACCTCGCCGGAGTCGGCCCCCGCATGACCGCGGTGGCCGGACGCCACGCCGACGGATTTCTTGCCCATCCGTTCACCACACCGTCGTACGTGGCCGAGGTGACCGTCCCGGCGCTCGATGCCCACGGCCGCCGACCAACGCGAGTCCTCAGCGCCTTCGCCGTGATCGGTCGCACCGACGACGAATGCCATAACGGTTTGGCGGCCGTGCGTCGTCGTATTGGGTTCTATGCGGCCACGCCCGCCTACCTTCCGGTCCTGGCCCATCATGGGTTCGCCGAACTGCAGCCGCGGGCCGACGCGCTCGCTCGGTCGGCGTCCTGGGACGAACTCGCAGACCTTGTCCCCAACGAACTCGTGGAGCTCATGGTGGCCGTGGGCGACCCGGAAACGGTCGCCGCCCAGCTGCACGCTCGTTACGGAACGCTCGTCGACCGCATCGGGCTGAACCTCCAGGGCACAACCGCACCTGCCCTCACCGACGAGACCGTCGCTCTGCTGCGCGCCAGGTAGGGCGCGCTCGACCCGCTAGGCGCGCTCAGCCCACTTTGGCGTTGGAAGCGGAACCGGAGCCATCAGCGCGTCGAGAGTCGAAACGGGATCGTGACCGACCCGCAAAAGCTCTCCGTGGTGCGCCTTGACGAATCCATCGGCCACGGCCCGATTCGTCTGGGCGATCAGCGAATCCCAAAACCCGTTGGTGTTGCACACCGCAATAGGTTTGCGCTGCAGACCGAGCTGCGTCCACGTGAGCATCTCGGTGAGTTCCTCCCACGTGCCGAAGCCCCCGGGAAGAGCCACAAAGGCGTCGGCCAGATCGCCCATTCGGGCCTTGCGGGCGTGCATGGATTCGACCACATCGAGTTCACTCAGACCTACGTGCCCGACCTCGGCGGCCAGAAGATCGCGAGTGATCACCCCGTGGGCGTGCCCGCCGCCAGCCAAGACCGCGTCGGCAACTGCCCCCATGAGCCCAACCCGCCCGCCGCCGTAGACCAGCCGAAGGCTGCGCCGAACGAGCTCGTTCCCAAGAAGGGTGGCATCGGCGACGAACGCCGAGTCCAATCCCAACGACGAACCGCAATACACCGCCACGGACCTGATCTCGGGAACCACACCATCGAAGTTACCGCTCAACGCCGACCGCCACGGCGGCGCAGTGGATTCGCTTCCGGGGCCACGAGCCGGGGGTCCACCGTTCCGGTGCGAAGGAACAAACGCCGACGCGCCGGAGTGGCGAGCTTCACCCGGCGAACGAAATACACCGCCAGGGCAGCGCCCACAAGCTCCTGGGCGATAACGACGCCGACCCCTCGGTCGAAGACGGGAAGACGACGCGCCGAGCCGCCGGTGATCGGCCACCAGAACGCGGCCGCATTGAGCCACGCGCCGTCGAGGACGAGATGTCCGAACATACCGATCGGAATCGCCAAGAGGCGTTTGCGGAGCGGGCGCCGACCGACCGTAGCCACAACAGTCATCAGGAGCAACGTCATGACGACCACCACGCTGTGCAGCCACGCAATTCGTCGGGCGGCCAGACCATCAATGAGGTCGGGAAGCACTGCTCCGAGGGCAATGAGGCGGTAGTCAAGCGATGCGTCGCGGAACACGGCAAACACGGCGACGACCGTTGGCACGGCGAACCACAGCAACACGGCGATGCTCGCTGGTGCGGCGTCAGCGGACGAGGAGCGCGCCGCACTCCTCGCAGGTGATCACCGTGTCCGGTCCGAGGCCGCGAATGCGGTCTATTTCGACGGCGGCGATCTTGAGTCGGCAGCCGCCGCACGACCCACCTTCGATACGGGCGATACCGACGCCACCATTCTTCGAACGAATCGATTCGTAGCGAGCGAGCAGAGTGGCCTCGGCGCTGGCGGCCGCCTCGGCGCGGGCCCCTTGTTCGGCGAGCACTTGCCTATCGAGCGCAGCGGCGGCGTCGGACTCGGCCGTTCGGGCCGCTTCGAGTCGATCGGCCAGCTCGGCCTGCTGGGCGAGGGACGCCGCGATCGCCGCGTCGACGGGCTCGCGTTCCATCAACACGTCGATCTCGTGGTCCTCCAGTTCGCTCCGCCGCCGACGCAGCGACACGAGGTCGGCCTCGAACGCCTGAAGCTCGCGGGTGGCCGTGACCGTTCCGCCGAAGAGCGACCGATCAGCAGAAACAATTTTGGCGTCGACATCGTGAAGTTGCGCCTCAAACGCGTTCTGACGGACGCTGAGTGCCACCTCCTGGGCAAGAAGCGGTTCCGCTGCTCGTTTCATGGATTCGAGCGTTGCTTCCAGTTCGACCACGGCGGCGTGTTCGGGGAGATGGGTCCGACGATGATGAAGTTGGCTCAACGACGTGTCGTGACGCTGCACCTCGAGCAGCGCCGCGAAGATCGACATCAGCGTCGCCTCGACTCGACCCGAACGGCATCATGCAATCGGCACCGGCACAGGGAGCAAAAATGAATCACTGCGCCCACCGTAGCCAACCGACGACCCGATGACGGGATCGATCATTGGGGCGGATCGGCCGGTGGGTTCGCCGCTGGGACCGGCACCGGGACCGCGGTCGGCTCGGGTGCAGCCGGTTCCGGCGCCACCGTGTTGGCGACCGGGACGCGATCGCCGGGGACTTCGGCCACCGAATCCACGGCGACCGCAATTGTTGTCTTCTTCTTTTTCTTCTTCGGCGCCGTCGAAATGCCGTCGAGTCGATCTTGGCAACGCGTTCCCTGGGTGAGCGTGGCCCGCGGCACCGCCGGACCGGCCGCGCCGGGGAGCCGAAGGCCGGTATCGGGGAGACGGGTCGCGGTGGCGGGGACCGAAACCGAATAGCCCCGGCCGCCAATACCGGCCACCGCAGGGGCCGGAGCGGGATCGGCCACCGGGACCGGTTCGGGAGCGACACTGGCCGGAACGGTCACCGTAGCCTCGGTCGACGGAACGGCGATCGTGCGCTTCTTGACTTTCTTCTTGGTGATCTTCGGCGAACCGCCCGAGCCCGACGCTTTGGCGTCGGGTTCACCCACGATGGCGAGACAGTCCGCCTTGGAGAACACGGTGAAGTCCGGCACGGAGAACGCCTCCACCGGTTCGTTCGAGAGGACCGCAAGGGTGTAGTCGTGCCAAATCCGGGCCGGGTAGGTCCCGCCGAAGACCTTGATGCCCCCGACGTTGCTCATCGAGATCTTGGCCTTCGGGGACCCCATCCACACCGCCGTTGCCAGCTGCGGGGTGAACCCGACGAACCAGGCGTCTTCGTAATTATTCGTGGTGCCGGTCTTCCCGGCGACGACGCGCCCCGGAAGTTGCGCCGCCGTTCCGGTTCCGCGGGCAACAACCTGGGTCATCGCGTCGGTCAGGACACTGGTGAGGTTGGCGTCGGCGACGCGTTCGGTGGACACCTTGGTCCGAAACAGCACCTCGTTCTCGCGACCCCGGACCTCTCGGATCAGAAACGGTGTGCGTTTGATCCCGCCCGCGGCAATCGTGGCGTAGGCCCCGGCCATTTCCAACGGGTGGACTTCCTCCACGCCAAGCGCCATGGCCGGCACGGCGTCGATCCGGGTGGTGATGCCGAGGCGACGCGCCGTATCGATGATGTTCGGGTACCCCACGATGTATGCCAGGCGTGCGAACGCGCAATTGCTCGACGCCACCAACTGGTCGCTGAGCCCAGCCACCTTCCCGGTTGCATCGCCGGCATTCTTCGGCTCGAACGGATCCGGCAGGCCGCCCGGGTTCGGGATCGGACATGGCTCCTGACCGCTCAGATACGACAGCGGGCTGATGCCCTGTTCGAGGGCGGCGAGGAACACGAACGGCTTCCACGACGACCCTGGCTGACGCAGGCCCTGCGTGACGAGGTTGTACTTATCGGTCTCGAAACCGCGTCCGCCGACCATGGCGCGGACCGCCCCCGTGGCGACGTCGACCGATGCCACCGCCGCCGTAAAGTCCGCCTGTTCGCTCGGCACGACGTTGGTCACCGCCTGTTCGGCGGCGCGTTGGGCGACCGGGTCAAAGGTCGTCAGAATGCGCAGACCGCCGTTGAAGACCGCTTCGTAACGATCCCTCGAAGTCCGCCCAAGACGCAGATCGCTGAGCAGCTCCTGTTTGACGGCCTCGATGAAATACGTGTCCGGTTTGGCCAAGCGATCGGCCGGGCGGGGCATTGGACTGCGCTTGAGCTCGGCCGCGTCGTTGGGGGTGATCAGGCCGACCGTGATCATGCGATCAATGACCACGGCTCGCCGAGCACGTGACCGCTCGCGAAAGCGCGTGGGGTCGTACCCGACGGGATTGCGAATCATGCCGGCGAGAAACGCTGACTCGGCAATGGTCAGCGAATCAACCGGGTGTTGGAAGTAGCGCTCCGACGCCGCCTGCACGCCATAGGCCCCCTGACCGAAATACACCTCGTTGAGGTACCGCTCGAGAATCTGATCCTTGGTGAGTTTCTTCTCCAATTCCAGGGCGAGGACCGCCTCCTTGACCTTTCGCTGCAGTTCCTGTTTGGAGGTGAGCAACGAGAGCTTGACGAGTTGCTGGGTGATGGTGGAGCCACCCTGGGCCACTCCTCCCGCGTCAACGTTGGCCCCCACGGCGCGAACCGTGGACCGTAGATTCACCCCGTGGTGCTGGTAGAACAACGCGTCCTCGGTGGCCAGGATGGCGTTGATAAGCACCTTCGGCACCCGGCTGATCGGCACCGGGCTGCGGTTCTGCTCGGCATGCAGAACGGCGATGACCCGGTTGTTGCGATCGAGCACCACCGAACGTTGATCGAGCGGACGAAGGTCGTCAACGCCGGGCGCTTCGTACTTCACCGCCCGACCGGCGGCGGCGATCTGGGAGCCGATCAACAACACCGCCAGTGACAGCGCTCCGGCCCCAACCGCTCCACCGACGGCGAGCGCCACCAGCCGAGCCAGGACCCGCACGATCTGCGACGGGAGCGAACGAATCCCGCGGCCCCGAGCCATGGCGAGAACCCTACCGGTCGAACAGCACGTTGGGATTGGCCAGGCCGGCCGGATCCCACGCCGTCTTCACGGCCCGCATCGCCGCCACGGCGACCGCACCGCGATCGGCAGTAAGCCACGACCGCTTGGCGCGCCCGATGCCGTGCTCGGCCGACACCGAGCCCCCGGTCTTCAACACCAGCCGCAATATCGCGTCCTCCAGCGCGTCGAACCGCGCGGCCTCGGTTCCGACGTTGACGTGGACGTTGGCGTCTCCGAGATGCCCGAAGACCACGAGACGCGCGTCGGGGGCGTGCGACGCAACCACCGCCGCCAGGTCATCGACGAATCGCTCCAGCTCCATGTGGGGCACACTCACGTCGAGCTTGAGCGCGGCGCCGAAGGCCCGAACGATGTCGCCCTGCGCATCACGAATCGCCCACCACAGCTCGCGCACGCCCGGTCGATCGGCCACGGCCGGATCACCGATCAGCAACGACGCGCTCCGTTCGACGGCGGCGCCGAGTTCGTCGAAGGAACCCGGACCGCAGGCCTCGGCCAGCACGGCCCACGGCGCCTCCCACGGCGGTGGATGGCTCCAGCCGCGGGCCGCGCACAGGGTGGCAATGTCGACGGAGCGCATTAGCTCGCAGGCTTCGAGCCCATCGACCGATCGCAGCTCGGCGAGAAGGCGAAGGGCGTCGGCGATCGCGGCGACGCCGAGCGCCACGGTGGTCACGTGCGTCGCCGCCGGAACGAGCCGAACCCGCACCGCGGTGATGACGCCCAGCGTTCCTTCGCTCCCGCAGAGCAGCTGGGTCAGGTCGTATCCGGTGTTGTCCTTGGGCAGCCCAGAAAGGCGACGGATGACTTGGCCATCGGGCAGGACCGCCTCGATCCCGGTGACCTGTTCGCCCATCATCCCGAAGCGCAGGACCGCGTTGCCGCCAGCGTTGGTCGCCACCATGGCGCCGATCGTCGCCCGGTCGCGAGCGCCGAAGTCGATCCCCAAGCGCAGACCGTCGGGCGCCACGTGCCGCTGGAGCTGCGCGAGGGTCACGCCCGCACCGACGCTCACCTGCCGGGCATCTCGGTCGACGGTGCCGAGCGCGGTGAGCCTCGACGTGGACACCACGACCTCACCATCGACGGGAACCCCTCCGCCGACGAGTCCGGTGTTGCCACCCTGGGGCACCCAGGCGACGTTGTGGGCCAGGCACGTGGCGAGGACACCAGCAACTTCGTCGACGGAACCGGGCCGCACGACCGCTGGCGTCGAACCCGAATAGCGCCCGGTCCAGTCGACCGAGAAGGGGGCGACAAGGGCGGCATCGGTGAGGACGTTTCCGGCTCCGACGACCTGTCGCAAGGCGTCGATGCACGCCGTACCGATTGGCGGCAATGACCGGGCCATGAACAACAAACGCTACCGGGACCGCTCGCATCGGATGTGTCGAACCGTCGAACGATCGGACCATCGGCCGCTACGGTCGCGACCAATGGTTGCTTCCCTCCTGGCGTCGATTCCGAGCCCATCCAGCGGATCGCTGCATCTCGGGCCGCTCCGACTCAACGCCTACGGGATGTGCATTGCCCTCGGCATGTTCGTTGCGGTGTGGGTCAGCGACCGTCGGTGGCAGGCCGCCGGTGGGCACCCTTCGGACATCGGGGCCATCGCCACGTGGGCTCTCCCCGCCGGCGTCATCGGCGCCCGGATGTACCACGTGGCCACCGACTGGAAGACCTACCGCGGCCGATGGCTCGACACCCTGCAGATCTGGAACGGCGGCCTCGGGATCTGGGGCGGCATCGCCCTCGGTGCCCTCGGCGGGCTGGTGGTGGCGCGTCGTCGAAGTCTCGCCGCGCCGCGCCTCCTCGACGCCGTGGCCGTTGGGATTCCACTCGCCCAGGCCATCGGGCGCTGGGGCAACTGGTTCAACATTGAGCTGTTCGGCGGGCCATCAAAACTTCCGTGGGCCCTCGAGGTGCCACTCCGCAAACGTCCGGCCCGCTTTGCCGACTCCGCCACGTTCCATCCGACGTTCCTGTACGAATCGATCTGGAACGTCCTCGTGGCGCTGCTGGTCCTCTTCGTCCAGCGACGATTCGGTCACCGACTCAAACCGGGGCGACTGTTCGCCGTCTACGTCGCCGGGTACACGTTCGGGCGGTTCTTCATCGAGCGGATGCGGGTCGACGAAGTGTCGCGTCTGCTCGGACTTCGGCTCAACGAATGGACGGCGGCGATCGTCTTCGTCATCGCGATGGGCTTCATCGTCACGGGACGGGTACCACCATCGTCAACCGGCGTCCCGGGAGACCCGCCCGGCACCGGCGACCCCGAGGCTCAACGGGTGGCGAACCCGGCCCAGTAACCGACCGGACCGTTGCTCGGCACGAAACCGGCGGCCGAGCGCAACTCACACGTCACCACCGACGGAATCACATTGTCACCCTCGGCGGTCACAGCGCCGAGGGAAATGGCCCAGCCCGGTCCGTTGCGCGAGGGGTAGGCGTCGGCCGAGAAACTCCAGCCGTGGTCCGACGACGGGGCCTCGGCGGTCACCGTTCCGTCGGCCGTCCACGCCACGTGGACCAGGCCGGACGTGAACGAACCAGAAGCAATCGTCCCGGCCACGGCGATCGTGACAGGCGAGTCCGGCCGCTCGCCCGCCAGGGTGAAGCCGCAGACAACGCCCCGATAGGTGAGGTCGGTGACCCGCATACGCAGCACGTTCGTCGGGGCGCCAATCGGCACCGAAACCTCCCGCAGCGGACGAGGATCAACTCCGGGCGAGTCGAACTGAACCGCCACGGCGGCGTCGGACCCCACCGTGGTCGAAGCGACGAGGGTGGTCGACGCCCGGGCGACCGTCTCGGCCACCGTTGGTCGCGCCGACGAACTGCCCGAGCATCCGGCGAACCCGCCCACCGCCACAACGAAGACGGCGCATCGGCCGCGGAGGCGGAACCTCACTGACCGAGCAGGGCCTGGTCGCGGTCGTAGGTGAGCAGGGACGCTGCCGTGGCGGCATCGACCCACCGCACTTCATCAACCTCGTCGTTGGCCACGAAGGATCCACCGGCCACGACCGCCCGCCAGTAGTGCACGACCTTGGCCCGGCCTTTGCGATCCACGTACTCGACGTCGTCGAGACGTTCGCCGAGGATTACGTCGAGCCCGGTTTCTTCGATTACTTCGCGAAGCGCGCACTCCTCGATGGTTTCCCCCGGATCGAGCTTGCCCTTTGGAAACGACCAGTCGTCGTACCGGGGCCGATGCACGATGAGCACTTCGTCGATGCCATCAACGTGTCGTTCCACGAGGGCCCCGCAGGCCACGACGTCGCTCACACCACGACCGGCTCGGCCTCGGCGCGCCCGGCGGTCGCCGACATCCGAGCAATGGTTCCGACGGCGACGAGCACAATTCCCATTCCGACGATCTGGGCGGCGTTCACCGATTCGTCCAGGAACATCCACGCCCAGATCACGGCAAACCCCGGCTGGGCCAACTGCATCAGCGACAGCGTGGAAATCGGAACGGCTCGTTGCGACCATGTGAGAAGCCCATGACTGACGACTCCCGACGTGATGCACATGACGGCGATCAGCACCCAACCTTTGGTACTGACATCGGTCACCCGGCCGGTGCTGATGGCGAACGGGGCGACCACCAGCGTCGCCACCGAGCTCATGCCCGCCATGAACGGGAATACCCCGACTTCTTGACGCACCGATTTGGTCGCAAAGAGATAGCACGACCACGTGACGACGGCACCCACGCAGAGCAGGTCACCGACCCACGAATGCGCCCCGACCCGGTCGCGGTCGGCCAGGAACAAGATGAGAGCGACCCCACTCAACGCGCCGGCGCCGGCCACCACCAGCTTTGGACGGATTCGTTCGCCGAGCCTCGAGGCGGCAAACGGCACGACGATGAGCGGGGCGAGCGTGCCGATGAACTCGGCGTTGGCGATACGGGTCTTGGTGACACCGGTGAAGAACAGCGTGAGGTTGAGGCCGAAAAACAATCCGGCCGGAAGGGCTTTGCGCAAGGCATGAAGGGAGAACCGCCGACCACTCCCGAGGCAGATGCCATGCCACAGCAACGAGCCGATGAGAAGTCGCCAGAACGCCACGACCGCGCCGGGCGACCCGGTGGAACGAACCATGGTGGAACCCGCCGAGAGGGCGACCACGGCGAAGGCGATCCCGGCGATACCGCGAGTTCGCTCCGGTAATTCCGTGGACGGACGAACCGTCATCGTTGCACTGCTCACGTCCAGTTCACCCTAGTTCGACGGCACAACAACCCGAGGCCGCTGGCTGTGGTGAGATTTCCGACCATGAGCACCTCCGTCCTCCGTGTCGCCAACTGCAGCGGTTTCTACGGCGACCGGTTGAGCGCCGCCCGCGAGATGGTCGAGGGTGGGCCGATCGACGTGCTCACCGGGGACTGGCTGGCCGAGCTCACCATGTTGATCCTGGCCAAGACGAAGGCCTCGGGCGGCGGCGGGTACGCGCGAACCTTCGTCACCCAGATGGAGCAGGTCCTGGGAACCTGTTTGGAGCGCGGGATCAAGGTCGTGGCCAACGCCGGCGGTCTGAACCCGGCCGGGTGCGCCTCGGCCGTTCGCGACGTCGCCGACCGTCTCGGCCTCTCCCCCCGGATCGCGTGGGTCGAGGGCGACGACCTGATGCCTCGGCTCGATGAGCTGCGCGCCGCCGGTCACGACCTACGCCACCTGGACACCGGGGCCACGTTCGGGGACCGGGAACCAATCACCGCCAACGCCTACCTCGGTGGTTGGGGAATTGCCGACGCGTTGGGCCGAGGCGCCGACATCGTGATCACCGGACGCGTGACCGACGCCGCCGTTGTGGTCGGCCCCGCCGCATGGCATCACGGGTGGCGCCACGACGATTGGAACGCGCTCGCCGGGGCCGTGGTGGCCGGTCACGTCATCGAGTGCGGCTGCCAGGTCACCGGGGGCAATTACTCGTTCTTTCCCGAGATTGCCGACCTGTACCACCCCGGGTTCCCCGTTGCCGAGATCGCCGCCGACGGTTCCACCGTCATCACCAAACACGCGGGTACCGGCGGGCGAGTCGATGTCGGCACCGTCACCGCCCAGCTGCTCTACGAGATCCAAGGCACGCGCTATCTGAACCCCGACGTGACGACGCATTTCGACACCATCCGCCTCACCGACGGGGGGCCCGATCGGGTCCTGATCGACGGCGTCATCGGGAGCGCTCCCCCATCGACAGCAAAGGTTTGTATCAACCTCGACGGCGGGTTCCGCAACCAGATGACGTTCTGCCTCACGGGGCTCGACATCGAGGCCAAGGCAAAACTGGTGGAAGACACGTTCTGGCCCCACCAGCGCGGAGGACGCGAGGCCTTTGCCGAGACCGCCACGCGCCTTGTTCGCTCCGACAAGTCCGACCCGACCACCAATGACGAAGCCGTGGCCTATCTCACGCTCGTCGCCAAGGACCCCGATGAGCGCAAGGTCGGACGGGCGTTCGCCAACGTCGGTATCGAACTGGCCCTCGCCAGCTATCCGGGCATGTTCGGTATGGGCGGACCGAGCGGCGCGCACGCCTACGGCATCTATTGGCCGACGCTGGTGCCGAGCGCGTTGTTGCATCACGAAGTGCACGTCGACGGCGCCGTGACGACCGTCGACGCCGCCAGTCCCGGGTCGGTCGACGCGATCCTGATCGACGATGCGAGTAGTCCCGGAACAACGGAGCCGTCCCTGGCACTTGGCAACACCGTGCGACTGCCACTCGGACGAATCATCGGGGCCCGTTCCGGCGACAAGGGCGGAAATGCCAACGTTGGCGTGTGGGCCAGGACCGACGAAGCATGGACCTGGCTGGCGGCGCTTCTCACCGTCGACCGGATCCGTCTACTGATGCCGGAGACCGACGGTCTCGTCATCCGTCGCTACGAGTTAGCGAACATACGCGCGCTTAACTTTGTCATCGAAGGACTTCTTGGCGACGGAGTGGCGTCGAGCACTCGCCTTGACGCGCAGGCCAAAAGCCTCGGCGAGTTCCTACGAGCCAAACACGTCGATATTCCCGTCGCTCTGCTGCCGCCGGGAACGACCGTCAATTGAACCGTCGTCGTCGGCATTCACCATGCCTTTGCGGGCCATCGATACGGCGAGCACCAGGAGAAGCGCACCAAGAAGCACGTTCGACGTCTTTGGATTGAGGCCGACGAAAAGGCGCGAGGTCACCAACGCACTCACCGCACCGGTGCCACCGACCGCCAGCCCAAGCTTCACGTCGGCATGACCGCGACGTACATTTCGGGTGGTGGCAAAGATCGCCGTCGGGATGATGGCGGCTAGTGAGGTGCCCTTGGCCAACGCCGTCGGCATCGACGCCAAGAGAAGCATGCCCGGCACCATGATGAAACCTCCCCCGATTCCGAGAAGACCGGACAGCAGTCCCGTGAGGCCTCCGAGGGCGAACAGCGCAACGTCGGTTCCGACCCCGAAATGCATCGTGCCGCCGGACGCCGGTCCGACCACAAGTCGTGCCGCGGCGGCGATAAGGAGCGCGGCAAATCCGAGTCGAATCACCCGCAGCGCCAACACGTCGAGAAGGCGGGTGCCAACTTCGGCACCCAGCAGTCCGCCCGATACCAACAGCACGGCGACGAAGAGATCGACGTGGCCGGAGGTCGCATACCCGGCCGCCGCCGCCGCCGAAATCGGGATGACCGCCACCAGCGATGTTCCGCTCGCCCGACGTTGCGTGAGGCCGAGCAGCCCGCTGAAGGCCGGAACGAGGACGAACCCGCCACCCACGCCGAACAGTCCCGAAAGCACGCCGGCGCCGGCCCCCACGGCGAATGGGAGAAGCCGCCGCTGATTGGGAACGCGCACCGGAGAAAACCTACCGTCACACCCATGAGCGGCACCGTCACCGACCGACCAATCGTGGATCTCCTTGATCCCGAGTTGTACCGGCGCAACCCCCATGACGTCTGGACGTGGATGCGTCAGCACGAGCCGGTCTACCGAGACGAACGCAATGGGCTGTGGGGAATCACCCGCCACGCCGACGCCGTCTTCGTCGAGCGACGGGCTGAGCGCTTTCCGAGCGCTCACGCCTACCGGGCCGTCTCCACCCCGTCGGAGATGAACATGATCGCCCAGGACGACCCCGGCCATAAAGCGCAACGCATGCTGGTGCAGCGGTTCTTTGCCCCCGGTGTCCTCGCCCGCCGCGCCGATGAAATGGGCGAAACCGTCCGCGCCCTTCTTGACGAACTCTTCGGGCCGGTCGGTGCTCGCACCGGCACGAGCGTGACGTTCGAGGTGATCGACGCCATCGCCGGACGGCTGCCGGCGATCCTCACGTGCCGTCTTCTCGGCTATCCCGACGACGCCTGGCCGATGTTGAAGCGGTGGAGTGAACAGCTCATGCGCACCGATATGCGGGAGCGATCCGGTGAGGTCTTCATGGACTTCGTCACCGCCAACCTTTCGTTGCGCTCCAGCGTCAAGGAAATGGTGGCGGTCAAACGGGCCGACCCGGGCGAGGATCTCCTGACCGTGTGGGCCAACGCCGAACTTCACGGTGCACCGATGCCGTTCGACAGCATTTTCCACGAGGTCGGGCTGTTTGTTTCCGGTGGGTCGGAGACCACGAGGACGACCATTGCCCATGGTCTGCGGACCTTCGTCGACCATCCGGCCCAGTGGGAGGCAATGCACGACGACCCGACTCTGGTGGACACCGCGGTGGAGGAGGTCATCCGGTGGGTGACGCCGCTGAACAACTTCTTCCGACGATGCATCGAGCCGACCGAACTTGGAGGTCGCCTCATCGGTCGCGGCGATCGCGTGATCCTGTTGTACCCGTCGGCGAATCGTGACGAAGACGTGTTCCGCGAGCCGTTCCGGTTTGACATCACGCGCTCGCCAAATCCGCACATCTCCTTCGGCAACGGTCCACACACATGCATCGGGGCGCCACTGGCTCGTTTGAGCCTGCGGGTGCTGTTCGCCGAACTGGCGGCACGCTGCCACGATCTCACCGTGGTGACGGAGCCTGAGGTGGAGGCGAACATGTTCGCCCGCGCCGTTCGCCGATTCGATCTCGGCGTTCGGGTCAGATGAAACCGGGATCTATGCGCACCTCCGCATCAAACCTTCAAGGGATCGACGAGTGGCGAATCCTCACCTGGAACGTGCAGGGCAGTCGCGGGTTCGATCTCGACTTCATACGTTCACATATTATTGAACAGAACGCATCGATTGTGCTCGTGCAGGAAATCCAGCGACGACAGGCGCGTCGACTCGGCCAGGCGCTGCAGATGGAGCATCGCTGGGCGCGCAAACACACGCCCTTCCCCGGGTTTGGTGAGGGCCTGGCGATCCTCGCCCGGGACCGAATCAGTTCGTTGCTCGTTGAGGTTGTGACGCCGGCCGCACCGTGGAGTTGGCGACGGCGCATCGTCGTCGGGGCCACCGTCACCCCTTCCCAAGGCCAATCAACCCAGGGCCAATCGATTCGAGTCCTGAACCTGCATCTCTCGGCTCACGGCGCAGCCGGTCGCCGAGCCCGTGAACTTGCGGCCATCGCCAGCATCAACAGTGGCGACCACCTCGACGTGATCGCCGGTGATTTCAACACCGATCTCGACGCCGCAACGAGCACCCTCGCCACTGGTCATCGCGACACATCACCGCTGGG
>JANLQX010000048.1:0-10934 GCA_031368095.1 Actinomycetes bacterium | reverse complement strand
GTTCACCGGAACCGCGACGGCCCCGGCAGCACACACCGCCAGGCATCCGAGCACCAACTCGGGGCCGTTCGGAAAATCGATCAACACCCGGTCGCCAGGAGTGATCTGCGCACTGATGACTTCGGCGGCGTGATCGACTGAACCCAAGACGTGCGCCGCCGACCACGACGTGCCGGAGGGAACGCTCACTAGAACACCGTCGCCATGCGAGTCGGCCACATGATGGGCGAGTGTGGCCAGGGTCAGCGAGTCGTCAGAGACGGCAAGCCGGGCGCGAGCCCGCAGACGATCGGTGAATCCCATGGTGCACGAAGGCTACCGACCGACGGTGGGAATACGCAGCCCCGGGGGGCAGCTAACATTGGGACATTCCTGAAGGGGAGTATCCCGCGAGGCCCATCGTCATCACGATCCGTTTGGATCCGGTGCGGCCAGTCCGTTTTCACGGGCGGAGAGACCTTCCGGTGAGACCGCTGTATTCGTTTCTCCTGGAGAACTCCTTTCATGTTGCTAGCTGCCGCTGAATCCAACGCCAACTTTGTCAATCTCAACGTCCCGTTCTGGGCGTGGATCGCCCTCGTGGCGGTGCTCGGACTGATGTTGGCCATCGATTTGTTCCGCCATCGTGACGATCACGAACCGTCGCCCAAAGAGGCGCTGCGCGAGTCCCTTGCCTGGGTTGCCTGCGGGCTCACGTTCGGCGGCGTGATGCTCGTGACCTTTGGGAGCGGTGCATTTGGTGAATACATGTCGGGCTACGTCATCGAGAAGGCCCTGAGCGTTGACAACGTCTTCGTGTGGTCCATGTTGTTTACGGCGATGGCCATCCCTCTGAAGTTTCAGCACCGCGTGCTGTTCTGGGGCATCTTCGGGGCCTTGGCCATGCGGGCAGTGTTCATTGGACTGGGAAGCGCGCTCATTGCCAAGTTCTGGTGGGTATTGCTGATCTTCGGGGTGTTCCTCGTGGTCACCGGCATCAAGATCGTGCGGCATCGCAATGACGAGGAGTCCAACGATGCGTCGAAGGGACTAGCTCTCGTGCGGCGATTCATCCCGGTGACCGACACGTTCGACGGTCACAAGTTCATCACCCGAGTAAATGCCAAACGGATGGCCACGCCACTTCTGGCCGCACTCGTGGTTGTCGAGCTCACCGACCTGGTGTTCGCCGTCGACTCCGTGCCGGCGATCCTTGCCGTCTCCCGCGAGCCGTATCTCGTTTTTGCGTCGAACGCCTTTGCCATTCTCGGACTGCGGGCCATGTACTTCCTTCTCGCCGATGCCAAGGAGAAGTTCCACTACCTGTCCCATGCCCTCGGGTTCATCCTCGTGTTCGTTGGTCTGAAGATGATTTCTGCCCACTGGTTCCACATGAACACGTTCGTGTCACTCGGGGTGATCCTCGGTGCACTTACGATCGCCATCGTGGCGTCGATGCGTCACAACAAGTCCAACGGCGACGGGCCATCCAGCCCTGGGTCCGTCTCGGGCGAGAAGACCCTCGCCGGTTCAGCTCACTGACGGGCGCCGTCACGGTACGCGAGCCACTCCGCATCGGTCCACAGGCCGAGGAGTGCGTCGCCGACGAACTGCACCGTATACACAACCATCTCGTACCAGGGCAGCTCAATACTCATGGCTTCCGTGAAGGCAAGGCCGCGCAGCAGGAGATCGGCCTCGGAGATCGTGAGCGAGAGAGCAATCTCGTCACCGTCGCCACCGGTCGATACCGGGACGTTCTCCTGCAGCGATTTTGTGAGCGAGGCGTAGACCCACGGATCAGCAACGAGCGCGTGATCGTCGATGATGCCAAGTACCGTCTGGAGTGCAATCACCCCTTCGGCCGGCATGGTGAGCAAACGAGCATCTGACGAATTCATGGTGATCTCGATCGTGGCGCATCGACAGCACAACGTCAGAAAATGACGTCGCCACTCGGTTTCGTCGTGGTTGAACGAAGCCGCCGAGCAGAAACTGGCACTCAGGTCCAGTGCATCGCCGCAAAAGTTCCCCGAACGTCGCCCCTGCGTGGACGATCGTTTCGCACTGCGATTTTCGGGTTTGGACACGTTCGTGGAACTTCCGCTTGCGTGCACTAGTCAGGCCTTCTTGAGGGGGGTGAAGGCCAGGAGGAAGCGCTTTTCCCCGAAGCTCGGGAACGCCACCACCGCTTCGGTCTTGTCGCCCGATCCGAGAAGCTCCGTGATCCGCCCTTCGCCGTAGCGCTTGTGGACGATGGTGTCGCCGGCCGCCAACCCGAGTGCTTCCGCGCCCGTTGTCGCAGCCGGGGTGTCGGCCCGGGTACCGGCGCGCAGGGCGGCCTCAACGACCGCCTCGCGATGCGCACCGCCACCGAAGACTCGGCCTCCGCTGTCGTCGTCGACACCGCCGTCACGGTCGCGACGGGCCTTCCACTCGTCATTCCATTTCCGTCCGGTCGCCGCTCCGAAACTTCCCGATGGACCGGACCATGACGGACCGCCCTGACGTTTGGACTCGCCAACGTTGACGACGAGACCCTCGGGGATCTCGGTGAGAAAGCGGCTGATGGGGTTGTACTGGGTGGACCCGAACAACGACCGACACCATGCGTGCGTGAGATAGAGGCGCTGCCTGGCCCGAGTGATCCCGACATAGGCGAGGCGTCGTTCTTCTTCGAGCTCGTCGGGATCACTGAGCGAGCGGATATGGGGGAACACGCCGTCCTCCAGACCGACGAGAAACACCACGGGGTACTCGAGCCCCTTTGCGGTATGCAGGGTCATCAAGATGACCTGCGAGTCGTCGCCACTCATCCCCTCGGGAATGTTGTCTTCGGTATCGGCGACCAACGAGACCGATTCGAGGAACTCCTCCAGGGTGTCGAAGTCCTTTGACTGGCCGAGCAGCTCGCCGAGGTTCTCGAGGCGACCGGCTGACTCGATGGAGTTCTCCGCCTCGAGTTCGGTGACGTAGCCAGTGCGATCGAGCACGGCTTGAAGCACGTCGGAGGGTTTCGTGGTCAGGGCGCGAAATTCGTCGAG
The DNA here is from genome assembly GCA_031368095.1 of Actinomycetes bacterium. Classification (GTDB taxonomy): domain Bacteria; phylum Actinomycetota; class Acidimicrobiia; order Acidimicrobiales; family JANYDT01; genus JANLQX01. Next base: position 7,911 of record JANLQX010000048.1, on the reverse strand, counting down.
CAGGGCGGCAAACGCACGCACGCCGCTCAACGCCTTGCCGGTCAATCCGACCTCTTCGACGTGAACCATCGCCTCGCCGAATCCACGCCCGTTGGCGCGCGCCCATGCGTCGAGGCGCCCGATCGAGGTTTCTCCGACGCCCCGCTTGGGCACGTTGACGACACGCTTCAGCGACACTTCATCACTGGGGTTCACGACGGAACGCAGATACGCAAGTACGTCCTTTACTTCTTTGCGGTCGTAGAACTTGGTGCCGCCCACGACCTTGTACGGCACGCCGACGCGCACCAACTGTTCCTCAACCACCCGGCTCGAAGCGTTGGTCCGGTAGAACACCGCCATGTCGCTCCACTTGAAACCATCGGTCGAATGAAGTCGCGCCATCTCCCGGACGATCCACCCAGCCTCGTCACGCTCGTCCTCGGCGTGATATCTCGTGATCGGGAGACCCGGGCCGGCAGCCGTCCACAGTTCCTTCGGCTTGCGACCGATGTTATTGGAAATCACTGAGTTAGCGGCGTCGAGAATATTCTGTGACGACCGGTAGTTCTGGTCCAAAATTACCACCGTGGCATCGCCAAATGCCTGCTCAAACTCCAGAATATTGCGTATATCTGCGCCTCGAAACCTATAAATAGACTGGTCAGAGTCGCCCACGACCGTGACGTTGCGATGGGTGGCGCCGAGGAGCAACACGAGTTCGTTCTGGGCGCGATTGGTGTCTTGGTACTCGTCGACGAGGAGATGCTTGAACCGTTTGCGGTAGTGGTCGAGCACTTCGGGTTCGGTCTGCAGGAGACGCACCGTTTGCACCAGCAGGTCGTCAAAGTCCATCGCGCTTGCGGCAAGAAGTCGGCGTTGATATTCGGTGTAGATCTCGCCGATCTTGCGCTCAAAGATGTTGGCGGCGCGAGCCCGAAACGTTTCAACGTCGACAAGATCGTTCTTGGCCGCGCTAATCGTTGCGTGCACCGCTCGTGGCGCAAACTTCTTCGGGTCAACGTTGAGATCGCGCAGCACGTATTGCACGAGGCGCACGGAGTCGGACTGGTCGTAGATCGTGAACGACGGTCCGTAGCCGAGGCGATGCGAGTCCCGACGAAGGATGCGCATGCAGGCCGAGTGAAACGTGGAGACCCACATCTTCTCGGCGACCGGACCAACGAGCACGGCCACTCGTTGGCGCATCTCGTCGGCCGCCTTGTTGGTAAACGTGATCGCCAGAATCTCGAACGGGGAAATGCCGGCTTCGGCAATAAGCCAGGCGATGCGGCTGGTGAGAACCTTCGTTTTCCCAGAACCGGCGCCGGCGACGACGAGTAGCGGACCGCCGGGATGAACGACCGCGTCGCGCTGGTTCGGGTTCAGACCGGCGAGCAGCTCGGGGACATCGATTCGGCGACGCCGACGGTCGTCGGCCTCTTCGCCCATAACCCGCTTGGCGAGACGCTCGGCCCGAGCGAGCAGGTCCTCAACCGGCTCCTCCTCTTGCCGGCCCTGAGCATCCGCGTCGGTGAGCGGCGGACGGTCGTCATCGAAGCTCTGGGTCGGCGCTCCCCCGGCCGCTTGCGCGGCGGTGGCGAACAGGGAACGAAACTCCGACATGGCCGTCCGAGGCTACCGGCCGGGGTACGACAGACCCGGCTGCTCCGCGACTCGGCGAAGCTCGGTCCGTAATGTGTGGAATGTGAGGCGGACTGTGGACCAAAAGTCACATGCCTCACATTCCACAGATCGCCCCACATTCCACACTTGGGTGAGATGCGGAGTCGTGGTGTCGTAGCGTTTGGGTATGTGCGCGAACTGCTTCTCCAAGCTCGATGTCGTCGTCGGCCAGGTGGCGGGGGCAGCCATCCTGCTGAAACGCCCGACACAGGACTTCCTCGCCGACCTCGGAGTTGTGGCGCCCTACGACGAACTCGGCGAACTGGCCCACACGGTGTCGTTCCTTCGCGCCCTCGACCTCGATCCGGTGGAGATCCTCGGTGCCGATGCGGTCGACGTAGCCGCCACGTGGACCACGGCACCCGCCCGCAAGCCGTTCGCCTTCGGCTGGCTCGTTCCGCAGCTTCGGCGCCGGCGATTCGCCTAAAAGTTAGCTCTGCGGGGGCGGGAGTTTGGGCGGCCGTTCGGCCTCGCCCATTCGGTCCCACAGCCGACCGAGCGTCCAGTAGAGCGCGACCAGCATCGTCAACACGACGGGCATCACGATGAGCGGGTTCACGTGGGGCAGTGACTTCGCCTTTGTCCACCACGGGCCCGTCCACGAAAGATCGAACGGGTAGCCGCGGCGCTTCACACCGTTGATCGTCGGACGGGCAAAGACGTGTGCGTACAAGTTCCAGCCGACCATGCGGCAAACACCGAAGAAGAACGTCGCTCGGTACAAGGCGAGGAGACCACGTTCGGGAATGCGGCGGCCGAGCTTGGCCCACAAACGGGCGTCGGCCGGAACGATCTGTGTGCGCCAGTAGTCACGGGTGAGGCAACGCCACGAGGCAAGAACCACGCCGAGCCAGAACAGATCCATCACCAGCCCGAACGACGAGTAATACGCCGCCGCATCGAAGTACTTCCCGCCGGCCTTCGTCGCCGCATACGCCCACGTCTCGATCGTCCAGTTCAGCGTGCTGAACGGGAACAGCAACATGGTGCCGACACTGTCGTTCACATCGGTCAGCGCGTGCGCGGCATAGCCGAGGACGAAGCCGACGGCCCATGCCCGGTTACGTTTCCAGAACCACAGTCCGAGCGTGAGCATGATGCCGAAGCCAAGCGTGTGGGTGAAGCCCATACCCGGCCAGCCGCGGTGCCAGCGTTCGGGGATGCTCGCCCCGTAGCGGTGCCCGTTGATGGTGATGCCGTAGACCCAGAACTTGGCCAGGAAGTCGGGCACGAAGTCACCGAGGTAGACGGCGAAGTAGCTGACCTTGCCCCGCATCTTCTTGGGGAGATGCGCCATAACCGCGTAGGTCTCAAACTGATGCGCGGCCCAACTCATGCAGAGGCCTCGCCAGCGCGCTTACGAATACGGTCCCACAACCGAGGGCCGAAGGTAAGTGTGCCTACTAACCATGCCGGGCCGATGAACCACGTGAGAAGCACCTTCTCCCAGGTGGCGAAACCGATGTACGACACCGCCGCGATTGTGTACCAAACAAACGACTCGCGAGCCGAGAGCCGACGCTCGCCCCGATGGTCCAATCCCACTGGGTCTTCGACTCCACTCATCGACGTCAGTCTTGCAGTCGTTGGCGCGGTCACCCTCGCATGAGGGAGGCTCATGGCATGGATTTCGACCTCGCTCAGACCGATGCACTTCTTTCGACGACGAGAGCTGTCCGCAAGCGTCTCGACTTCGACAAACCGGTACCCGACGATGTCATCCTCGACTGCCTCCGCCTGGCCGTTCAGGCCCCGACCGGATCGAACCGCCAGGGTTGGCGTTGGATGATCGTGCGTGATCAGGCCAAGAAGGATGCTCTCGCCGAGATCTACAACCGCGTCGGCGGCGAGTATCTGAAGGCCAACGCGAATGGCGTCGATGCAGGATCACAGACCGGGCGGGTCATGGACTCCGCGTGGTTCCTCGCCGAGAACCTCCACCGTGTGCCGGTCATGGTGATTCCGCTGATCATTGGTCGGGTCGAGGACGTGAACCAGGCTGCTGGTGTCTACGGCTCAATCATCCCGGCCATGTGGAGCTTCCAACTGGCGCTTCGAAGTCGCGGGCTGGGTAGTTGCTACACGACGTTGCATCTTGGTCTCGAAAAGGAAGCGGCCGACCTGCTCGGCATCCCCGGCCACATCACCCAGGCGGGCCTCCTCCCGGTCGCGTACACCGTCGGCACAGATTTCAAGCCCGCCGCCCGCGGCCCGATCGAGGAGATTACCTACCTCGATACCTACAAAAACCCCATCCGGTAGCCGGGCGGGCTACTCCCATTCGATGGTGCCTGGTGGCTTCGACGTGACGTCGAGAACGACGCGGTTCACGCCGGGGACTTCGTTGACGATACGGCGCGAGATCGTGTCGACCAGGTCGTAGGGCAGACGCGCCCAATCGGCCGTCATCGCGTCGTCGCTCGTCACCGCGCGCAACACGATCGGATACGCATAGGTCCGCTCGTCTCCCATCACGCCCACGCTGCGAATGACCGGCAGCACGGCGAACGCTTGCCAGATCTCGCGTTCCAGCCCGGCGGCGGCAACTTCGGCCCGCACGATGGCGTCGGCGGCGCGCACAATACGGACGCGATCCTCGGTGATCGTCCCCACGATACGTACGGCCAATCCGGGGCCCGGAAACGGCTGTCGCCACACAATCTCGTCGGGCAGACCAAGGGCCGTCCCCACGGCACGGACCTCGTCCTTGAACAGATCGCGCAATGGTTCGACGAGTTCGAAATCCATGTCGTCGGGAAGGCCGCCCACATTGTGGTGGCTCTTGATCGTCGACGCATGGCCGCGGCCCGACTCGATCACATCGGGATACAGCGTTCCCTGGACGAGGAACTTGCAACCGTCGGCCGAGAGCTTGCGGGCCTCCTCCTCGAATACCCGGATGAACGTCTCCCCGATGATCTTGCGCTTGCGTTCAGGATCGGCGACGTCATCGAGTAGATCGTAAAAGCGTTGCGCGGCGTTCACGTGCACGAGCTCGACACCGAAGTTGCGGACGAACGTCTCTTCGATCTGCACACTCTCGCCCTCGCGCATGAGTCCGGTATCGACATAGACGCACGTGAGCCGGTCACCCACGGCCCGGTACACGAGCGCAGCGGCCACGGCCGAATCGACGCCACCGCTAAGCGCGCAGAGGACCTTTTCACCTTTGGTCTGCGCGCGTATCTTCTCGATCTGCTCGTCGATGATGCTGGCATTGGTCCACGTGGGTTCAATACCGGCGACGTCGTAGAGGAACGTCTTGAGGATCTGCTGACCGTGTTCGGAATGGACCACCTCGGGGTGGAACTGCACCCCGGCCATGCGTCGCTCCAAACACTCCATCGCCGCCACCGGGATCTCGGCGGTGGAGGCCGTCGCCGTGAATCCATCAGGCACCGTCTGAATCGAATCGAAGTGACTCATCCAGGTGGTCAGCTCAGTTGTAAGCGCACCTAGCAATGCACCGCCGTCACCCGTCTTGGTGACGACAGTACGTCCGTACTCGCCTCGACCGGTGTTGGCGACCGACCCGCCAGAAAGCTGCTGGGCGATGAGCTGCACGCCGTAGCAAATGCCAAAGATCGGAATTCCAAGGTCATAGATCGCCGCATCGAGCGAAGGTGCCCCAGCCGCATGAACCGATGCCGGACCACCGGACAAAATAATTGCGACGGGTTTGCGGGCCGCCATTTCGGCGGCAGTGATGGTGTGTTGCACGATCTCGGAATACACGTTGGCCTCCCGCACTCGACGGGCGATCAGCTGCGCGTACTGCGCACCGAAGTCAACAACAAGGACCGTGTCGTGAGAAGCGGAAGACAAGGCTCCGAGGCTACCGGCCCACGGCGCCAGAAAACTCAGTGCTGCAACCCAACGACCCGGGCCCGGTCAGCGCGAGCATCATCACCCAGCAACGACTCGAGCGTGGCAACAACCCACTGGCGGTCGACGGCGCCGGCCGCCAGCATGGCCTCGATGTCCAACCAGTCCTTCGGTCGATCGAACAAGGCCTTGAACACGGCTAGATCGTTGGCCGAGAGAAAAGGCAGTTCCGCAACCCCAAACGGATGGAGCACCGAACGATCCGCGACCCCGACATGGAACGAAGACGCCTGAAAGAACAAATCAACGGGAGTGCGCCCCCACCACAGGCGAACCTGGTCCTCGCGTCGAACTCGCTCAGCGTCGCCCTCGGCCAGGGAGACACTGACCGGAAGGGCGTGAAAGACCCGGAGCACGTCGGCCGATTCGACCGAAATGTTCAGATTGATGTCCGCCGTTGCCCGTGGTTCACGCGTGTAGAACGCCAGCGCGAGTGCACCGCCGAATGCATGAGCGATCCCCCCGAGATCAAGCGACTTATGCAACACGATGATCTTGTCGACGAGCGAAGGTTCAACCTCGGCCACAGAGCACCCGGAAGCTCGGAGCCTGAAGATCTTCGTGTCGCCGCGGAGGGAGCGCGTCGGTCAGGAGGAGAAGATCCATGAGCAACGCCCCCCGCTCCTCGACGGTCAGCTCGCGGGTCTCGTCAGCTGGTGCGGTCATCCAGCGGTCGGCCATCGATCGACAGTATCGCTTCGCTACAAGATGGTGAGGTCGAGAAGCCGACGGATCATGCGGGCGGTGGCGCCCCAGATCGTGTCGTCTTCGACCTCGAAGAACCACACCGGAAAGGTCCCGTCGGCAAACGGCCAGATCTCTTCGCGATAGCAGTCGGCGTGGACGAGTTCGGCAAGAGAGACGGTGAAGATTCGGTCGACCTCGACCGGGTTCGGCTGCAGGTTTGCTTGATACGCGGCCATGTCGTCGATCACGCCGACGAGCGGGGTGATGCGTGACGACGACACCACCGTGGTGAGCGGCTCCAACTCGCCGACGATGCGAACCGCAGCACGGGGCAGCGCTATCTCTTCCTCCGTCTCGCGAAGCGCGGCCTGCAAGGGGGTCTCGTGCGCATCGAGACGCCCACCCGGAAACGCCACCTCGCCACGATGACTACGCAGTCGATCAGATCGCCGGGTCAGGAGCAGCCGAGTCTCGCCTGCGTTGTCGACGAAGAGCGGCAGCAGGACGGCGGCGTCTTTGGCCACGTTGACGAACGGCGGGCGCATGGGCGTGGTCGGAATCAGATCGTCGAACGCGCTGCCTCGAAGGGCCCGGGCCGCTCCATGACGAGCGAGGCGCGTCTCAATGTCGGCAAGCGAGAACCCGTGGTCGTAGGCCGTCCACGGGTTCGGTCCGCCGGCCGTCCAACTGGCGGGACGGGGAATCGTCTGTTTACCTCCGCGCGCCACCGGTGCGTCGGGTCAGGCGGGGTTGGCGAGTGACTCGAGGAGCTCGCGCATGCCGGCCGTCTTCAGGTCGGCCATGACGCGCCCCGGGGTCTCCTCGCCCGACTCCCACAGCTTCCAGATGCCAAGCAATTTGACAGGATCGGCGGGCGGAGGAGCAAAAACCATGCCCCCAACCTACTGCCGGACCGCCGCACTTGGGTCGGCTCACGTTGTTGGGTCAGCTGGGTCGCGTGAGCGCACCTGTCCCGACCCAGAACGCTCAGCTGACCCAAATGGCTCGTCGGGAATGCAAAACGGCCGGACCCGAAGGTCCGGCCGTTTCAGAAAAGACGCGTAAGCGTCAGATCACATCATGCCGCCCATGCCACCCATGCCGCCGGGCATGCCGCCGCCACCACCGGCGCCAGCAGGCTCCGGCTTATCGGCGACGATGGCCTCGGTGGTGAGGAGCAGAGCAGCGATCGACGCGGCGTTCTGCAGGGCCGAACGGGTGACCTTGGCCGGGTCAATGACGCCAGCAGCGACAAGGTCGACCATCTCGCCGGTGGCGGCGTTCAGGCCGATATTGCCCTTGGCCCCTTCGACCGCATTGACCATGACGGAACCTTCGAAGCCGGCGTTCTGAGCAATCCAGTACAGCGGCGCCTCCAGCGACTTGCGGACCATGGTGGCACCGGTGGCCTCGTCGCCCGTGAGCTTGAGCGCGTCGATGGCCGAACGACAACGGATGAGGGCCGTTCCGCCGCCGGGGACGATGCCCTCTTCGAGAGCCGCACGAGTGGCCGACAGGGCGTCTTCGATGCGGTGCTTCTTCTCCTTGAGCTCGACCTCCGTGGCCGCGCCAACCTTGATGACCGCAACGAAGACGCCCTGTCGGCCACTCGTGCGGCTCTCGAAGAGGGCATCGTCCCCGGCGGCGGAACGGCCCTCATCCGTTGTCGTTCGG
>JANLQX010000014.1:0-2565 GCA_031368095.1 Actinomycetes bacterium | reverse complement strand
ACTGCGTCGGTGGCGATCGTGGAGGGTCACAAAGGTCGCCGGGTGCTTCGGGTCTGGAACCGGTAGTGACCAATCTCAGATTGCGACGACCTGAAGCGAGGCACCTTCGGAGTCCCGTGGGCCGACGATTGTTGCCCCGGCGTCACGAAAGCTCCGAATCGTGTCGAGGACGGAGGCGGTCAGTTGTTCGCCCGGGACGACGATGGGGATGCCTGGCGGGTAGGGGATCACATACTCTGCGCACGTACGATCGAGAGCGTTCCAGACGGCGACAACTTCGGTGGCCGCGTTCAGGGCCTCACGCGGTGCAAGAATTTGGGGCGGCACCGGCAACTGGGCGAGCGGCGTGACCGTTGATGGAACGGGGGCCGCGGCGCAGTGCAGGAGTGCCAGTGCGTCGAGGAGCAGCCGCAAGGACGCAACACTGTCCCCGAAGGTAAGTGAGCATACGATACGCCGGAAGTCGGCGAGCTCAACCCAAATCCGACAGTGTTGGCGTAGCCACTGAGCGGCGGCGAACCCGGTCCAGCCGTTGGCGGAAACATCGATAACCAGCTTGGCGGGGTCCATGGCGACGCCTTCGCGTCGCAGATCAATAACGCGAAATCCTTCGAGCCCGGCGATGGCAACTCGTGCGGTTTCCGTCAAAGCATGGAGCGTGGTGAAGAGATTGTGTGCTGATGAATCCAACTCGGCGCGAGCAAGGTCGAGAGAGACCGTGAGCAGGGCCGACGGCGACGACGTCTGCAGCATCGGGAGAGCCCGTTCGAGGCGCGCGGTGTCGAAGCCATGGCGCACATGGAGCATCGATCCCTGCGTAAGCGCGCGTAGTGTTTTGTGGGTCGATTGGATGACGATGTCGGCACCTTCGGCGAGTGCTGACCTCGGGAAGGCGGGGTGGAAACCAAAGTGCGATCCGTGAGCTTCGTCGACGACCAGCATTGCGCCGGAGCGGTCGGCCATGGCTCGAAACGCCGCCAGGTCGGCGGCCATGCCGTAGTAATTGGGACGGGTCACATGGACGATGGAGAGCTTCGACGGCAGCTCACCAATCGTTGCGTCGGCAAGGAACCAGCCGTCTTCCGCCACGTCGTGGACCATGGGGAGGTAGTGGGGCCGAGCGCCACTCAAGACGATTCCGGCGTACACGCTGCGATGAGAACTGCGCAGTACCGCGACGTCGGATCCGTCGCTGGCATGGGCCACGAATGCGGCGAGGTTGCCGACGGTGGAACCGCCGACCAAGAAGAATGTTCGACCGGCGCGGAACGTTTCGGCCGCCGCACGTTGGGCGGCGTCGATGGCCGAGGTGGGGGAATGGAGGTAGTCAAAGCCGCCCATCTCGCTCACGTCGTGTCGCCATATGTCGGGTCCAAGGGTGGCTTCCGCCAGCAGTGACGGCGGACGTTGCTTGTGTCCGGGCATATGGAACGACGCCACTTCCCCTTCGTTGTAGACGTCGAGGGCGTGAGCAAGGGGTGCGTCGGTGGCCACGCACGAACGCTATGTGGTTCCAGACGCTGGGTGGCTACCAGCGCACGCCATGGGTCGACGTGGCCTTTGCTGACCCTGCCTGACTCGGTGGACTACAGCGGGAACCCGTCGATGATGACGCCAAAGCCCGTCGTCGATGCTTGGCGCATCGGGATCGCCGACTGATACTCGGGCGAGTTGTACCAGGCCTCGGCACCAGCGCGGTCGGGGAACTCAAGGAGGATCACCCGACCGTGAGGAACGTTGCCTTCGAGCGGCGCGGAGTCACCGAAAATGCGGAGCTTGGCCGTGGTCGGGGCCGTCCGGGCAACCTGGAGGTACGCGCCGTAGCCATCGGCGTCGTTGATGTCGTTCATGAAGAGAATGAAGGCGGGCATGGGCCGACGGTAGCGCCGGCGGTCGGTGGTGACGAATCGAGAGCGATCAGGCGTTTGTTGTTCCGTCGGCCATTTCGCGCAGGAGATCGGCGTGACCGTTGTGTTGGGCGTACTCCTCGATCATGTGGGTCAGGATCCAGCGAAGGTTGATCGAATGGCCCCGGCGCGGACGGGCGGCGAGAGCGTCGAGGGAGGTGGTGTCGCTCACGATGCGCCGCGACAGCTCGCACTGCCGACGCCAGGCGGCCAAGTTTTCATCGACGTCGGCGTGGACGGTGTCGTTGAAGTCGCCGTCACGGTCGCCGTTGGTCGCATAGCGGTCATCGACATCGAGCCCTGACCAAATCTTCTCGAACCAGTGCTGCTCGACCCCGGTGAGGTGACGGACGAGGCCAAGGAGGCTGAGAGTCGATGTTGGAACACGTCGGGCTCGCAAAGTCTCGTTCGTTGCGCCAGCGCAAGTGGCCGCCAGCGTGGCCCGGTGGTACTCCAGCCAGGCGAGGAGCGAGACGTGCTCGTTGGCCACGAGGTTGGGACCGAACGGCTTGGCGGCGGCAATCGACATCGCCATGTCGCCAATGTGATGACGGAGCTCGTGGATGGTGTGGCGGCCGACCCACGTGATCGTTCGCTCGGCCTGGGCCGGCCAGTGGTAGACACCCGTTCGCTCCCATTGGGCGTCGTCGAGCGAGTC
>JANLQX010000499.1:0-12902 GCA_031368095.1 Actinomycetes bacterium | reverse complement strand
CGTTCTCGCTGCCGCCCATGGTTCAGGGTGAATCGATCTGTGTACGTCGCGATTCGCAGTCGGTACTCACCACGACCGAGTCACGGGGTGCGACGAAGATTCCTCTTGCTTTTACTGTAGTACCGGCCATGAAAGGAACGTCGTGACCGACCTTATCCAGACCATTGACCTCACCGCATGGTTCAATGGAGACAACGACCAGGTGGCGGAGTTTCTTCGAAACGTCGACGACGAGTGCCGTCGAGTCGGATTTTTGCGCCTTGCGGGCCACGGCGTCAACGTCGAGTTGATGGAACGAATGTTGGCGACCACCTCGGCCTTCTTCGACCTACCCGAGGAGCAGAAGCTCCGCTACGTGCTGGCCGACAAGGCGAGGAATCGCGGCTATGCGGCGTACGGTTCCGAGGCGTTGGCGTATTCGCTCGGAGTCGACGCCAAGCCCGACATGTTTGAGGCGTTCAACTGTGGCGTTGAGGTCGCCGACGAGAGCGATCCGTACGTGTCGGCCGAACGTCATCGTATGTTCGCCGAAAACGTCTGGCCAACCGATCCGTTCACGATGCGCGAGGTTTGGCTGGAGTATTTCGACGCCTGCACGGCACTGGCCCTCGAACTCATGGGCATGTTCTCCTTGGCTCTCGGTATGCCCAAGTCGTATCTCAGCGAGCACTCGTCTCGTGCCCCGAGTGTGATGCGGGCCAACAACTACGAACGACGATCAGAGCATCCGACGCCCGTCGACGGACAGCTGCGCATGGGTGCCCACTCGGACTATGGCGTGTGCACACTCCTACTGGCTGATCCGGTACCGGGACTGCAGATCGTCGGTCCCGATGGCGCGTGGCACGACGTGCTGCCCGAGCCCGGGACGTTCTTGGTGAACCTCGGTGATTTGTTGGCCGAATGGACGAACGACCGGTGGCGTTCGACGGTGCATCGCGTCGTCCCGCCGAAGGGCCTCAACGGTCCGGCTCGGCGTCGATCGATCGCGTACTTTCACGAGGCGAACTACGACGCAGTGGTTACCGTGATGCCCACATGTGTCGGCGCCGATGGTGTGGTGAAGTATCAGCCGATCACCGCCGGGGAGCACCTGATGAACAAACTGATCGGGCCGCGGACGATGCAACCGTCGCAGGCCGATCAGTCGACGCTGGGCGATCGCTTAGCTGCGGTCACCGAGGCGTAGGCGCCGGCTGACCCCGCCGCCCTCAGGTGAGTGCGCCGCGGCTGCCGAGTTGCGCGAGAAGGCTCAACTCCTTGCCACGAACCACCCGCAACGCCAAGCGCAGTCCGATGCGCCACACGAATACGGACCACAGCGTCGACGCGAAGATCGCTGCGACCATCGCCAATGGAACCGCCGGAAGTGACCACGCTATTCCGACAAAGAGCACGACCGGGATGGCCGAGATGCCGAGCGAGCAAATGCCGACAACCGCCATCACACTGACGAGCCCGCCGCGACCGGTGGACGCTCGTCGGTTGGCGTGTGGGTTCCCGACATCGGGCTGACTGAATGGGGCGATCACCGAAACAAACGAGCCAACTCCGAGGGGCAGACCCCAGCACGTCAGCGACAGCACGAGGATGACGAAGAACGCCCGTAGACCACCATTGAGGGCGGTAAGCACCCCGGCCGCCAGGATCGTCGGAACGATCAGGTTGGGGGTGGCGGCAAGGCCACGAGCGATGAGCTGTTGGCGGAGACCAATTCCGGCGCTCTGATCGATCCAGAGCGACGCCGCGTCGGTGCCGAGGAGATTGTTGGTGGCGTGCACGCCAAACAGCACGGCGATCGGCGCCCCCAGCACGGCGAGATCGGTGCCGCCGGCAAACCGCATCGATTGCAACAGTGCGAACACCGTGCCAATGACGACGGTCACGATGAGCGACGACCGTCGTTGCGGTGACCTCGCGAGATAGCGAAGATCCTTCGACGCCATCACCACGCTTGGATACTTGGCCCAGCGCCGCAGTGCCCGGGGAACGAGGGCGAGCGCCGAGTGATCCTGCGAGCCACGAACGTGGACCACGCGTTCTCCGTCGACGAGCAGCCGGTCCATACCCCGAAGCCACAGACGGATCAGCAGCACGGCCGTGACGAACCAGGGCAGGGTTCGTACCAATGCGGTGGCGGTGTGGCCGGCATGGAGCTCGGCGAGGGCAACGGCGAGTTGGCCCGACGGTAGAACGCGTAACCACTTGATGATCGCGTTGCGAGTACCTTCACCGAAAAATCGCACCGCCTGAGTTCCGAGGAACAGCGCAGCAGCACCGAGTGAGGCAAGGAGCATGGCAAGGTCTTTGCCTCGTCGCGACCGGCTGGCGTAGGCGAGCGCCACGGCGAGTGCACGCGACGCACCCAGACAGAGCAACAGCAGCGTCAGGGCAATACCAAGCGCGCTTAGCATGGCGACAGGGGATGTGCGTTGGCCGATGACCGAACCGGAGAGGACCACCACCGTCCCGATCGGGAGCGTGCCGATGAGTGACCCAACAACGAGGCCTCGTTGCATTTCCTTCGGGGTGAGCGGCAGTAGGGCGAGTCGGGTGGGGTCGAGCGATTCGTCGACGCCGCCGACCAACAATGGACCGAAGACCCAGATGGCGAAGAGCACGGTGGAGGTGACGACGATGTTGCCGAGTGCGTTGGTTGCCTTGCCGGCGCCTCCTTCCAAGCCGGATGACCGGATCGACGACGCCAGGCGGCTGGCGGTGAAGATCGAGCCGGTGAGCGACACGGCGAGAAAGCTGAGTGATCCGACCTTCTTCCACTTTGACGCGAACATCGAGTTACGGAGAAGGGTGAGCTTGAGACGCACGAGCAGCCGAGCTGTCTCTACGCCCGGACCACGATCGCGTCGGTTGGAAAGAAGCGACGTCATCGCGTGACCGCGGGGACCTCGGTGTCGCCAACGGTGAGCAACCACGAGAGGTCGTCGTCGGATCGTTCGCCGCCGACCGATTCGATGAAGCGGTCTTCGAGGCTCATGCCGCTGGTGATTTCTTCGATGTCGCCTGTCGCCAACACCGAACCGCGGTGCATGATGGCCACGTGCGAGCAGAGTTTCTCCACCGTGTCCATCACGTGGCTCGAAAGAATCACCGTCCCTCCCGCTCGTTGATAAGCGCGCAGAACATCGAGAAGCGATCGGACGGAAATCGGATCGACGGACTCGAATGGTTCGTCGAGCACGAGCACCCCGGGCGCGTGAATCATGGCGGCCGCCAGCCCAATCTTCTTACGCATGCCGGTCGAGTAGTCCGCGACCAATTCATCGGCCGTGGCCCCAAAGCCGAGCACGTCGAGGAGATGTCCCGTTCGGCGTTCCACTTCGGGCGCCGGAATACGTCGAATCAACCCGCAGTACGCCAATAGCTCTCGCCCCGAAAGCCGTTCGAGTAGGCGGAGGTCATCGGGGAGCGAGCCGGTGATGGCGCGAATGCTTGACGGGTCGGGCCACACGCTGCGCCCGAGGATGGTGATGTCGCCGGAGTCCGGCGCGCCGAGACCGGTCACGGCGCGCAGCAGGGTGGTCTTCCCGGCACCGTTCGGACCCACCAGCCCGAAGAAGATTCCCGGTGGAACGCTGAAGGACACGCCGGTCAGGGCGTCTCGTTTCCCGAAGGCCTTGGCGACTCCCTGCAGGACAACCGCGCTCACGCGGTAACGGACTTCTTGCGACGTCGGGTGGCGACGAGCACGAGCGCCCCGCCGGCCGACAGCAACCAGCTCACCGTTGGCAACGTGTGGTTGGTGGATGAGCCGGTGAAAGCAATGGCCGGTGCCACGTCGGGTCGGTCGAGTTCGAAGCCGAGAACCGCCGACATGTCGAAACCGAAGTCGGCGTCAAGACGACTGGCCGACAAATCGAAGGGACTCAGCGAGACGGGCGTGGTCGGCTTCGACTGCGGATCGACGCCGCTGACTTTGACCGAGATCACTCCGGGCGGGAGACACGTCACGTTGTATTTCCCATTGGCATCGGTGGTTGCGGTGACGGTTCGACCATCGGCGGACACCACGGTGACGGTGGCGTTCGGGATGCCGCGTTCGGTGTCGTCACGTACGCCGTTGCGATTGCGATCCGAGTACACATCGTCACCGACCGAGACGCACGGGATCGTCGTCGTTGTTGGCGCCAAGGTTGTCGGGGGCAGCGTCGTCGGCGCGATTGTCGACGGGGGAGCAGTGGTGGGTGCGACGGTTGGAGGAGTGGTGGAGGTCGAGGCCGGCGGCACGATGATCGGCGGCAGGGTGGCGGTGGGCGGTGGCGTCGTGGTGGACGTGGTGGTCGTGGTCTCGCCCGGGATGGTTGATCCCGGGGTCGTCGTGGTGGTCGTGGTCGTGGTCGTGGTCGTGGTTGTCGTCGTCGCTCCCGGGATAGGCACGAGGCCGAAGTCAACGGTCAGGTTCGAACGGTTGTCCGGTGTGGTGTCGGTTGATCCCGGAGTGGACGGTTCGCCGGTGGGCTCGGCCGAGCCGCCGAGGACCACGATGCCCGACACGATGGACCCGGCCGACTCGGCCCCGTTGTCGTCGTTGTCGGTGACCACCGACTCAGCGTCGAACGTGGCCGTCGACGACGTGTAGCCGGTCGGGGTAACGAAGCGCACGGTGTAGCTCCCGGCCGGTAGGCCACAGACCTCGTAGTACCCACCGTTGACGGTGGTGGCGCTGCCGGCGACGATCGACGTACTGGCGTTGATCACCTGCACCGAGACGCCGTCGAGACCGACTTCGCCGTTGTTGATCGTTCCGCTGTCATCGGTGTCGATCCAGATCCGATTGCCGAGGCAATAGGTGAGGACGGGAACGATGATGCCGGCGTCGACGGTGGGATCGTCCTGGCCGCCGACCAAGGTGTAGAAACCAGTTGTGCCGGTGGCGGCGTCGGCGTCGGAGTCAACGGCATCGTCGCCCGGAGTGTTGGCGGTCGTGAACGTGGCACCGCTCGGCAGGGTGAAACGAACGGCGTAGGTGCCGGGGGCGAGGCCGGTGAATGCGTACATGCCGCCACCGGACGTCGTCTTCGTCACGGCCGTCGGGAACGAGTTCCCGGTGTTGTCGAGGAGCTCGACGAGCACACCGTCGACGCCGGGCTCAAGCCCGTCCTGGACCCCATTGCTGTTGAGGTCCTGCCACACCCGATTGCCAAGCGAGGCGACGGTCGGGAGTTGGTAGAGACCGAAGTCAACGGTCAGGTTGGAACGGTTGTCCGGCGTGGTGTTGGTGTACCCCGGAGTGGTCGGTTCGCCGGTCGGTTCGGCCGATCCGCCGAGGGTCACGAGCACCGACCGGATGACCGACGCATTCACGGCTCCGTTGTCGTCGTTGTCGGTCGCCAACGTCTCGGCATTGGCGTCGAGAGTCGACGAGCGATAGCCCGAAGGCGGCGTGAACTGGGCACGGTAGTCACCGGCGTCGAGACCACAGAACTGGTAGTAGCCGTTGTTCGCCGTGGTCTGCGTTCCCTGGCTCACGTCGGCGGAATTCAACAACGTCACAACGATGCCGTCGTAGCCGGTTTCGCTGTTATTCACGTCGCCGCTGTCGTCGGCATCGCGCCAAATACGGTTGCCGAAGCAGTAGGTCGGCACGAGACCGAAGTCGACGGTGCGGTTGGACTGGTTGTCCGGCGTGGTGTCGGTCGAGAGCGGCGTGGGCGGCTCACCGGTCGGCTCCGAGGGGCCGCCGAGGGTGATGACGGTCGACGAGATCACCGCGCCTGCTTGCGTGCCGTTGTCGTCGTTGTCGGTCGGATCGGTTTCGCCGTTCACGTTCACCGTCGACGAGCGATACCCGTCGGGCGCCGTGAAACTCACCTTGTAGTTATCGGCGGCGAGTCCGCAGAACTCGTAGTAGCCGCCGTTCTTCGTCGTATCGGTTGAGGTCGCGTTGGTGGTCTGATTAGTAAGCGTAACTACGATTCCATCCAGACCAGCCTCGGCGTTGTTCACCGTGCCGCTGTCGTCGGTGTCGATCCACACCCGATTACCGATGCAGTACGTCAGGGCCGGCGGCGGGGTGGTGAAGCCGATGTCGTAGGAATGATTGTTCTGGCCGGGCGCTCCCGTTGCCACCGTGATGGACGCGTCACCGCCGCCGTTCAACGAGGCGTCGGAGTCGCGTTCGTCACGGCCGCCGACGGGTGATGACGAGGCGTTGGCGGTGGTCAACACATACCCGGCCGACGTGATCGCCGTCTGTGTCATCGGCACGACAACGGCGAAGGAACCGTTCGGCGTCATGGCACTCACGTTGTATCGACGCGATGCGGTCGACGAGCCGGTGCGGTTGCTGAAGAGGTAGTAGCCGAGTGAGTCGGTCGTGGCCGCGTCGAGGACGGTGGCGCCGGAACGGAGCTCCACGCTCACTCCGGCCAGCGGTGCCTCGCCCGGATCCTGGATGCCGTTGTTGTCGGCGTCGACCCACACGCGGTCACCGATTTCGATCGGCGCGGCGTCACACAACAGTTCGAGATCGCCGAGACCGGCCGCCTTGCCGAAGGTGCCGTCGCCACTCGCCTGCTGGTAGAGGCGGACGCCGTTCGTTTGTGCGCCGGTGGTATTCGAGAGCGTTTCGATACCACCCGAGAAGGTGGTGCGGGCACCGTCGTTGGGATCGAAGGTCGTGGCCAGGATGCTGCCGCCGAGCGCGGCGACCGCTCCGGTCGCGGTTTCCTCGTGGACGCCGGGATAGGACTCTTGGTAGTAGAACTCGCCCCCGCCCGGACCTTGCGAATTGCCCGCGCCAGACGTGGCGTTCACGCCGTCACTACCGTTGGATTCGAGGGTGAAGGAACCGCCGCCGGACGGCGTTGCCCGCAGGATGTCGCCGCCTGAGTGGTAGATCACCGAGTTCGACGTGCCAAGGCTGGTGGGCTCGTAGTTCGAGCGACCGAACCGGTCACCGTTGCGGTCTCGCACGCCGAGGATCATCGCGCCGGTGGCGTCGAAGGCGAGGCTCGAGAGCAGCGGCTGCGGCTCGGAGTACGTGTCCGGGGCGAACGGTGTGAGCGTGTCGCTCCAGCGATGCCAGAAACAGCTACCGGGGGCACTCGTCCAGGTGACGGCGCAACCTTTGGGGTAATTGAGCGAGGCGACGATGGCGGTGGTCCAGGTGGCCCCGTCGTAGACCTCGATGCGCGCTCGAAGATCGCTCACCGAGCCGGATGCGGCGTCGCAGATCACGCCGACAAAGATCTTTCCGGCCCGCCAGGTGAGGCCGAAGGGTCGGGCGCTGCCGTTGGGACACGAACCCGTCGGGATACCGATCGGCGTTCCGACGGCACCGGTTGCCGTGGTCACCGGATAGACACTTCGATCGTTGAGGTTCACGACGTAGAGCGTCGATTCGTCGCCGGAGATATCCATGCCGCCGAGACCCTGCTTTCCTTCCGCCGCGTAGGCCTGATCGTCGAGGGTTGGCGACCCAAGCGCGGTGAGGCCACGGTCGGTGTTCGTGGCCGAGAAACCCACGTTGGGAATCGTCGCCAGGAGTGATGGCGAACCCGATGACGGAAGGACGTAGATGCCTCCGGCACCCGCGGGAGCGAGTAGTCCGGTGTGGCGTTTGACGACGGCGGCGGCGTAGGTGGCGCCGGTGCTCGGACGGTAGGCAAGGCCCCAAACGGACCCGACGTCGGGCTGAGCCGCCAGAACCATGGTGAGCGGGGAAACGCCTGAGGCCGACGAAGAAAGCGAGATCACGCTCTGGAGCGAAGCGAGGGAGGAATCGGCCGAATCGCCATTGCGGAAACACGAGGTGGCCACGCTCGGATTGGACTGGCACCACGCGGCCGGGTCGAAGAGGCCCAGGTTGATCGTGGCGCCCCCGTTGGCGAACGACGTGAGGGGAGTGCCCTTCGGGGCCGCCTCGTAGCCGGCCGGCTTGGTTACCTCGACGCGGTACTGAATGGCGGTGTCTGTCCCGCTTCCGGTGAGGGTGAACGCGCCGGTCGCCGACGTCGTGGCCGAGCCGACCGTTGCGCCTGCGGCATTGTACGCGGCAACAGCCACGCCACCGACTCCGGGCTCGCTGCCGCTCTGGGTTCCGTCACCGTTGGCGTCGTCGAAGATCACGCCAGTGATCGGTGACACCGCCGCGCTGGCCGGCTGCGAGCCGCCGAGGAACGGGGCGACGACGAGCGGGGCGAACAGCGACATGACCGCGCCGACGCGGAGGAACCGACGACCCACCTGGCGGGGAGTGGCAGTTGCAGTGAGACGACGAGATGTAGTGTTCGGCACGAGATGCCCTTTCGGAACTGACGGGTGCCTCGTCTTTCGGTTGGTGGCTGGTCGAGATTGAGCATGGAGGTGGGGAGTGGGTCTTTTGACCTACGCGGGCAGGGCCCGAGATCCGAAAGAACCGGTGTTGCGAGCAGCCAAGCGAAGCGGAGCAGCGCAGCGCAATGTGCGGAGACCTAGTTGATGGCTATGCGGGTGGCGCGGGCGGAGCGACGAGGTTGTCGAAGAATCGTTCGGCACTGGCGTTGGCCAGAGCATCGGTGCGGCGGAGGGCGACGATGCCTCGTTGGGTAAGTGCTGCGCCAGGGAGTCGCTGGAGTGGGGCGGGGCCGGACTCGGCCACGTCGCTCGGAAGCGCCGACCATCCCACGCCGAGGCGGACCATTTGCCGGAGGACATCGGGGTTGGAGGACTCGGCCACCACCGACATGGCGACTCCCAGTTTCGCGAGGGCGGCTGAGATCAGCTCCCGGCTCTGCGACCCGGCGGGATACGTCACCCAGGGGCCCCAGTCCTTGGGCGCCGTTCGTCGGACGCGCTTTTGTCCGGCCTGGACCGACGGATAGACGTAGATCGCCTCGTCGAACAGCGGGGTCATTTCGAGTCGTCGGCCGAGGCGGTCCGTGACCGAGTTCGGGGCGACCACCACGGCGAGGTCGAGTTCGCCGGCGGCCACGCGTTCGGTCAATGACACCGACGGTTCCACGACGATCGTCACCGCCACGTCTGGCTCGCTGGCTCGGAACGACGCCACCGCCGGGGCGAGGGACCCGAGGGCGGCGGTGTCGATCATGCCGACGCGAACGGCGCCGCGGTGACCCGTCCGGAGCTCGTCGAGGCGACGATCGAGATCGTCGATATCGCTGAGTACCCGTTCAGCAATGGTCAGAACTTCAGCGAGTTCGGGAGTGGCGACCCGGAGCCTCGCTCGCCGGTCGAAGAGTTTCACGTCGAGTCGTCGTTCGACCTCGGCCACGCCCTGGCTGAGTGCCGGCTGGGACACACCGAGACGGCGGGCGGCCTCGGACCACGTCTCGGCCCGGGCCGCTTCTCGTACGTAGAGCAGCTGATGAACGGTCAGGTTGGGCAGAGTGCGCACCTTGCCAGTGTCCCTCATCGGGTCACTGACGGTGAAGGAGATGCTTATGTCGACACCGTTTGCCAATGGAGTTCCTTCGATTCAGACTGGAGGGCATGACCTCTGACCCCGTCACCATCGCTCCGGCCACCGGCCGACTCGGCATCCTCACTCCCGGCATGGGCGCCGTGGCCACCACCCTGTACGCCGGCGTGATCGCCGCCCGCCAGGGCCTCAACAAGCCGATCGGCTCGCTCACCCAGATGGCCCATATCCGTCTCGGGAAGCGGGAAGAAAACCGCAACCCGATGATCAAGGACTTCGTCCCCCTCGCCGGCCTCGACGACATCGTGTTCGGTGGCTGGGACCCGATTTCGTCGAACGCGCTCGAAGCCGCTCGCACCGCTGGCGTGCTCTCGGGCGAAGACCTGGCTCCGCTCTCCCGTGAGCTCGAAGGCATCGTCGCCATGGATGCGGTGTTCGATCAGCGCTGGGTGTCGCGCCTGGACGGCAAGCGGGTGAAGACCGGCGCCAACAAGTTCGACCTGGCCGAACAACTCATGGCCGACATGGAGCGGTTCAAGACGGAGAACAACTGCGACCGCCTCGTGATCGTATGGTGCGGGTCCACCGAGGCCTATCAGGAGCCGACGGCGGTTCACGACACGATCGAGTCCTTCGAGGCCGGCCTCAAGGCCAACGACCCGAACATCTCACCGTCACAGATCTACGCCTATGCCGCCCTCTCGTCAGGGATTCCCTACGCCAACGGCGCCCCGAACCTCACCGTCGACCTGCCCTGCATCGTGGCCCTGGCCGAGCGCGAGGGCGTACCGATCTGCGGCAAGGACTTCAAGACCGGCCAGACCCTGATGAAGACGATCCTGGCACCGGGCTTCAAGGCCCGCATGCTTGGTATGCGCGGATGGTATTCCACCAACATTCTCGGCAATCGCGACGGTGAGGTCCTCGACGATCCGGAGAACTTCAAGTCCAAGGAAGTGTCGAAGCTCGGCGTGCTCGACACCATCTTCCAGCCCGAGGTGTACCCCGACCTCTACGGCAACGTCGACCATGTTGTGCGCATCAACTACTACCCGCCGCGTGGTGACAACAAAGAGGGCTGGGACGCCATCGACATCTTCGGATGGATGGGTTACGACATGCAGATCAAGGTCAACTTCTTGTGCCGCGACTCGATCCTCGCCGCCCCGATCGTGCTCGACCTTGCCCTCTTCATGGACCTTGCTATGCGCGCTGGCAAAGGTGGCCTGCAGGAGTGGCTGAGCTTCTATTTCAAGGCGCCGCAGTCCGACAGCCCGGCCGGCCCCGAGCACGACATCTTCATCCAGCAGATCAAGCTGAAGAACACGCTGCGCTCGTGGATGGGCGAGCTCGCCGTCACCTACACCGAGGATTGAGCGGCTGGTTGACGGGTTTGGGCCAGCTGGCTTTCTTGGGCCAGCTGGCCTCGTTTTTTCTGGGTTTTCCCGGCCCATGCGACCGAGCTGGCCCACGAGGACCTACTGCGGGGTTCGGCCGACGTGGGCGACGAGTTGGTCGATGAGCGGCGCGTCGTCGGGCACCGACACGGCGGCGTCGTAGGGGTCGGGGCTGCCCTGCATCTGTCGCTGCATCTCGGGGGGCATGGTGGCGCGGATGGCGTCGAACATTTCCCTCCGACCGACGGCCGGAAGAATCTCGCGCATCACCTCGACGGACATGGCAAGCACGTCGGCATCCCATGCCGGGTTCTGACCCGTGGCCACCGCAAGGTCCCAGGTGTGGACGATGAACTCGGCAATGTAGGTGCGCATAGCAAGGTCGCCCGACTCGGCCGCCCAGGGCAGCATCGTGGGCCGGGCTAGAGCGGCGTCGTCGGCCCAGGCGGACGTGATCTCGTCGGTGTACCGGGCCCACATCGCCACCCAATCACCGTCGATCGGAAAGAACTCTTCCGGGCGGGCGAACGGATTCTCCTGGCCACGACCGACCACGGCGAGACGATCGGCCGCACCCATCAGGTGGCCAAGAAGCTCGTGCACGTCGTAGCTGCCACAAGGCGTGGGGTTGGTGAGTTGCTCGGGACGAACGGTGGCAATGGTGTCGCCGGCGAGCGTCATGGCCGTGGCGAGAAGCGGACGGGGATCGACGATGGGTTGAGCAGTGATGGAGTTCATTGGACGATCGTAAAAACCTAAAGTGGCCACCTTCTGTCCAGTTTGTGGGGGACGATGGAAATCATGCGAGCCGATCGTCTGGTGGCCCTCCTGCTGATCCTGCAGCGCAAGGGGCAGGTCACGGCCGAGGAGGTTGCCGTCGAACTCGAGATCTCCGAACGGACGGCTCGTCGCGATCTCGAAGCCCTCGGTACCGCCGGCCTCCCGGTGTATTCGACGTCCGGCCGTAACGGCGGCTGGAACCTACTCGGTGGTGCCCGCACCGATCTGACCGGGCTGACCGCGCCGGAAGCGAGGGCGCTGTTTCTGATCGCCGGTCCCGGCTCGGCCGCCACGCCGGCAGTGAAGGCGGGCCTGCGAAAATTGCTACGCGCGCTTCCGGAAACGATGCGCGACGACGCCGAGAGTGCGGCTGCCGCGCTCGTGGTCGACCCGACTCGCTGGGGTCAGAAGGCCGATGACCGTCCGCCGCCCCGATGGCTCGACGACCTGCAGTCGGCGGTGATCGGCGGCGACCAGGTGGTGCTCGGCTACGTCTCGCCCAAGGGTGAGGCCAGCACCCGCACGATTCATCCGCTCGGCATCGCCGCCAAGGGTCTCGCCTGGTACCTCGTGGCCGACACCAGCGCCGGGCTGCGGACCTTTCGGATCGATCGCGTGTCGTCGGTCGAGGTCACGGGCGACCGGGTGGTGCGGCCCGACGGCTTCGATCTCGCCAGTGCGTGGAAGCTGATTGCCGAGCGGGTCGGGGAAAACGCCCTCGTGTCGGCGCGGGTCCTCGCTCATCGTGAGTCGTTGCCGTCACTGCGTTGGGTCTTCGGGCCGGAGGCGCGCATTGGTCCGTCGGCGCCAGACGAGCGCGTGGAGGTCGAGGTCGGAGGCCCGGACCATGGCGCGCTCGTGCGCAAGCTCATGATGTTCGGCGCGTCGATCGAAGTAGTCGAGCCATCGACCATCCGGACCGAGCTCGGACGCATCGGAACCGACTTGGCCGCGCTCTATGGATCCTCCCCGTCGGAAACGACGAGCGCGCGACGATAAACGTTGCCGATGGACGCACTTTCGGCCCCGGACCTCGGTGCCACGTTGCTGAGCTTCTACGACGAGGCCCTGCCCGCCGTCTATGGCTATCTGCGTCGGCGGGTGTCCAATGACGGCGTCGCCCAGGATCTGACGTCGGAGACGTTCCTCGCCGCTGTCACCAGTATCCAAACGGGCGTCACATTGCATGTGAGCGTCGCGTGGCTCATGGGGATCGCACGGCACAAGCTTCTCGATCACTACCGACGGGTGGCGCGCGACGAACGAAACCTGCGAGCCGTGGCGACCGACGCTGTTGTTCACGAGGACCCGTGGGAGGTCACTCTCCGCCACGACGTCACGCTGGC